>CAZZYS010000041.1:0-21449 GCA_964658285.1 uncultured Verrucomicrobiota bacterium
CAGCGTTGCTCGTCTGGCCGGTGTGCAGATCGTAGCCGCCGACCTGCACAAAAAAGATTTGCCGCTTCATGCCGAGGCCGGAGGAGGTCGTGCTCGCGCGATACCCGGCCTCGATGATCTTGGCGACCATCTTCAATTGTGACATGAGACTCGAAGTAAAAGTCCCGCCTCCGTTAGGCACGGTGATCAGGGTCGGGAACGCGCCGGTCCAGTAGGAGGACATCGGGGTGGCGTTAAGCGCGGTCGTCAGGCCAGTGCCACTGGCGAGAGCGTGTTCGAGGGCCATCGAATAGTTGGAGGTCAGCATGTTTTGCTGGACCGCGTCGATGCCGAGGATGCTGTTCAAGGTGTTGACACGCGCCGTCTGCGCCGCGCTCGGGCCCAGCGCGGAAGTCAGCGACACCACCCCGCCGCTCGACACGGAATACTGCTGCACCGTGCCGCCGACCTCGAACGTATTCGAGCCCGCCAGGGTGATGCACATCGAGAGCACCGAGGTACTGCCGTTGTGCGGATTGTAAGTGTCCAGCAAATCCGCGCAACGGCCGCCCCAACCCGTGGTCGGCGGCTGGTCGGGGACCGACGTTTGCCATTGCACCTGCTGGTCGGCGTGAGAAAAAAGTTGCGGCGGCAGCGGGACGGAATTCGCCGTGTACTGCGCCTTCGTCACCGGGTACACCAAAGTACCGACGTTGAAGACCGGCGCCATCTTGCCGGCGTTGAAGAGCGCCTGCAGTTCCGGGCAAGCGGGATGGATGCCGTAGGTATGGCCATCGCTGGTCTGCGAGTTCAACGCGAGGGCCGTCGCGCCGCTGCCGTCCGTGTTCGGGATGGCAAGCACGGGCGTGCGGATCGCCGCGTAGTTCGCGTACTCGCCGGAGAGGGTGGGGATGAAAAGGTTGTTCGAGTCGTTGCCACCGTTGAGGAAAATGCACACCAGCGCCTTGTAGTCGCTGATGCCCGACGACTGCGCCATCGCCGCGTTGATGAACCGCAGGTCGCGGATCGTGTTCGTCAGTGCCGCCGTGCCGACCGCCGCGCAGACGGCCTGGCGGATGAACGTGCGCCGCGTGGTTCCTGAGCCCAGGCTGGAATATTTTTCGGATCGCATAGACAGGTTTGGGTGGGTCACTGCTGAACGGCGTATTCCGGCGAGGCGAGGATCATTTGCACGATGGCGCGCACCCGGTCACGCGCACTGGCCGTCGGCAAAGTCGGAGCCGGCGGCGGCGTGGTCGTGGTGCCCGTGGCGGTCTGCGTGGGCGGGAAATTGGTCGTGCTGTTGACGAACGCGAGGATCGCGTTCTTCGTGTCGGGCGTGAGCATCCCGCCGGTGAGCAGGTCGCCGAATTTGTTGACGAGGGCCGTGGTGTCCACGGCCGTCGTCGTCACGGCGGTGACCTTTGTTCCGTTCGTCGTCGAGACCGTGCTCACACTGACGTAGGGCGCGCCCAGGTAGGCGCTGAGGTCCAAGTTGAGCGCCCCGTTCTTGAAGTTGCTCAGGCCACTAACATTTCCGGAACTGAGGACCATCGAGTTTACCGTGTTCGTCAGCGTGATGATGTTGGAGTCCGTCGTGAGCTGAAACTCGGGCGTGGTGATGTTGTTCGCCGCCATCGCACCCGGGTATTCGTAGTTGGGATAGAAGAAGTTGAACACGGTCGGCGAATCGAGCGGCGATTGCACGGTCAGCGCGTTCGTGTTGCCCATGTCGAACTTGCTGGACGGCAAGGCGACGCTGCCCGACCGCGCGAGCGGCGGTGCGCCGAGCGGGAAGGCAGCCGTCAGGTTCTGGTTGGACTCGGCGTTGTATTTCGTTGAACAGGCGACGGTGAAATGCCGCTCGTCCAACACGGTGGCCACCGTCCACTCGGAGTCGGTCAACTGCTTGCCCGCCGGCCATTGCAGCCACACGCGATCACCGACGGCCACGTTGGAGTTGGTCGAGGTGGCGATGGTGACCGTGCTGACGGTGGAGCCGCCCGGATTCGTGATGTTGTCGTACGCGGAGATTTTCGGCAGGAGCACGGTACCGGAAACGGCGGTCGTGGGAGCTGCTCCGGTCGTCGTGACGGTAAATGTGCCGGCAGTCGGCACGCTGGCCACGGCGTAGATGCCGTCCGTTTCGGTGCCGCCCGTCGTGGTCGTAAATTTCAGATAAACTTCACCACCCACGGCTGGTCCGGTGGTGTTCACGGTCAAGGTATTGGAATTCGCCGGTTGTGAAAAGCTGACGACCGCCAAGCCGAGGGCGTTGACGCTGAAACTGTTCGCGGTCGGCGCGGGATTGCTGAGCACAGAGTAACTGCCCGTCGTCGGGTTATTCGCTGGCGCAACCGCAGGCGTGCCGGTGTCGTTGACGCTGAAATCCAGCCAGACATTATCGCCGGCGCTGAACGATTGCGGGCTGGTCGTGGTGACGGTCGTGACAGCCGTGCCGGACTGGCTGTAACTGCCGCTGTTGGCATGGGCCAGGAAGGTACGACCCGGGCCGGCGACGCGCAGCAGAGGCTCGCGCTGCTTGCCGGAACTCGCCGAGGTCTTCGCGAGAGAGGCGTTGCGCGCCTCGCCGTCGAGGAGGATCGCCGTGACGACGGCGGCCATGTTGCCACGGACGTGCGCGGCGGTGCCATCGTCGTTGAAGACGGTCACCACGCGCTGGAGGTAGCCCGGCGAGGGGTTGCTCTCGACGAGGCGCTGGATCAACTGGCGGCAAACGTACGGGCCGACGTTGGAGTGGTAAAAGATGTTGTCGAGCGCACTGTCGAGGTCGCCGAGGCAGAAGCTGTCGTAAGCGGCCGTCGTCGTATCCGCCTGCGAGCCCGGCACCGCGGAAGCGGTCATACTGTAGCCCACGGCAGGCGGCAGGACCACGTTGTCCAACAAATACTTGGGGCCGAGTTCATGGTAGTTTTTGACCATCACCATCGGGTTGATCCAGTCGGTCGCCGGGTAGAAACTCGTGGGCAATTGGCCGCTGGCCTGGAGAGCCTGGTGCCAGGTCCACCCGGTGAACACCCGGGCGAAACCGTTGGTGATCGTGCCCTGATTATAGGTCGGCACCAGGTTGCCCTGCGAGTCGAGCACCAGGCTGCCGTCCGGCCACAGGCGGTTCAGGCCGACCGAGAAAAGCTGCATGATTTCGCGGGCATAATTCTCGTTGGGATGATAGCCGGTGGCGAGGTTGCCCTTCTGGTTGCCCTGCATGTTCAGCCAGTAACCCATCGCCGGGTGCAGCGTGGCCGCTTTGAGGAGGTCGCGGTAATTCCCGAAGGCCTTCGACGAAAGCAGGTCGTAGTACGACGCCAGGGTGTCGGGCCGGCCGCTGAGCGTGGAATTCGTGTCCGAGACCACCAGGATTTCGCTCAGGGCGAACGCCACGCGCTGGCGCAGTTGCGCGGGGTCGGTGATCGCCGCGCGCCACCACGCGTTGTCCACGAAGGTGCCGGAAAGGTTCGTGCTGGGAAAGAGCGCCAACTGATTCAGCACGTCGGGGTACAACTGCGTCGCGGTCATCCCCATCTGGGCATTGATCCAGGCGGCGTAGCCATTGGCCTTGACATACGCCACGTCCACCGGGGCCGCCCCGTAGGCGGCCTGGTTGAGGAAACGCGCCGCCCCCGCGTCCGTGCCGCTGTCGTCCGTGTAGCCGGGGTCCGCCACCGGGGTCGGCGGCGTCTGGGAACCATTGACGAGCGTGAGGAACCCGCGGATCTCGCCGCCGGGGAAATTGACCGTGTGCACGTTGAAGTACAACCGTCCCTGCGTCAGCGCGGTGACGATATCCGAGGCCGAATACGCGCCCGCGGCAACGATGTTCCAGATGTACCCGCCGTCGGCCGTTTTGAGTTCGGGGTGGAACTTGTCCACGTCGTCGAGATCAAAAACGATGGGGCCGCTGCCGCTCGGGTCGGGCGCGATGTGGATGTGGTAAGCCGTGCGCGGGGACGACAATCCGCCGTAATTGAAATGCAGGATGGCCTGCGCGTTGCCGGGCTGGACGCGGAGATTGGCGGAGCCGTTGGCACTGCTGACCGAAGCTCCCTGGGGCGAGAGGTCGGTGCTGTAAAGGGTGCTGCCGTCCGAGGTGGTCACCGCCGGGTAATCGTAGGTGCCGAGCACGTAGCCGGACAGCACGCCGCCGCCCGTCACCGTTCCCCCGGAGGTGCCGGGGGTGGCGGCCTGCCCCGTGGGGTCGAGCAGCCAGCCGACCGCGACGTTTTGCGTGGCGCTGCCGGTGCCGACATTGTGCAGCACTTCATAATAGTAGCTCTGTCCCGCGACCATCGACAGCCACGGCGAACGTTGGTTTGCCTGCCCGGTGTTTCCGGTCCACGACTCGGCGGCGGTGCCAGGTGCGGCGACGACGGCGCGCCGGACCTTGTTCACGGACTGGTTGTCATCGGAAACCCAGAGTTCCGCCGCGTTATTCGCCGCCAGCCAGAAGTGGTAGTTGCCCGTGACCGGCGCGACGAAATAGCCGCGCAGACGTTCGCCCGTGTTGTCGGCGTACGTGGTGTTGTCTTCGAGCGTGGTGAGCGTGTTGTCGGTGGAGCCGGGGGTGGTGGCAACAGGGATGTTCGACACGGCGGGACCGCTGAGCCCGGTCCAGAGTTCGCGCGTGACACCGTTTCCACCCGCGAGAATCTGGATGGTGAGCGAGGACGCGCCGGTGCCGTACGTGTTCCCCGCCGTGAGCGCCACCGTGTAGTTGCCGGCCGTGGTGGGCGTGCCGCTGATGACACCCGTCGCTGGGTTGAGCGTCAGACCGGGCGGGAGATTGCCGCCGTGCGCCGCGACGGCGTAAGTGGCCGCCGTGCCGAGCGTGCTGCTGGCCGCGACCGTGAAGGTGAAGGGCTGGTTGACGAAGCCGATGGCGGTCTGGCTGCTGACGAGGGTCGGCGGGGCGTCCGGCGTGGTGTCGGGATACAACCGTGCCGTCGGGATGATCTGCTTGACCTGGCTGTTGCTGTACCAAGAGAGCGCCACCGCTGCCGTGCTCCCCGCCTGGTAATATTCCAGCTTGATGTCGTAGAGCACGCCAGCCTGGAGCGCGATGGAACCAATGCGATCCGAGGAAGAGTAGGGCCACCCGTCAATGATGAGCTGGCCGTTGACCCACAGCTTCACGCCGTCGTCCGCCTTGGTGTCGAAATAATACGTCTCCGAATACTGCGGCTGCACCTGCCCGGCCCAGCGCACGGTGTAGTAGTTCAACGCCATCGGACTGCCCGGCCCGGTCGTCGTCCAGGTGAAATTGATCGACGGGTCGAGGCGCGTGATCTTGAGGTTAGCGGGCAGGAAGAGGTTCGACGAATACGTGCCGATGTTGCTCGTCGAGCTATCCTGGAAGTAGTAGCCGGTCAGACCGGTGCCGGTGGTATTCCCCGCTGGCGCGATGACGACGCTGGCGCTGCTGTTGGGGCCGAGGACATACGTGCCGCCCGCCGGGGCGTAGACGGTGGCGACGGCGCTCGTGCGCAGATTCGCGTCCGGGAGCGGTGCGAGCGTCAGGGTGACAACGCCGACTTTCGGGGCGAAAGTCACCGAACTCGGCATCGCCGAATAATCCGTGTCGGCCACCGCCGTGCCCGACCAGACAAGCGGCACCGTGAGCGAAGCGAAATGCAGCGTGCCGCCGCGCGAAATCGTGACCGTACCAAAGTCGGATGCCGCCGTGGCCGCGTTGGGCGGCTGCGTGGCCGTCGCCTTCGTGGCGGTGATGGTGATGAGATTCTCGCCCGCGAGGTCGTTGGCGAGCGTCGTGTGATCGTCGAGCGCCGCGCCGTGGGTGTGCGCGGTGGTCGGGTCCAGGCCGACAGCGTATTCAGCCCAATCGCTCAGGCCGTCGCCGTCGGTATCCGTGTCCTGAATTACGACGCGGTAAAACATCGCGCCGGTGCCGAGCGGGGCGGTGAGGGTCTTGGCGGTGCCGTCGCCGGAAACCTGCACGTTGGGAGAGAGCGCGGCCCAACCGGCGGGGTCGGTCAGGTCAGCGGAAGATTGCACGACATAAAGCTTGCCCGCGACCGTCGGGACCGTCAGCGCAACCGTCGTGGCCGTGAAGACGGACGAGGTGATCGCAAACTTCGAGGTCGCGTTGAAGGGATTGGTGCCGGCGGCGAGTTCCGCGCCGTTGGAGACGCCGTCGCCGTCGTCGTCGCGCGCGAGCCAGGCGGGATCGTTGAGTTGGGCATCGGTGACGCCGTAGAGCATCTTCCAGACGGTGGCGTTGATCCCGTAGTCGATGTCCGCGCGGGCCGTGACCGTGACGGCCAGAGCAAGGGTGACCGCAAAAAGCGCGAAAAGCCGACGCGAAACGGATTTCAGTTCACGGTTCATAAGGAGACGCCGGAGGGGTGGACTGCGATGTCAGCAGTGGTGCGCACTTCGCACGGTCGATCTGCTGACGGTGGGGGAGGGAAAAGCCTACAACGACAGATTTTAGCCACGACAACACTGTGCCGGATCTGCTTACAGAACAAGACATTTCGATCGCTGGAACTTTCACGACGAAAGTTAGCTTGGGGAGCGGGGGGAACCGAATGTCCCGCGCATTCTGCGCAGGCGGCATCTGCAAAGTTTTGGTGAGCATAAACCTTGCCGTGAATGAGCCGTCGCGCGTCAGTTCACCGTAACAAATTTTTATCGCTCCAACGGGTTACGTTGCGCGTGCAAAGCTGCGGCTCACGTCTGCGAATCTCTTCCTGCGGAAACCGCCGTAGAGACATTCATTTCACGACGGAGGCGGCGCATCTCGCAAACCGGCGTAGGATTGCCACTCGCAACGGCAACCAGAGACCGTTGCGAAACGCAAACGGGCGGACAAGCCAGAGGCCCGTCCGCCCGCAGAAGGATTACTGTTCAGGAAAAGATCACACAACTACCGGCGGCCGCTTGCCGCGACGATTCCACACTGTCACGCCGATCAACCCTGCAAATCCGCATGCAAACATCGCATAAGTGGAAGGTTCAGGGACTAGCCCGACGAGCACAATGCCCGTCGCAAAGGCAGTGTTGTTGGCGTACGTGCCACCACCACTGATCGTCACGTAATCAAAGTCTTTCGCGGACCCACCGGCAGGAACTACCCAAGGCGTCTCCGATGGATCTATCATGCCTCCGAATTCCACGGTATCAGAACGAACCTGTCCAAAGGTAGTCCCCAAGGTGGGAGTCGAGGGCATGCCAGCGAAAGTCAAACTGGGGTAAAAACGCAAAATGAGCGATTCTCCCGGCGTGAGTGTGTAATTTGCGGTCGTGAGCGGGATGCCTGTGAGAGTGTTCACCGTCAGGCCGGCCGTGCCACTGTTCGAGTTCATCTGAAAACTCTGCACGAGAACATTATCGCCGCTGACGTAAGAACTCGACGTAGGCGCACTAAAAGTGCCGCTCGGGCTCGCAAGTAACTGCAAAAGGCCACCGTTTGGCTCCACGGCGGTACCGAGAGCGTTCTCAAGCAATCCAGCGTTGATCGTCAGTGTGACCGTAGCCGCTTTTGCTGCCAGGGAAAATCCCAGCAAGCACAAAGCAAAAATGGAGAATCTTTTCATTAAAAACGAGCTAAAAATTACAATGCGCACAGAGCAGCGACGAACTTAGATCAGTAAGTCCGGGTGTTTTGCCAGAAGCTGGTGGCACCACTGGTTGCGGGCGCTTTGCGAATGGTGAAACCTGTACCAAGAGGCAGGGTGGTCGCACCGTAGTCTGCGGTTCCATCGGTTCCGGATAAGCGCCAGCCGTTGTTATAATAAAAATAAATCGCGGAAGGCGATTTGTCGGTTCCAGCCTGCGTATTATCGTAGGCCAGAAGCGAGTCCGTGCGTGAAAAGCTAGTCGTGCCGTTGCTGCTTTTGAACGCGCCACTTGTGATGAGACCCAGGTCGTTCAAACTCACAGCAATTGGCCGGGGCAGAGCCACGGCGTTATCCTGCGCCGAAGACGATTGCGTATCGAGCGGTGCCGTGATGCGGTTCATGTAGACGCCCCCGGCCGGCGTGAATGTCGTTGCCACGGTCGAATTGCGCACGGTGAAATAACTGGACGGCGGGAGGATAGTATCGTCGTACGAAGCGCTGCCATCGCTACCAGAGACTCGCCATCCGCCGTTGTAGTTGTAATAGATCGCGCTTGCAGCCAGATCGATTCCGGCGCTTGTCATGTCGGGCAGTAAGATTTGTGTCTTACGGGTGAAGCTGGTCGTGCCAGAGGAGGCAACGTATGAAACACCCGAGTCCGAGACCGGAAACGCGGTGCCGAGCGTCCAATAAGGGATCAGCGTCACTGAAGTGCCGACCGCCACCGTGCTCAGAGAATCCCCGTTCAGGTTGACCGTCAGGGTATTCGCGCCGTTCGCGGTGACCGTGTAGTAAGAGCCTTCTTTCGGGCTGTGGTCGTAGGTCGCGGTGAGACCGGTGCCGGTCGTGCCCGTGTACGCGCGCGAAAGGACGGCGTTAGTATCGTTGGTGACCGAAGCCACATTGTAAGCGAGGCCGTTGACGATGATCTCATCGCCTGCCGTGAGACCCGAAAGACCGGCGGTCGCGGTGATGGCGTTGCTACCGTTCGTCACGGAGACCGTGCCTGAGACCGTATTGATCAACGGCCCGATGATCGCATAATAGGTATTCGGTTGCGTGCCCTGCGCGTAAGCGAACTGATTCGACGTGAATGCGGCTGAAGACGCCACCGTCAGCGTGTTCCCGGAGACCGCGCTGATCGCTCCGCTGAACACCGCCGGTCGCGTGAGCGGTATCGAGACGCGCGAGTCCGAATTTGCCGGCAAGCTCAGGCTGGTGAACCCGACCGGGTCGGTCGCCGCCGAGGTGGCGCTATTTCCCGTGTCGCTGGTGACTGGCAGCGTGGCCGTCACCGGCCGGGTGGAAACCTTCGGCTTTGCGGTGGTCTGGCCCGGGGAGCGAGACACACCGGTCAGCGAAACGGAAACCGCGCCTAACAGCACGGCCGACGAGAAGAAAGAGGGGAATTTCATAGAATTGCGCACGCGGTAAGTCTTTATGCCTGAGATTTTGAGCGAAAACAAGCCCTATTCAAAGCGGAATCCATGCCAGCGGAGGAGTTTTTTGTAAGCGTTTTGTAAGGCTTTGCACCCCCGTAAAACCCTCGTGCCCCGCAGGGACGGAAAAGGTTGCTCGTGGCAGGAAAAACAGGATGTTTGGCCGCCTGCGATGTATCTTCCATGAACCGATTCCTCACCTCCCTGCCGCGACCGCTTTTCCAGTTGGCCGTCGCCTGTTGCGCCATGAGCCCGTTGTTCGCCCAACAACCTCCCGCAAACTCCGCTTCGCCCTCGCCCGAAAAGCGGTCCGCGCGTGACCTCCACGACCTCGCCTACGTCAAGGACGGCGATCCGAATCAGCGTCTCGATCTGATCGTGCCTGCGGTGGCGGCCAGCACGGACGCGCCGTTGCCGCTCGTCGTGTGGATTCACGGGGGCGGGTGGGAACAGGGCTCGTACCACCAGAATCCGGCCCGCGCGATGGCCGCGCGGGGTTACGCGGTGGCGAGCATCGGCTATCGGCTCAGTTCGCAGGCGAAGTACCCGGCGCAGATCGAGGACTGCAAGGCGGCCGTGCGCTGGCTGCGCGCCCACGCGGCGGAATACGGCATCGACCCTGGCCGCATCGGGGTGTGGGGCGCGTCGGCCGGCGGCCATCTCGCCGCGTTGCTCGGCACGACCGCCAGGGAAAAACGGTTCGACGTGGGCGAAAACCTCGACCAATCCAGTACCGTGCGGTGTGTCATCGACAGCTTCGGACCGGCCGACTTCCTGCATTGGGGCGACCCTCCGCTCCCGGCGTCCTACGACACGGCGAACACCGCCGTGGCCCGCCTCCTCGGCGGCAAGGTCCAGGAGCGCGAGGAACTCGCCCGGTTGGCCAGCCCGGTCAGTTTCGTGGATAAAGACTCGGTGCCTTTTCTCATCATGCACGGCGAAAAGGACCCGCTCGTCCCCGTGCAGCAAAGCGTGGCCCTCGATGCGGCCCTGCACAAAGCGGGGGTGGAGAGCACTCTGGTCATCATCCCCGGCGGCGGCCACGGCGGGGCGGCGTTCAACGATGTGAAATACCTGCGGCAAATGGCGGAGTTCATGGACGGGCACCTGCTCAAGTCAGCCGCGCGCTGAACCGACCGTTGCGGGGCCGGTTTGCCCGGTCGGCGGGAGGGCGGCACGCGCCGAATTGCCCTTTACCCATCGTCCGGCACGGGGTATGCATCAGGAGGGTCCCCGTCCCGATGAATTCCCCCGTCGCATCCCACCGGTTTGCCGCCTTTTGCGCGGCGGGGATCGTCCTGGCGGCGCGCTGGACCGCCCTCGCGCAAGACCCTTACGCGAGCAGCACGGATTTCGCCCGGTACGCCGAGCGTCTGCGCAACAGCGCCGTGTTGCAGATGCAGCCGCAGACGACGGTTCCGACCAATCCCTACCCGGTGCCGGGAACGAACCTGCCGCCCGGGATGCCGTTCAACCCGGCGGTGCCGTACCAGTGGAAGACCAACATCGTCACGACGCTTTTCTGGGTGGGCGAACCCGCCGGGACGAACAACCCGGTCAACAACGTGTCGTCCTCGTGGGACCTGAGCTGGGCGCAGAACTTCGGCGGCATGGACGATCCGAACCCCGCGAACCGGCGGGATTTCGTCCCGGTCAAGTTCAAGCCGCGCTTGAATCCGTTCTATTTCGCGCTGCCCTACAACGACGTGACCAAGGGTTCGACGAAGCCCGAGTCACGCCTCGTGATCCCGTGGTACGAAAACGCCTTCGTCGAGGAAGGCCACAGCGTGTGCCGGGACCGGTGGATCGCGGTCCGCAACCCGCGCAACCAGCGCGTCTGCTACGCGCAGTGGAGCGATTGCGGCCCGTTCCGCACGGACCACTGGCAGTACGTCTTTGGCGGCGACCGGCCGCGGCCGAACCTGAACCAGGGCGCGGGGCTGGACGTTTCGCCGGCCGTGCGGGATTACCTCGGGCTCAACGGCATGGACACGACGGACTGGAAATTCGTGGAGTTCCACGAGATCCCGCGCGGGCCGTGGTCGCTCTACGGGGCGAACAACACCTTCGTCCAGCAGGGCCACGGCGCGTCGGACCGCGTCGCCAGCGCGACCGCAACGGCTCCGCTCACCGCCGGGCCGCCTCCGGCCGTCACCGAGAGCACGACGCAGAGCACGGCCGCCGGACCGCAGGTGAGCGTACATTGAGAGGGAAGGACCATCCGCTTTGACCAAACAGGCCGTGCTCGACCTTTATTTCATCGAAGCGCGCGCGCGGCTGATCGACCTCGCCGCGTTCCTGGACCGGGTGGAACGCGCCCCCGGGGAGGCGGATTACCGGCTGGCGGCGTTGCGCGGGGCGTTGGAGGAAATGACGCGACGGCCGGCGGGGGACGAGGAGCGGGCAAAAGCAGTGCTCATGGCCCTCAGCGATCCGACGACCGAACCACTGGAAGCGGCGACCACGAAGTCGGCGGCGGGCGCGTGGCCGGGCGTGGCGCGGTAGAGGGGCGGATTCCGGGTTGTCCATGCGTTACATCGAACCGCACGCGCACATGGTCAGTCGGACGACCGACGATTATCAGGCGATGGCTATCGCGGGCTGCCGGGCGGTGTGCGAACCGGCGTTTTGGGCGGGTTTCGACCGCGGCGGGGCGGGGGCGTTCGCGGATTACTTCCGGCAATTGACGGAGTACGAGCCACGGCGGGCCGCGCGCTTCGGACTGCCGCATTTCTCATGGCTGTGTTTGAACCCGAAAGAGAGCGAAGACCTGTCGCTTGCCGATGAGGTGCTGTCCATTTTACCCGAGTATCTCGACCGCCCCGGCGTCCTGGGCGTCGGCGAGATCGGCTTAAACAAAAACAGCCGCAACGAACTCGCCGTGTTGGAGCGTCACGTTGATCTGGCCGCCCGGCGCGGGGAAATGATCCTCGTGCACACCCCGCACCTGGAAGACAAGCACAAGGGCACCCGCCTGATCGTGGACCTACTGAAAGCGGACCGCCGCATCGACCCGGGCCGCGTGCTGATCGACCACGTCGAGGAACACACGGTCGGACTGGTGCTCGACGCCGGGTTCTGGGGCGGCATCACCCTCTATCCCGAGAGCAAGTGCACCCCCGCGCGCGCCGCCGACCTGGTGGAGGTCTGGGGCGACGAACGGCTCTGGCTGAACTGCGCCTGCGACTGGGGCGTGAGCGATCCGTTGGCCGTCCCGAAAGCCGCGCTCGAACTGCGCCGGCGCGGACACGACGAGGCGGCCATCGACCGGCTCATCTTCGAGAATCCGCGCCGGTTCCTGAGCCAGAACCCGAAGTTCCGAGTTCCCTAAAAATTTGCGGCGTGCCCGGATCGATATTCGGGTGGCATCCCGGCGCGGAAGAGGGAAACGTGCGATTTTCCCGACGAAATGCGTCTCGCCCACGGCCTGCATCTTGCCTATTGCACCAACGTCCACCGTGGCGAGACGTGGGCGGAGACTTTCGCGGCTCTCCGCGCGCATACGCTGGCAGTGCGTGACCGTGTGTGCCCGCCGGGGGAGAAATACGGCATTGGCTTGCGTCTGAGCGACCGGGCTTCGCGCGAATTGTCCGATCCTGGAAACCTGGCGGAGTTCCGGCGCTGGCTGGACGCGGAACGGTGCTACGTATTCACCGCCAACGGCTTTCCGTACGGGACGTTTCACGGAGCACCGGTGAAGGAAGCGGTGTACCGACCGGACTGGACCGACCCCGCGCGGCTGGCGTACACGTGCCGGCTGTTCGACCTGCTGGGCGCGTTGCTGCCCGAAGGCGTGGACGGGAGCGTGAGCACGTTGCCGGGGTCGTTCAAGGAGTTCATATCGCCCGGGGAACACGAGAGCGCCGTGCAACGGATTTACGCGAACCTCATCCACTGCGCGGTGCACGCGGCGGAAGTGAGCGGCCGCACGGGCCGCAACCTGCGCCTCGCGCTGGAGCCGGAGCCGCTCGGGTTGTTCGAGAACACGGCGGAGACGGTGCGATTCCTCGAACCGCTGGTGACATCGTTTCCGGGGCATTTCGGCGTGTGTTTCGACGCGTGCCACTTCGCCGTCGAGTTCGAGGAACCGGCGCGGGCGCTGGAGGCGTTCACGCAAGCGGGGATTCCCATCGTGAAGCTGCACGTCAGCGCCGCCTTGAAGACGCGGGACGACGCCGGGTCGCGCAAGCGGCTGCGGGCGTTTGCCGATGACGTGTACCTGCATCAAGTCGCGGTGCGGAGTGGCACCGTGCCGCCGAGGATTTACAAGGATTTGGAGATTGCCCTCGCTTCGGCCGTTTCGCCGGGGGACGAATGGCGGGTGCATTTTCACGTGCCGCTGCACTGCCCGGCGGACGAGTCGTTCGGGACCACGGCGGACGATCTGCCGGGAGTGTTCGATTGGCTGGCGGCCGATCCTGCGCGGTGCCCGCACCTCGAAATGGAAACCTACACCTGGGAAGTCCTGCCGCCCAACCTGCGGACCCCGGACGTGGTGGACCAACTCGTCCGCGAATACGTCTGGACGCTCGGCTTGCTGCGTGAGCGCGGCCTGGCCTCGGAGGCATTTCCACCGCGATGACCGCCGAACCGTTCTCCCGGCGCGTCCACGGTTGGCTCGTGCTCGCGCGCGCCTCGAACCTGCCGACCGTCTGGTCCAACTGCCTCGCCGGTTGGTGGCTGGGAGGGGGTGTGCCCATCGGCGAGGCGTGGAGCCGGTTGGCCGCTCTGCTGATCGGCGCGAGCGCGCTGTACACCGCCGGCATGTTCCTCAACGACGTATTCGACCAGGAGTTCGACGCGCGCCACCGCCCGGCCCGTCCCATCGTGGCGGGGTTGGTGAGCCGGCAAGCGGCGCTGACGGCTGCCGTGGCGCTGCTGGCTGGCGGGACGGCGCTGCTCGGCTCGCTGGGGTGGGGAACGTTGCTCCTGGCGGTCGCGCTCGACGGATTGATCGTGCTCTATGATTGGCTGCACAAACGCACGGCGGTCGGACTGGCTTTGATGGCCGGGTGCCGGTTCCTGCTGTACCCGCTGGCGTCGTCGGCATCGTTCCAGCCGGCGGGAAAAACCGCCTGGGTCGAGGGATTGCTCCTGGCGGCATATGTTTTCGGGTTGAGCTGCCTCGCCCGCGGCGAACATCTTCCGGGCAGACGCCCACCGCGCTGGCCTTGGCTCCTGATCGTCCTACCGGTGGTCTGCAACGCGCTATTTGTCGCGCAACTGCACGCGGCGTTTCTAGTCGTGGTGGCCGTTCCGGCGCTCTGGCTGGCACGGGTGGGCCTGGGGCAAACGGTGCCGTTCGGCGGCAGCCGGGTGGGGGCGCTGCTGGCGGGGATCGTCCTCTTGGACCTGAGTGCGGTCGTGGCCTCGACGGCGGTGCTGCCCTGGCTGGGATGGTTCGCCATCCTGTTCGCCCTCGCGTTGGGGTTCCAGCGGTTCGTGCCTGCTACCTGAGAGACGATCATGGGACGAACGGCGGTTCTCAACGTGGTCGGCCTGACCGGCGCTTTGCTCGACTCTGGGCACCTGCCGCGTCTGGAGGCTTTCTCGCGCGCGGGAACGCGGCACACGGTGCGCCCGGCGTTCCCAGCCGTGACGTGCACCGCGCAGGCGACGTATCTGACGGGGCTGCCACCGTCGGGCCACGGCATCGTGGGCAACGGCTGGTACGACCGCGCGTTGGCGGAAGTCCACTTCTGGAAACAATCCAACCGCCTCGTCGCCGGCCGCAAAATCTGGGAGGAATTGCGCGAGACGCGTCCGGGTTTCACGTGCGCCAACGCTTTCTGGTGGTACAACATGTACTCGACGGTCGATTATTCCGTCACGCCCCGGCCGATCTACCGGACGGACGGCGCGAAGGTCTTCGACATCGCCAGTCAGCCGGCTTCTTTGCGGCCGGAAATCAAGCGCGACCTCGGCGAGTTCCCGTTCCCGGCGTTCTGGGGACCGCGCGCGGGCATCGCGTCGTCCCGGTGGATCGCCGCCGCCGCCCGCTGGCTGGAGGAACGCCACGCGCCCGACTTCCATCTCGTTTACCTGCCGCACCTCGATTACAACCTCCAGCGGCTCGGCCCGGACGATCCGGCGATTTCGGCGGACCTGCGCGCCATCGACGAAGTGGCGGCCGACCTGATCGCGTCGCTGGAGGCGCGGGGGGTGGAGGTCGTGGTGCTGTCCGAGTACGGCATCACCGCCGTGGACCGTCCCGTGTACCTCAACCGCGTGTTCCGGGAACGGGGCTGGATCGCCTGGCGGGACGAACTCGGCACCGAAGCCTTCGACGCCGGGGCGAGCCGGGCGTTTGTCGTGGCGGATCATCAGGTCGCTCACGTTTACGTCAATGATCCGGCGATTCTCCAAGAGGTGCGGACCGTCCTCGAAAACCAGCCGGGAGTGGCGGAGGTTCTGGATGCAAACGCGCAAAAGGCGAGGGGGTTGCAGCATCCACGCGGCGGCGATTTCCTGGTCGTGGCCGACGCGCGCAGTTGGTTCGCCTATTACTATTGGCTGGACGATGCCCGCGCGCCGGATTTCGCCCGGACCATCGAAATCCACCGCAAACCCGGCTACGATCCGGCGGAGCTTTTCGTCGATCCGCGCCTGCGTCGGCCACGCCTGCGCATCGCCAAATTTCTCCTGAAGAAAAAGCTCGGCCTGCGCGCCTTGCTCGACGTGATCCCGCTCGACGCGACGCTCGTGCGCGGTTCGCACGGACGCGTGCCGGCAGACGCCGGTGAGCATCCGGTTTTGCTCGCCCGCCGGGGACCGCCCGGGTTCGGGGATCGCCTGGAAGCGACGGAAGTCTACGGCTGGCTGCGAGCGTTTTGCAGCGGCGGCTGACCGGCCGGGCGTCCGCCCACGAACAGCACCAGCAGCCCGAGGCCTCCGAGGATGGCACCCACCGCGCACACTCCCGGCCAGCCGAACGCCACCCAGGCCCGCGACCCGAGCGCCGATCCGGTCGCGCCGCCGAGGAAATAGGTCACCATATAGATCGCGTTCAACCGGTTGCGTAATTCGCCGGAGAGACCGTAAATGCGGGTTTGGTTCGAGATATGGCTGCCCTGCACACCGGCGTCCATGACGATCACGCCGACCGCCAGCAGCCATAGGGAACGCCCCGCGACCGCCATCAAGCCGAACGATCCGATGACGAGGCCGAGCGCCGCGCCGTTGAGCGGCCTAGGTCCGACACGGTCCGCCAACCTGCCCGCCACGACCGCCGCCGCCGCCCCCGCCGCGCCGACCAATCCGAAAAGCCCCGTTGTCTCGCTGCCGTAGTGCGCGGGCAGCGCAGCGAGGTAGAAAGCCAGCGTCGTCCAGAACGCGCTGAACGCCCCCATGCCGAGCGCACCGATGAGGGCGTGCCGGCGCAGGACGGGTTCGCGGAGCACCAGCGGCCAGAGCGAACGGACGAGTTCCCGGTATGGCACCTGCCGGGCCGGTTTTTGCGAAGGAAGGACGGCGGCCAGCAAACCCGCGAGCGCCAGCATCGCCGCCGACGCGAGCCAGTACACGGTGCGCCAACCGGCGTGCGCGCCCACGACGCCGCTGAGAGTCCGCGAGAGCAGGATGCCGATGAGCAGCCCGCTCATCACGAATCCGACCGTCCGGCCGCGGCGTTCTGGACCGACGAGGCCCGCCGCGTAGGGCACGACGAGGTGTGGCGTCACGCCGACCACCCCGACGGCGAATCCCGCGACCCCCATCGCCGCCGCCGTCCGGCAGAGCGCCGTCCCGGCCAGCGCCACCGACGAAAGCAGGATGATGAGGAGGATCAGCCGTTTGCGTTCGAGGCTGTCACCCAGCGGGACAATGGCCAACATCCCCACCGCGACGCCGAGTTGGGTGGCCGCCGCCGCGTTCGTCACTGCCTCGACCCCGACACCGAACGACCTCGCCATCGCGTCGAGCAACGGCTGGCAATAATAAATGTTGGCCACGGTCGCGCCCGCCGTGCACGCCAGCAGCGTCGGGAGCCAGCGCGGGAACGGCGGGTCGGCAGCGGGCTCGGGCATCGTCTCCGTTCCTTCGCACGTCCTGCGCGCCCGCCAAAGGGAAAATTGGAAACACGCCCCGGCCGCCGTTGCGCCGAATCTTTCGTTGCAACCATGACCACGCCTTCTCTGTTCAGCGAATTTCGGATCAAGGACATCACCCTGCGCAACCGCATCGGCGTCTCGCCCATGTGTCAGTATTCCTCCGACGACGGCCTGGCCAACGACTGGCACCTCGTCCATCTCGGTTCGCGGGCGGTCGGCGGCGCGGGATTGGTGATCTGCGAGGCCACCGCCGTGACGCCCGCGGGCCGGATCTCGCCTGGGGACGCCGGGCTGTGGAACGACGCGCAGATCGAGCCGCTCGCGCGCATCAACCGGTTCATCACGGCGCACGGTGCGGTCCCCGGCATCCAGCTCGCCCACGCGGGCCGCAAGGCGAGCACGCAACGCCCCTGGGAAGGTCACGCGCAAGTCTCTGATTCCGCTGGCGGCTGGCTCCCCGCCGGTCCGAGTGCGCTCGCCTTCGATCCGACCAGCGAACGCGTGCCCCACGAGTTGAGCCGCGCAGAGCTCGCCGGGATCGTGGACGCTTTCCGGGCCTCGGCGGTGCGGGCGGAGTTGGCCGGGTATCGTTGGCTGGAGATCCACGCGGCGCACGGCTACCTCGCGCACGAGTTCCTGTCGCCGTTGTCGAACAAACGCGACGACGAGTACGGCGGATCGTTCGACAACCGCATCCGCTTCCTGCTGGAGGTGACGCGCGCCGTCAAGGCGGCGTGGCCGGAAAACCTGCCTTTGACGACGCGGATCTCCGCGACCGATTGGACCGAAGGCGGCTGGACGCCGGAAGATTCGGTCGAACTGGCGCGCCGGTTAAAAGACGAAGGCGTGGACCTCATCGATTGTTCGAGCGGCGGCAACGTCCCGCACGCCCGCATCCCGGTCGCGCCGGATTACCAGGTGTTCCTCTCCGAAAAACTGCGCCGCGAGGCTGGGGTCCCCACCGCTGCCGTGGGGATGATTACCGAGGCGCAACAGGCCGACGCCATCATCCGGGAAGGCCGCGCGGACCTCGTCCTGCTGGCCCGCGAACTCCTCCGCGACCCCTACTGGCCGCTGCACGCCGCCAGGGCGCTCGGCGCGGACGACGCCCTCAAAGCGACCTTACCCCCGCAGTACGCCCGCGCGTTTTGAGTTGCCGGGTTGCGGCGCGCGCGGGTCGGCGTCAGTTTACCCGCAACCTCCAACCCGACACCTCCGCCCTATGAGCCAGATCGAAGATAAACTCCACTCTCTCGGCCACACGCTGCCGCCGCCTCCGGCCGGGGCGGGAAACTACCTGCCGTTCCGGCGCTCGGGCAACCTCCTGTTCCTTTCCGGCTCGATCTCGGTGAAAGGCGACGGCACGCTGGTCACGGGCAAAGCCGGCGGCGACAAGTCCACGCAAGAGGCGTATGAGTCCGCCGCGGTCTGCGTGCTCAACCAACTCGCCGTCGTGAAGTCCGCGGTCGGTTCGCTGGACGCGATCAAACAGGTCGTCATGCTCAATGGCTACGTCAACGTCACCTCGGAGTTCGTGGACGTGCCGCAGGTCATCAACGGCGCGTCCGACCTGCTGGTGGCACTGTTGGGCGATGCCGGACGGCACGCGCGCGCGGCGGTCGGGGTGGCGTCGCTACCCAAGGGCGTGCTCACCGAGGTCGCCATGACCGTCGAGGTCGCCGAAAACGACGAGAAAAAGAATTAACCGCGCCTCGCCGCCGTCGGCCTGCGCCAGCGGTCGATCCAACCGGGCGGAGAAAATCGCTGGAAATCCCTGCCGATTGCAGCATTGTCCAAGTCGCGCCGGGCCCTTTTCCCAAGGATGGGTGACAGAGTGGTCGATTGTGCACGCCTGGAAAGCGTGTGAACTGTTAAAGGTTCCGGGGGTTCGAATCCCCCCCCATCCGCAGAGCGCAGGGCGCGCGCAAAACACCTTTTGCGGCGCTGCCACAGGTCCCTTGATCGAAAAGAGCGGTCAGCGGGTGAGCAAATAGTCTCCGGTCCGCGATTCGGTCACACCGGCTCCGCGTAGTTTAACCCTCCAACCCGATGGAGACACGTCCCCCCGTCGCGTCCTCACCGCCTGCGTCCTTGCCCCGGGTCCACCCCTGGTACCACTGGAAACGGCTCGGGCGGAATTTTCTGATCGTCGCCATTCTCGTGCACGTTTTCTTTGGGCTCGGGGCTGCGTACCTCATCGTCCAGACGATCTCGGCGCGTCAGAAGACCACCTTCGCCGCCGGACCCAGCAGTGCGAACGCCGCCAAGCACGCGATTGAACACAAGGTCCAGATGCAGAAAAAGCAGCAAACGATGAGCGCCCCCGCCACGATCCAGCGCATTACGACTACGGCAACGAACGCAAAGGTCGTGCTGCCGCAGATCCCCGCGATGCCGGCTGCGCTCGCCACGCTCACGCCGGTCGCGATGGCCGGCATGGGCGGGAACGGCGTCGGTCTCCAGATGGGCGGGGGCGGGGGCCAGGGGAACGGGAATTCGTCGGGCGGTGGATTGAACCTCTTCGGCATCCAGGGCGGCAAAGGGCTGAAAGGGACGTTCTACGATCTCAAGCAGACGCCGGGCAAGACGCCGACGCACGTCACGAAACTCGACGCGTTCGTCCATGAACTGAACGCGTTCCTGCTCGCGGGGTGGCAGCCGGGCTCGCTCAACAAATATTTCAAGTCGCCGACCGCGCTCTCCGCCAACCAGATTTTCGTGCCGCGCATCGCTTCGGCCGCCGCGCCAAAGGCGTTCGGCGTCGAGAAAGACGTGGAGCCCAGGTATTGGATGGCCTTGTACCGCGGGCAGGTCTCACCGCCCGAGAGCGGGACGTACCACTTCGTCGGCGGTGGCGACAACATCCTGATCGTGCGGTTCAACGGCAAAATCGTGCTGGATCGGTCATGGAACTACCAGAGTAAGTTCGGAATCGACGCAAGTTGGAAAGCGGTCGCCGACTACGACTACAAGTTCGGGCACGTTCCCGGAGGGTTTGCGAAAGGTCAGCCGCTCGAGCTGAAGGCAGGAGAATTTTACGACATGGAAGTGCTCCTCGGTGATGACGGAGGAATCACCCATTTCAGTCTGCTCGTCGAAAAAGAAGGGGTGGAGTATATGAAGACCAGCGAGGGCCTGCCGATCCTGCCGGTCTTCCGGACCGCCAGCGAGGCACCGCCCCCCGGGCTGCACCCGCCCTTTCAAGCGAGCGGGCCCATCTGGAAATCGCGGGAGATGCAGGCATCTTCGTTCTGATTTCAGTCTTGATCTTGGAGTCGGCCGCTTCATAACTACCGGCGCTCCCCGGGCGTATCCGGTTGGAGTCAACCTTACTGCCAGGATGCACCCACTCAGCGACCTCTTTGAAAAAAACCGTGCCTGGGCCGAACGGATTCAACGCCAGGACCCGGATTTCTTCGTCAAGCTGGCCGCCCAGCAGTCCCCGCGTTACCTGTGGATCGGCTGCTCGGACAGCCGCGTGCCCGCCACCGAGATTGTCGGGTTGCAGCCGGGCGAGATGTTCGTCCACCGCAACATCGCCAACCTCGTTGTGCACACCGACTTGAACTGCCTGTCGGTCATGCAGTTCGCGGTGGATATCCTGAAGGTCGGCCACATCATCGTGACCGGCCACTACGGGTGCGGCGGCGTCGGGGCAGCGTGGCGCGGACAGCGCATCGGACTGAGCGATAATTGGCTGCGGCACGTCCAGGATGTGCGGCAGAAGCACTTCGAGCAGCTCGCCGCCCTCCCGGACGACGCCAAGGCCGCCGACCGGCTGTGCGAGCTGAACGTGATCGAGCAGGTGCTCAACGTGTGCCATACCACCATCGTGCGTGCCGCCTGGGAGTCCGGCCAGGAACTCGCCGTGCACGGTTGGATTTACGGCGTGGGCGACGGCCTGATCCGCGACCTCGGCGTCACCGTCACCGGCACCAGCCAGCTCGACGCCGTTTACCAATCCGCGCTGGCCGCGCTGTCGTGACAACGGAAGAATGGCGTCGGGATGCGGCGGTGGCCAGCGTGGTGTGTGGCGACCGTGCGGGTCTGTTCATTCCGGCACGGTTTCGACCGCTTCCACCGTTGCCGTATCGATGAGGAGAAGCCGCTCTCCCTGGAAGACAGCCAAGGTGCGGCCGGTCTCGTTGAACATGGCGAATTCCGGGTTGTCGATGGTCACCGTTTTCCCGCTGGGGAGGAACAAAGTGACGGGGTGAAACGGGGTGCGATGAACGTGGTCGCGCAGGGTGTCGCTGGACATGGAGTGCTCGGGACTTGGCCTCCCGAGGCCGAAGGAATCTTCAAGAAGCCGATGCGCGATGCAGGGTTCGAACCTGCGACTTCTTGCGTGTGAAGCAAGCGCTCTACCACTGAGCTAATCGCGC
>CAZZYS010000042.1:0-21103 GCA_964658285.1 uncultured Verrucomicrobiota bacterium
TGCCAAAAGCGGTGTCCCCGGGAAACGAGTCGCTCAAGGGATTTGAAAACGGCTGTAAGGGCACCGACGGGATGACCAGTTGTGCGTGAGCAACAGGGCGGTGCCAACCAGGAAAACGGCACGACGGCGAGTGCGCGGCAGCGAACGAACGTGCTTATCTTTCTCAGCACAAGAAAATTATGCACGGTGTAAACCCATATTAGTATCATACTATACTCATGTCGGCCTGAGCAGTTGCACGGGATGAGTCCAGACTTTCCATGTGCTAAACGCGAGGCCCGGCAACTGCTAATTCTGCTGGCATTATGAAGATCGTTTTCATCGTGCTCTGTCTGCTGCTGCCCGCGTTCGCGCGGGCGGAGAGTGTAACTCTCGGATGGGACGCGAGCCCCGGAGCCAACGTTGACTACTACACCTTGACCTACGGCGAATACGGCCACTTTGAGGACCAGACCGCGATCATTCCGGCCGCTTCGATCAACCCGGACGGAGAGTCCTATCAGATCACCCTCACGCTGCCAGATGGCATCACGTACGAGGCGACCGTGGTGGCCATCGACACAGACGGCGTTTCCAGTTCGCCCAGTAACCTGGCGACCTTCCAGACTGGCGGAGCCAATGGCGTCGTGTCCCCCGCCGCACCGCCCTCGACGTTTTTCACCGGGGCGACCTATTTTGGCAACGGTGTGTCGTACCTGAGCTTCGCCAACGGCAATGCCTTTGGTTACTACGGTTTGCTTGCTGATCCGCACTACATCTACCACTTCGACCTGGGCTACGAATACGTGTTTGACGCAGGCGACGGCAAAAGCGGCGTGTACCTTTACGACTATGCTAGCCGAACGTTTTATTACACCTCGCCTTCCTTCCCGTTTCCGTATTTGTACGACTTCAGCTTGCACACGGTGCTCTATTATTACCCAGACCCGAACAACCCGGGCCACTACAACGAGAACGGCGTCCGTTATTTTTACGATTTCGCCACCGGCGAGGTCATCAGGAAATGATGACGTGAGCCCGGCCGATCACTCTGGAAAATCGCTCAAAAGGTCAGGTCGCCGCTCATTCGTGCGGTTTCGTCCCTGTTCTCGACGCCAGCGAAGGATTTCCGCGTGGTTGCCCGAAAGCAAGACTGCTGGCACGGCACGTTCACGGTAGACGGGCGGCCGGGTATATTGCGGACCTTCCAAAAGGCCGCCGCTGGCCGCGCTGAACGTATCTTGCGCGGCAGACTGCTGGTGGCCGAGCACCCCGGGAACCAACCGGACCGTGGCGTCTACCACCACGGCGGCGGCAATCGCTCCGTTGGTCAGCACGTAGTCGCCGATAGATAATTCGTCGTCCGCAAGGAAATCACCCACGCGGGCATCGACCCCCTCGTAATGGCCGCAGATAAAAATGAGATGGCCGCAACGGGACAATTCCTCCGCGACCATTTGCCGGAAAACCCGCCCTTGCGGACTCATCAAAACCACCCGCGTATCCGGCCGCCGGAGGGCATCGACCGCTTCGAACACCGGTTCAGGCTTCATCACCATCCCCTGCCCGCCCCCGTATGGCACGTCGTCGGTCGTGCGGTGCTTATCCCGCGCCCAATCGCGCAGGTTGTGTACGCGCACGGAGGCCAAACCGGCCTCCTGGGCGCGTTTCATCATGCTGGCCGAAAACGCCCCTTCACAGAGCGCCGGGAACAGCGTGAGAATATCGATCTCCAGCATGTTTCCGTCCATTCGCCGGGCGACGACACGCGGATCACGCGCTCCGGCCGCAGCTATCCCTCGGGATTCTCCTCGATCTCGAAGCTGATCCGGCCGCCCTGGCGAGAAACCGTGCTGGCGAGCAGGTTGCGGATCGCGTTGATCGTATGCCCCTGCTTGCCAATCACCTTGCCCACTTCCGAGGGAGGCAGCGACAACACAAAATGCTTGTCATCCCCCTGCTCATTGACGCGCAACACACATTCATCCGGGCGGTCAACCAACTGGCCGACCACAAATTCCAGGAATTTTTTCATGCCCAGATTCCTGGATCGAACGACGTTCCCGGATCAGCTCGGCCGGTTAGGCGGCGTTTTCGGCCAGAAGACCGGAGCGGCGCGCCTTCTTGATGATACTGCGCACCGTGTCCGAAGCCTTCGCCCCGCACTTGATCCAATAATCGACGCGGTCGAGATCGATCTTCGAGTTATCACCCGTCAGCTTCGGATCGTAATTGCCGATGATCTCGATGAACTTGCCGTCACGCGGGCTGCGCTTGTCGGTCACGACCACCTTGTAGTACGGGTGGTTCAAACTGCCTTCTCTCCTGAGACGAATTGCGACTGCCATAAATCTTTTCTGTTTCCTCGGTTGCGGTTGGACGGGTGACTTAGCACAGTTTTGCGCCGTGCGATAGGGAAAAAGCGGCTTCAGGGCAACCGGCCGCCGGCGGGCATTCCCGGCATCCCGCCGCCCATGCGCCCGAGCATTTTCTTCATCTTGCCCATGTTTTTCATCATTTTGCGCATCTGCCCAAAACGCTGGAGCAGATCGTTGACCTCCGTCACGCTCGTGCCACTGCCTGCGGCAATCCGGCGGCGGCGGCGCGCGTCGAGGAGGTCGGGCTTGCGGCGTTCCTGGAGCGTCATCGAGAGCACGATGGCCTCGGCGCGGCCCATTTCCTTGCCGTCCGTGGGCAGGTCTTTCATGTTGGCCATGCCCGGCATCATGGCGAAAAGGTTTTCCAGCGGCCCGAGTTTCTTGATGAAGCGCATCTGCTGGAGGAAATCTTCAAAATTAAAGCTGGCGGTGCGCAGCTTTTCCTCCATCCGCCGGGCCTCGTCCTCGTCGATGGCCTCGGCGGCCTTTTCGACCAATCCGAGGATGTCGCCCATCCCGAGGATGCGGCCGGCGAGACGTTCGGGATAAAACGGTTCGAACTGATCGAGTTTCTCGCCGACGCCCGCAAACTTGATCGGCTTGTGCGTGACCTCGCGCATCGAGAGCGCCGCGCCGCCGCGCGCGTCGCCGTCGAGCTTCGTCAACACGAGCCCGGTGATCCCGAGCGCCTCGTCGAAGTGCGTGGCCACGCTCACGGCCTGCTGACCGGTCGCGGCATCGGCGACGAGGAGGACTTCCTGCGGCTGGAGAAAGTCGCGCAGCCGCTTGAGTTCCTGCACGAGCGGCTCGTCGATCTCCTGACGTCCAGCCGTGTCGTAAATCTGCACGTTCGCGCCGGGTTGTTCCGCGGCCCAGGCTGCCGCCTCGCGTCCGACTTTGACGAGGTCTTTTTCGCCCGGCTGCGGCCGGAAGACCGGCACGCCGATCTGGCCGGCGAGTGTCGCCAGTTGCTCGATGGCGGCGGGCCGGTGCAAGTCGCAGGCGATCAACACCGGACTGCGACCCTGTTTCTTGAGCAGTTTCGCCAGCTTGGCGGAGGACGTCGTTTTTCCGGCCCCGTTGAGGCCGACCATCATGATCCGGCCCGGCTTGTCCAACTTCAGCGGTTCGGCGTCGCCACCGAGCAAGGTCGTCAGTTCGTCGTGGAAGATTTTAACGATCTGCTGGCCGGGCGTGATGCTGCGCAACACTTCCTGCCCGAGCGCTTTCTCGCGGACGCGCGCGATGAACGTCTTCGCCACTTGGAAATGCACATCGGCTTCGAGCAGCGCGAGGCGCACCTGACGCATCGCGTCGGTGACGTTGGTCTCGCTGATCGCCCCGTGGCCCCGCAGGTCCTTGAAGATGTCCTGCAGCTTGTTGCCGAGTTGGGAAAACATATCAGGGTTTGGGCGGTGGTTTCACACCCGGCGTACCTTTCGGATCGAAGGTAAACGACCAGCGGGTTTCCGCCCGCTTGCCGCCGATCTTTGCGTTCACGATCACCGTGTAACTGGTCTTTTCACGCAACGTCTCCGTGATCGGATAGGTCAGTGTCTTAGTGGCCGCGTCATATTTCGCCTTCACCTGACCGATCCCGCCGATGTGCATCTCGACGCTATTGGGATCGATGTTTCCCATCGTGGCCAGGTTGGCTTTGATCGTGGGCTTGCTGGTGACTGTTTCCCCGTCCGCCGGCTGCGTCACCATCGAGGTCGCGGCGAATTCCGCCAGGTCCGACGGTGCGGCCGACGCGTCGCCGAGCCCGCCGCCGACCATCGTCAGCGCGTCCCGGAAGATTTCCGGCTTGCTCTGCTCGACCGCGTAGCGGCCGATCTCAAAGGGAGGAGCGTTGTTGGTCACCCGCCGCCCGTAGACGCTGAAGGCCGCTTCGTAGCCGGCGTCCTTCACCATCTCCCTCACCTGCGCGTTGTTCCCACCGATGGGATACGCGAGTGCGTTGACCTTGATGCCGAGATGGTCTTCGAGCACTTTTTTGGAATCCATGATTTCCTTCCGCAGCCATCCGTCGTGCCCGAGGGTCGCCACGTCTTTCTGGATCAGGTCGAAGTTGTGCTTATCGACGGCGGCGTGGTTGTTGGGGTTGCGCAGGTCCGCGTGCGAATAGGTGTGTGACTCGATGTCCACGCCCGCATCGCGCATCTCCCCGAGCTGTCCCCACGAGATCGACTTGCCGCCGGTGTTGATGTAATTGATGTACACGAACATCGTGAACGGGTAGCCGAACTCCTTGAGGATCGGCCAGGCCGTGTCGTAGCCGGACACGTACCCGTCGTCGATGGTGATGACGGCTGACTTCGCGGGGATGTCCTTGTCGCCGCGTTTCCACGCCAGCATGTCCTGCAAGGGGATCACCGTAAACCCGGCGTCCTTGATCTGCTGCATCTCCTTTTTGAACTCCACGGGCGTCATCGCCAGGGGATCGCCAGGGCGCGGCTTCTCTTCCAGGCGATGGTAGCAAAGGACCATCACCGCCGCGTTTTTATTGACGCTGGGCCCGGTCGGTCGCGCCGGGGTCGGGGCCGGGGTCGCCACGGCGACCGTGCGGTCGCCGCCCAGCGAACCGGCCGGCACCGGCGCCTGGCGGTCGGCGGTCTCCGACTCCGCTGGCGGGGCGGTCGACTTTTTGGAGAACAGCCCTTTGATCTTGCTGCAACCCGTCGTGCCGAAAGCACCGGCGGCCAGCAGCGCGGCAAAAAGCACAACGCGCAAACGCAAATTTTTCATCGTGAAAAGGAGAAATGCCACACGGGCGGGCGATCACTTCGCCATGCCTTGCAAAAGCAAGCCAAACGATGGTCGCACGACGCCGGGTGTCAAGCATTGGCGGCACACAAGACGCGATGGATTCCGTCCTCAGAGCAGTCCGAGCCGCCTGAACGTATCGTCTACGTGCCGGAGGTGGGGTTCGAGCGAGCAAAGGCGGTCGATTTCCTCGCGGGTGAGCACATCGGCGACGGCGGATTCCTCCCGGAGGTTTTCCGTCAGCGGCTTGTCTCCGCGCCACGTCTTCATGGCGGCGCGCTGGACGGCTTCGTACGCGGTTTTGCGTTCCATGCCGCGACGGGTCAGCTCCAACAGAATGGTCTGGCTATGGTAGAGCCCCTTCGTCAACTCCATGTTCCGCTGCATGTGCTCGGGGTAGACGATCAATCCGGCCACGAGATCGCGCAGCTTGACCAGCATGTAGTCGAGCAGCGTGCAGGAATCGGGTAGGATGATGCGCTCCACGCTGGAGTGGCTGATGTCGCGCTCGTGCCAGAGCGCGACGTTCTCCAGCGCGGCCACGGCATTCCCCCGAAGCACGCGCGCCAATCCGCTCAGGCGTTCGCCCGTGATCGGGTTGCGCTTGTGCGGCATGGCGGAACTCCCTTTTTGCCCCTCGCCAAAAAATTCTTCGACTTCGAGAACTTCCGTCCGCTGGAGATGGCGAAACTCCGTCGCCCAGCGATCAATGCTCGATGCAATCAGCGCCAGCGTCGTCGAAAACTCCGCGTGCCGGTCGCGCTGGATGACCTGCGTGCTCAGCACGGCCGCCCGCAGCCCGAGGCGCTGGCAAACAGCAGCTTCCACGGCGGGGTCGAGGTGGGCGTGGGTCCCCACTGCCCCGCTGAGTTTGCCGACCGCGATGCGCTCGCGGGTCTGGCGCAGACGCTCATCCGCGCGGCCGAACTCGTCGTACATCAACGCCAGCTTCAGCCCGAAGGTGATGGGCTCCGCGTGGATGCCGTGGCTGCGCCCGATCATCGGTGTGTCCTTGAACGCCCTCGCACGGTCGGCCACTGCTGCCCGCAAGCTCGCCAGATCTTCCAACAGGAGATCGCAGGCCGCCGTCATCTGCACCGCCAGCGTGGTGTCGAGGATGTCCGAAGAGGTCAGGCCCTGATGAATCCAGCGGGCCGCGGGCCCAACGTAGGAGGCGACATTCTCCAGGAAAGCGATGACATCGTGATGTGTGCGCTTTTCGATCTCGTTGATCTCGTCGATGGAGAACCGGGCCTTCGCGCGAATGGTCTCGGCATCTTCTTTCGGGATGGACCCGGCTTCCGCGAGTGCCGCGCAAGCCAGCACCTCGATTTCCAGCCAGATCGAGAACTTGCGCTCCTCGGACCAGAGGGCGCGCATTTTTTGACGCGAATATCGGTTAATCATCAGCGGGAAGAGAAAACACGTGCCCCGGAAAATGCAAACGCCAGTTGACCGCCCGTGGGGCGATGCAACTGGCGTAGAAAAGACGAAAGAGGCGAAAGCTTACCGTGTCACGTGGGCTCGGGACATGTGACCGTTGGTCTGGACGAGCACCCGGCCGCTTTCGAGCAGATCGATGACGGCGGCGACAGTCTCGCGGTTGTTCTTGGAGCACGAGCTAACGGTCATGATGAGGTCGCCGAGGTTCATGGTCTGGCGATGGGATTTACGGTCTTGCTTTTTCATGGAAAATCAAACGTTGCGTATTTGGTAGGACAGGAATTTTGGTTGGCCGTTCAATAGCAATCACAATGCCAAGGAACGAAATCCGCGTCGTATAGAGGGAACGAATCCCCCGACCAAGTGTGCAACATCTGTTTCGGGGCGCGAGATTGAGACAAAAGTGTCAATTCCCTGACACTACCAAGCGACAATCTGACACCCTACCGGAGCGCTGTGCTCTGGCTCTTCGCCGTGAGTTTCAAGACCAAGAGGTACAAGGCGGCCAGCAGGACCGCTCCGACGACCACCCATATGGAGTGACTCTTGATAAAGTGCTCCCACGCTTCGGGGTTCTGGTTGAAAAGATCCGGCTCGACTTTGTGCGCGAGGTAGCCCAGATACGCGAGCACGCTGCACCAGACGGCTGCCCCGAGCGTCGTCATCAACGAAAAGGTCGCAAAATTCATCCGCACGATTCCGGCGGGGATGGAAATCAAATGGCGGATCACCGGTAGCAGCCGGGCAAAAAAGATTCCCCCGGCCTCGTAGCGCACGAGCCAGGTCTCCGCTCGCGCGATCTTGTCCTCGCCCAAGAAAAAGAATCGCCCGTAGCGCGCGAGCAATGGCCGCCCGATCCACAAAGAAGCCCAGTACGAGGCGGCGGAACCGAGGTATGAACCGAACGTCCCGGCGAGAATCACGCCCGCGAAACTCATGTTCCCCTGCGCCGCTAGAAACGCCGCCGGCGGAATGACGATCTCGCTGGGGACCGGAATGATCGAGCTTTCCATCGCCATCAAAGCGATGATCGCCCAATAACCGCCGTCGCGGACCCAACCGTACCAGATTTCGACGAGATGATGCAGCATGGGAGTTGAAGGAATAGCGTTGTCGTCACGTCGGACCTGTTCGCGGCCGAAACCTGACGCCAAGCGCACGCAGGGTTAGCAGCGAACCGCGCGCCAAGCAACCCCGCCGGGGAAAATTGTCGCTCGCCAGCCACCGCGAAAACCGCCATCCTTGCCCCCCTTCCCCACCGATGTCCATCTACCGGCGCGTTCTGCTTTACTACCGGCCGTTTGTCGGGCCGACGGTGCTGGCGCTCGTGATCTCGCTGGCCACCATCGGCTTGAACCTCCTCAAGCCGGTGCCCTTCAAGCTCATCATCGACGAGGTGCTGCCGGGCGCGGCGCACGGTTTTCTATCGACCTGGCGCGCCTCGCCACCCACCCAGGTCCTCGCTCTGTGCGCGTTCCTCGTCCTGGTCACCCTGCTTTCAGGGCTGCTGGGCTTGTGGGGCAACTTCGTTTTCGTTCGGGTCGGCCTCCAGGCCTTGCTCAAACTGCGCACCGACCTTTTTGCCTACCTCCAGGACCTGCCGCTGAGATTTCACGACGCCCGGCGGTCCAGCGACTCGTCGTTTCGCGTGGCCTACGATTCGCAGAGCATCCAGACGATCTACAACCGGGGCTTCACCGCCATCTTCAACTCGGTGGTCACCCTGGGGTCGATTTTCCTCATCATGCTGCGGCTGGACGGCCCCCTGACGATCCTGTCCGTGGCGATTGTGCCGGCGGTGGTCTGGGCGATTCACCACTTTTCCGCGCGCATCCGGCAGCAGTCCACGTCCATCCAGGAGATGGAAAGCGCCGTCCTGACCACGGTGCAGGAGGGACTCAGTTCCATCAAGGTCGTCCACGCTTTCGGAGGAGAGCAGGCGGCCGTCAATCAATTCCGCGTGCAGGCCCGCGCGAGTCTGGCGGCGAACTTGCGATTGACCATGACCAACGTGAAGAGTGCGCTGGTCATCAATACTCTGATGGCCCTGGGCACGGCCGGGATGACCTACCTCGGGTCGCTACACGTGTTGAGCGGCCGGATTACCTTGGGTGATCTGTGGATGTTCAACATCTACCTGACGATGCTCTATGCACCCATCGAGGCGTTGACCCAGACGGCCTGGACGCTGGAAGGTGCCACCGCCGGGGCGCAACGGTGCTTCGAGGTGCTCGATCAGGCAGACGACGTGCGGGATACTCCCGGCGCGACGGTGCTCACCGGTGCACGCGGGGAAATTCGCTTCGAGGACGTGGATTTCGCGTACGATCCCGCCCAGCCGATCCTACGCGGCATCGCTTTCGACGTTCAGCCGGGCCAGCGCGTCGCGTTTGTCGGTGGAACGGGTGCCGGCAAGAGCACGCTGCTCTCGCTGGTGCCGCGATTCTACGATCCCACCGCGGGCCGTGTCCTGCTCGACGGACGTGATTTGCGAACGGTCACCAAGAAATCGCTCCGGGCGCAGTTCAGCCTCGTCTTGCAAGACACGCTGCTTTTTTCGACGACGATCCGCGAGAACATCGCGTACGGCAGGCCGGACGCGACCGAAGCGGAGATCGTGCAGGCGGCCGAGAGTGCCCAGGCCGCCGAGTTTATCCGACGCCTGCCACAAGGTTTCGACAGTCCGGTCGGCGAGCGCGGCGGGCATCTGAGTGTCGGCCAGCGTCAGCGCATCGGCATTGCCCGGGCGTTTCTGAAAAATTCGTCCGTCTTGCTCCTCGACGAGCCGACGAGCGCGCTCGATCCCGCCACCGAACGCGCGATCATGGACACCCTGGAAGAGTTGATGAAAGGACGGACGACCCTCATTATCACGCACCGTCTCACCACCGTGCATCACCTCGATCAAATCGTGGTTTTGGAGCATGGCCGCATCTCCGAAATAGGAACCGGCGATGCGCTGCTGGCGGCTGGCGGCGGCTATGCCAAACTCTTCCGGGCCGGACGCTATGATGTGAACGAAGCTCTCGCGATGGCGGTACGTTAGATGAATTTTCCCGCATGAAGCGTAAAAAAATTGCAGTGCTCGGATTCATGGCAAACTGCCCGATTGCAGGTGTGGTTTGGCAACACATCCATTACATCGTCGGCCTGCAACGCTTGGGGCATGAAGTCTACTACGTCGAGGACACCTCGCGCATCCCCTACGACCCGGTACAGCAGACGCCAACCGAGGATTATACGTTTGCCGCCGGGGTGCTTGCACGGCTGGCAGCGGAGCACGGCTTCGAGGGCAGATGGGCATTCAGCCCGCGCTACAAAACGCCGCAGGAGACGGCCGGGCTGAGCCGGGCCTTTCTCGACGGTCTCTACAAGGACGCGGATGCGCTGCTGAACATCTGCGGCTCCCACGAGCTGAATGACGATCTGTTGCGGAGCGAGCGGATCGTTTACGTCGAGAGTGATCCCGCCGTCGAGCAGATCAAAGTGGACCAGGGCGATGCCGCCACCGCCACATTCCTCGGGCGGCACTGCGCACGCTTTACCTTCGGCGAAAGCGTCGGGCAGGCGGAGTTCCCGGTGCCATTGCACGGGTTGGAATGGCTGCCGACCCGGCAGCCGGTGGTCTGCGATTTCTGGCAAAACCGCGCCGCTGCCCCCGGGCGCGACGCGCGGTTCACTTCGATTGCCAACCTGGCCACGGGCGGCAAAAAAGACATCATCTGGCGCGGCGAGCATTATCTCTGGAGCAAACTGCCCGAATTCGAAAAATACCGCCTGGCACCGACCCGTTGCGGCGAGGAATTCGAGCTGGCGACGCACTTCAAGGACCCCGCGCTCGGCGACAGCTTTCGTGCGGCCGGATGGCGCATCGTGTCACCGGACGAGATCAGCGTGAACTACCGTCAGTATGTAGATTACGTGCAGGGTTCCAAAGGTGAGTTCACGGTGGCCAAGGATCAGTACGTTCGCTTGAACACGGGTTGGTTCAGCGACCGCAGCGCCTGTTACCTCGCGGCGGGGCGGCCGGTCATCACCCAGCAGACGGGTTTTACCCGCTTCTACGGCGGCCAGGAGGGACTGCTCGCGTTCGAGAACATAGAAGATATCGTCAACGCCGCCGCGACGATCAACGCGGATTACGAGCGGCACTGCCGCGCTGCCAGTGACCTTGCCCGCGAGTTTTTTGAGGCGGAAACCGTGCTTCGCTCGCTGCTGGAACGCATCGGCATCTGACGGCCGCCGCGCCCGCGTCGGCAAAATAAGTACGCGCCAGGCAAACGGCGCATGTACGATCCCGATCTCTTCCCGTGAATATCCTGCTGCATACCATCGCCCTCGAACCAGCTCGTTGGACCCCGCAACGTGTTTCCCGGCCGCTGTCGGAGATCCTGCCCACCATCGCCGGGGCAGGATTTTATAAGCTGGAAGTTTTCGAGCCTCACCTGGCGCTCTTGCCCGACGAAGCCGTGATGATCCCGCTCTTTCAGCGACTGCACTTGGTCCCGCTGGTTCTCAGCTCGTCCCTCGACCTCTCGCCGCACGCGAACGCGGACGCCTCGTTCCGCGCGCAGGTGAACGATCTCCTCGCGCGGGTGGACCGGTTCGGGTTCGAGAAGGTCCGCCTCTTTCCCGGCCGCAGCCCTTCACCAGCACAGACCGCCGAGACCGTACGGGAGATCGGCGAGCGGTTGCGGGAACTGGCGGGGGCGCGTCCGGACGTGCAGTTTCTGCTGGAGACCCACGACGTTTCGCTCGCGGACGACCCTGCCTGCGCGGTGGCGCTCGTGGAAACCAGCCGCTCGGCCAACGTCGGGTTGCTCTGGCGGCCGACCGTCTTTGAGCCGGAGGCGGCCCGGGCGCAGTGGGAGATTCAGAAACCCTGCGTCCGCCACATCCACCTGCAAAACCGGACTGGGGACGGCAAGGTCTGCCGACTGGAGGCCGGCGTGATCCCCTGGGGCGAGTTCCTGGCGTCGATTGCGTTTGGAGTAGACGTGACTCTCGAATGCGTGCCGAGCGGGCTGTGTCCGGTCGAGTCGTTTGACCTGACCACGAGCGTGCAGGAAGCGGTGGAGGAATTCAATTTCGTCGTCAAACTGGAGAGTCGACGCGCAGGATAGAGAAATCCGGCCACGCCGGAAAATTTTTATGGGCGGCGGATCGTTCCGTTCCGACCGGGCAAGATTCCTCACTTTTCTCTGAGGTATTCACCCTAAACCGTTTTTCATGGCCTCGCCGCGACTGGACGGGCACCGGCCGCTTCGATGCACTGGCACGCAAGCTGTTAATGTACTGGTATCATCCGTGCGCCGAGTCCTCTTTCCTCACAAAATTTTCGCGCCGTCCCGAACGTAGCCATGGAGCAGAAAATCCTTCTGATCGATGACAGCGCGATTTTGCGGCGGATCGCCACGAACGTGCTCACCGCGCGCGCGGGCTGCGGCGAGGTGGTCACCGCCACCCGCGCGACGGAGGGGTTCGCGCGGGCCTGTGGGTCGGATGTCGGCCTGATCCTCGTTGACTACCAGCTCGCCGGGTATCCGCAGGGCGACCTGTGCCGCCGGTTGCTCGACGAACCCCGGACCAGCCGGGTGCCGGTCGTCATGCTCCTGGGTCGCGGGATGACTCCCCCGGCACCGGGCACGCTGCCTGGCAACATCGTCGATTTTCTCGTCAAACCCTTCACCCCGGACCAACTCGTCAGCACGGTGAAAGCCGTGTGCGACGCGACAAAATCCAGGGTGCCTGCCCGACGGGTCCGGGAGCAGGGTGACGCGCCGGGTCCGGCGAGCAAGCCGCCCCCGGTCGAGCGCCACGAGACGGTGGCGGCCGTGCCGGTCGCAACGTTGGCCCGGCGCGAAACGGCCCGGGTTCCCTCCGTGCGCGCGACGTTGACGACCAGACCGAAGGTCACGACCCTCGTGCCGCGAGGTTCGGACAACCATCGTCCCAATGAGTTTGCTCGCCTCCACGCGGCTTTGCGGGATGCGGTGTCGCCAAAACGGACCGGTGTTTTCTATATCCGCACGGGCGACACGCCGGCGACCGAGCTTTACGTCGAGAACGGACAAATCGTCGTCGTGGCGACGCTGGAAGCGGCCCGGTACAGCCAGGACGTGGATGGAGTCATGCCGCCGAAAGTCAGTCCGGCCATCCTCGAAAGCGCGGTGGCCGAACAGGCGCAAACCGGCGTGCCGTTCTTTCTGACGCTCGGCTCGCGCGGCTTGCTCTCAAAGACGGCGGCCGTCACGCTTTTGCACCGGTTCGGCCAGCAGCACTTCGCCCGGCTGTGGACGGTCCCGCCGGAGTCGCTCATTTTTGAATTCGTCGCTCTGGACGCGCTGCCCGGGTTCGCCTTGCGTCTGGAACCTCGCCGGGAGTTCCTGGATGAATGGCTGCTCGGCGCGTTGCGCTGCCTGCAAGCGAAGGATATCTCGGCGTTCACACGAAACGAACGTTTTGCCGGCACCGCCGCGTTTCGCAAGAACGGCGTGGAAGCCATGCGGGCGCTCGACCTGTGCGAGCAGGAGCGGGAGTTCGGACGGCAGGTCGAAGGCCGCCGTGATTTGACCACGATCTCCAAGGCGATGGGGATCACGGCGGAACACGCCTTTCTTTTGTTGTTCCGCTTCCGCTGTCTGGAGATCATGGAGTATCGCCCGGCGGCTTCGGCGTTTGTCGTCACTCCGCGTACGAGCGTCCGACGCGTGCTGCCGTTGCAGCGGTAAAGTTGTCAGAAGCGGTCGGTCCAGGCCGTCGTCGCATACTTGGTGGTCGCCAGCGTTTGGGCCTGCGTAATTTCGTCCGGCGTGAGCGTCCTTTCCTCGTGACGGTCGGCCAGGACGGTGGGCAGCACGCTCCACAGATCGTTTTTCCAGGCGGGATCGACGAGACCGATCCGCACGCTCCCCTGGTGCAACAAGCCCACGCGATTGCGCCGTTGCGCCCCGCCGGCGACTTTTCTCCCCGCCACGAGCAGATCGTGCAGCACCGGGCGCTCGAAACACGCGTTGGCGTGCACTGGGACCGGCGGAACCACCTCGGGTCCGACGTGCGATGCGCTGGAAGTGCCGCACCGTTGCAAGGCGTCAGCCAAGCAGGCATGGATGCGCCGGTAGGATTCGTGGGAGCGGAGGTTCGCAAAGTCGCAGGAGCGGGGCACGCACAGGGAATACGTCAGATCGTCACCGTGCTCGACGATGCCCCCGCCGGTCCACCGTCGGACGATGTTTCGACCCAGCGCCACGCGGCGAGCCGAACGCGAGTGTTCAAAGTACCCGAAGGACACCGTTGGCTCCGCCCAAGCGTAAAGTCTCAGCAGCACCCCGTCGGCCGCCGAGTGGAGCAGCACCTCGTCGAGAGCCATGTTGAACGCCCCGGGTCGCGGCGTCGGGTCGCGGACCACCTGCAAGCGCTCGAAGCACGGCGCGGAGAAGTGCATCCGATCAAGCCAGGCCCGACATTTCTCGCGCGATCTGTTCGGCGGCGGCACGAGGGTCGGGCTGGGCGGTGATGGGTCTCCCGATCACGAGATAATCCGCCCCGGCTTCGACTGCCTGCCGTGGTGTCATCACCCGGCGCTGGTCGTCCGCCGGAGCCGTGCCGTCAACGGGACGCACGCCGGGAACGACAATCGTCAGATCCGGGCCGAAACGCGCCCTGAGCGCGTCGATCTCAAGCGGGCTTGCCACCACGCCACGCAGACCGGCGGCTTCTCCAAGCGTCGCCAGCCGGATGACTTGCTCAGCCACCCCGGAAGCGACACCGATCTCGCGCAATGTGCTTCCGTCGCTGCTCGTGAGCACGCTGACGCCGAGCAGCGAGAGCTTCCCCCGCACCTCCTCTGCCGCCGCGCGCAGCATGGCCGCTCCCCCCGACAGATGGACCGTCAAAAAGTCCAGGTCCAGCGCGACGGCCGAACGCACCGCTCCCGCCACCGTGTTCGGGATGTCGTGCAGCTTCAAATCCAGGAAAATGCGCGCCTGCGGAGCGACGGCCCTGATTTTCTCGACGATGCCGGGTCCGCAGCGGGTGAAAAGCTCCAACCCGACCTTGTAGAAAGAGACGACACCGTCGAGTTGGGCGACGAGCCGCAACGCCGCCGCTTCGTCGGGAACGTCGAGCGGGAGGATGATTTTATCTTTCGCCGGGCGTGGAGTTGTCACAGTGTGCGCGGTGCTTCCCGCCTATGAAATGGCTCGCTCCCGCTAAAATCAATCTTTCTTTGCGTGTTCTCGGACGGCGTGAGGATGGTTTTCACGAGATCAAGTCCCTCATGGTGCCGCTCTCGTTGGCCGACGAGATCGAAGTCGAACTGATTCGGGACGCGGCGCCCGCGTCAGCCGCGCCGGTCGAGCTGGTGTGCAGTGATCCTTCGTTGCCCACCGGTTCCGAGAATCTTGCCTATCGTGCGGCCGAGATTTTCCGACGCGAACTCGCGCCGGACCTGTCTCCGGTGCGAATCAACCTGACCAAGCGCGTCCCGCACGGCGCGGGTCTCGGCGGCGGCAGCAGCGATGCGGCGGCTGTCCTCCTCGCACTCGACGCCTTGTACGGCTCGCGCCAGTCGCGCGACCGGCTCGCCACGCTCGCGGCCGAACTCGGCTCCGACGTGCCGTTTTTCGTCTATCAGAGCGCCGCGATCTGCCGGGGACGCGGCGAGATCGTCCAGCCCGTGGCGTTCGGCAAACGCCTTCCGCTTCTCCTGCTGAAACCCCCCTTCCCGGTGCCGACCTCCTGGGCCTATCAACGATGGCGCGACTCGCACGCATTGCCCGGCGTCCGTTACGATGCACAGGCGTTCCCGTGGGGCGAGTTGGTGAACGACCTGGAGCGGCCGGTCTTCGAGAAATATCTCTTGTTAGCTGAACTGAAAACGTGGCTCCTCGCGCAACCCGAGGTGGCCGGCGCGCTGCTTTCAGGCTCCGGTTCCACGGTCCTGGCGGTGTTGCACGCGTCCGGCGCAAGCGGCGAATCACTGGCGGCGCGGGCAGTCGAGAGTTTCGGCGAACTCTGGACGCTCGCCTGCGAAACCGCGCCGGTACAAGCGCCCAGTGACCGAGGCGCGTATCAATGAGCATGATCGCAAAAACGGCCTTCCGCTGCCTGATCCTCACGTCAGTCGCGCTCGTCGCTCCCTTCTTCTTGACGGCCTGCACGGGGACGGACCCGGCAGGCAATCCCACGGTCGCCGCTGCCCCGCCGGGGCCGGGGGTGGATTCCACCGGGCCGACCGTGCCGGGCAACGTCGTTCCAACCATCGGCGGCGGCGCGGGAAATGGCGGTGGCGTTTCGGGCGGTGGCGCGGGCGTTGGCAACGGACACTAACCGCCCCTCTTCGGATGGGTCGCGGGCTCTTGGCAGCCCGGTCGGCTCATGTTAGTCTTCGGGCAACTGCGAGCATGGAGGGGTGGCAGAGTGGTCGATTGCGTCGGTCTTGAAAACCGAAGATCCGCAAGGATCCGTGGGTTCGAATCCCACCTCCTCCGGTCGCATCAAGGCGCGACCGCCGGACTGCGCCGGTAGCGGCGGGGTTGACCGGAAAACTCCGCCAATTTGCGCCAGTAAGCGAGCGTTTGCACCCGTTGGGTCTCGTTCCCGGTCGTCACTTGACCGAGCATTCGCCACGGGGCTTTGAGCCGTTCGAGAAACAGGAGAATCGCCGCCCGCCCGACCTGCGAGCCCACGGCGGCATCGTCTCCGTTCCAATGGTAATCGACGTAGGCAGCCGATTGCCCCATTCGTGACGCCATTTTCAGGAGTGTGGAGCGGGTTAGCCGGGAGAGATCGAAATGGTGCTCCACGCTGACACCGCATGCCGTCCGAATGCGAAACCCGGCATCCAGGAGTCTCAGTGCGAACAGGCTTTCCTCGCAGAAGCCGAGCGCGCCGGCACCCAGTTCCGGGTCGAACCCCCCGAGCGCATCGGCCACCTTGCGACTGAAAGCCATGTTCGCTCCGACGAGACCCCTCGGGTCGTCGGGGTCCATCGCTTCGGTGGACGCCAACCAGCCGCGCCGGGATCGAAATGGTTCCCGTGAGAGCCGCGTCTCGTACTCCGCCGGGAAATGCACGCCACCGGCCACCGCGTCCGCTTTTCCCGACAAAATTGGCTGGCACATTCCGGCGATCCAGTCCGCTGGCACCCGCACGTCGTCGTCGGTGAACAGGATCACGTCCGACGCTGTCGCTCGCAACCCGGCGTTGCGCGCACGCGACAACCCCGGCGCCGGCTCAAACACCCGGCGCAGGGGCGATCCATGAAAAACGGTCTCTTCGACGACTTGCCGGGTGTGGTCGGTCGAGCCGTTGTCGACCACGACGAATTCGACCGAGAGGTCTGGCGGACGGTCGCATTCGCGCAGCGACTCTAGCGTCTGCCGGAGACTGTCCGCGCGGTCGCGGGTGCACAGGATGATGGAAACCGATGCAGGCATGGCACAGCGCGGGATTCGTCCCGATCAGAGTTCCTCGAAGGTCGGCTCTAGCGTTTCCCACCCGGCCGGGCGCAGGTCCTTTTCCCAGCCGTTCGGCACCCGAAAAAATCGTGCGGGTGCGAGCACGTGCTTGGCCGGGTGTGTCCCCAGCCACGCCGCCCACCAACTAAACGTGCTGTTTCCCACGATGAAATGCCGGCAACTTTTCATGGCGACCAGATCGTGCACCGCCGAACGCGTGAGCTTTCCGCTGACGATCTCGATGGCGGGAAAAGTCGGCAGATGTTGCTCGCACCAGTCCGGATCATCACTGAAAACGTAGAACCTGGCATCCGGGAAACGCGTCCCGACGCGCGCCAACGCCTCCGCGTAATACGGGGCCGCCAACGCGCCGTGCGTGGTCGCGTAGAGGGATTTTATCGTCACGTCGCCACGGCGAACGTGCACCGCCACGGATTCCTCGTTTGGCACGCGCCGGACGAAAGCCTGCAGTGGGGCCGGCAAGGGGTCGCGCGGCTCCAGTTCTTCGAGCAACCGCGACCGGATTTCCCGAAAATATTTTTCGGACTGCCAGAAGCCGTCCAACCGGCAATTCCCGCGGAGTGAAGTGACCGCGTCATCGTAGCCGTTTTGGGCGTCTTTGAACGTCGTGATCCACCGGCTGGCCAAGTGGTTCAGTGACGATTTCCAGCCCGGCGCGTCCCCGCCCGCATCCAGCACGTCCGCCAAGCGGTCCGGCAGCATCCGGGCGCGAATGCGGAATCTGGTAATCTCCAGGTCACGGGTGACGTTGTAGGCGAAGCGCATCTTGTCGAGCAGCAAGCTCGTCTTCAACCGCTCGGCCAAGGCGCGGCCCGTGGCATACTGGAAGAGCTGGTTACCCAAGCCATGCTCAAGGACCGAGATCACCATGACCGGGGTTCGCGGCAGGCTCGACTAAGGGCGCGCTACCAGCGACTTCGCCTTGCTCAACACCTTGCGCGCGAGACGTTCACCACGGATCATCCACGTTTGGAGGCCCGTCGAGCGGATCACGTCGTGGTCTTTGTCCAACGCGAGGATTTTCGGCTCGAACGGGTAGGAACTGCCCTCCGGGAAACAGTAACTCGGCGAGAGGACGACTTCCGCCGGATGGTCGTGGATGTAGCGGTTAAAGTGGCTTTCGTCGTGCCAGACGGCGACCAGACCCCGTGCGTTGTCAGCCTCGATGGCCGCGTTGCGGTCCGCCGCCATCGCGAGCATGGCTTTCGTGGTGCCGCCAAAGAACGCCGTCTGTGCGTAGACCGTGCCCGCTCCCGACGCGATGAAAGCGGTCGAGGCGGGGTTACGTTCGTACGGAAACTCTTCGGGTCGCTTGTCGAAGTAACCCGAGTGCCGGGTTGCGACCAGTTCGCCGAGGATTTCCCGGCCAATCGGCGCGACCACCCGCATGTCCGCGTCGCACATGAAAAGGTAATCGAACTCCGACAGCTCCTTCTGGTACTGGCAAAAATACTGATATTTTCGCATGGCGACGCCTGGCCACGGATGGTGCTCGATGAACAGCGTCCGCGCCGCGACCTTCGCTGGCAGATCGGTGAGGACAATCGGTTCGACTTCACAGTCCGGCAGGAACTGGCCCTTGAACGAATTGACGAGCGGCGCAATCAAGGCGGTGTACCGCTGCGTGGCGGGGATGAGGACGGCGACACGGGGCTTCATGGGATGTTCGTTAGAAGTGCATTTCCACCGTGTCGGCCAGGCGCATCAGGCCGTGGGCACGATTCTCCACGCCGTAGGGCCACATGCCACCCGGCAGGACCGCCGGCGCAACCTCAAAATCGCGTATCCGCTCCGCGCCGAGGTACGTCACCGAATCGTAGGGTCGGAAGGCGAACACCGAGAGCGAGTACCGTCCCGGCATCAGCCGGACATGATCCATGCGGCAACGGAGCGTCACCGTTTTGCCCGCCTCCAGGTCGAACGGTAGCAACCCTTCTTCCGGCGAGCACATGGAGGCGACGTGCACCTCGTTGGCATCACGCAGATGCACGACGATGGCGAGATGATCGAGCGTCTGCTTGGCCTTGATCCGGAAATGGATGTCCGCCGGGACATCGAAGACCACGGTGTTCGCGTTTTCCACGTCTGCCTGCGAGAGTCTGACCTCGTCGAGCTGGAGGTACGAGGATTCGGCCGAGCAAGCGGTGGAAGTGGAGGCGGACCCGAGGTACTCCGCCACGGCCGCAGGTGCGGGCGAATGCTGCACGAACCGTCCGCCGCGCAGGACAATCGCCGTTTTGCAGAGCGCGCGGATGGCGCTCATGTTGTGGCTGACGAAGAGGACGGTGCGCCCCTGGGTGCTCACATCCTTCATCTTGCCGAGGCACTTGGCCTGGAATTCCGCGTCGCCGACCGCCAGCACCTCGTCGACGATGAGGATTTCGGTTTCCAGGTGCGCCGCGACCGCGAAAGCGAGCCGGACGTACATCCCACTGCTGTAGCGTTTGACCGGGGTGTCCAGGAACTTCTCGACCCCCGCGAAATCGACGATGGCGTCGAACTGCCGCCGGATTTCCCCTTTGGTCATGCCGAGGATGGCCCCGTTGAGGTAGATATTCTCGCGGCCGGTGAGTTCCGGGTGGAAGCCGGTGCCGACTTCCAGCAGCGAACCCACCCGGCCGTAGAGATCGATCACACCCGAGGTGGGCTCAGTGATGCGGCTCAGCACCTTCAAGAGGGAACTTTTCCCCGCGCCGTTGCGTCCGATGACGCCGACGACCTCGCCTTGTTGGATGTCGAACGACACGTCTTGCAACGCCCAGAAAGTCTCGCTGACGGGACGTTGCAGGGGATGGCGTATCCGCCGCAACACCGTTTCCGCGAGCGTGTTCGGCCGGTCATTTTCGTGGTGGATCGTGTACGCTTTGGACAGGCCGCGCACGGAAATCGCCACGTCCCTAGATGACATCGGCAAATTTCCTTTCCATCCGCTTGAAAGCGTAGAGGCCCACCAGCAGCAGGACGGCCGCGACCGCGCTGGAAGTCGCCAGTCCCCTCGCCTCCGTGAACGGCAAGCCCAGCAGTCCGGCGCGCATCGCTTCGAGCGGCGGCGTCAGGGGATTCAGAGCAAAGACCCACCGCAACCGCGGGGGTACGCCGGCGACCGAGTACGCCACGGGGCTCGCGTAGAGCAGGATGTTCAGCATCACCGGCAGGATGTAGGCAACGTCCCGGTAGGAGACCATGAGCGCGGCAGTCCAAAGTCCCACGCCCAGAGCCAGTGCGGCCAGGATCGCCACGGACACCGGAAAGAATACGAGCGTCGCCGATGGCCGCAGTCGGTAAACCAACAGAAGCACCACCATCATCGCCAGGCCTACCACGAAGTCCACCGCGCACGAGCCCAATCCGGAAAGCGGCAGCACCAGCCTCGGGAAGAACACTTTGGAAACGAGTTGCGCGTTTCCCACGAGGCAACTGCTCACCTTGGTGAGCACATTGCTGAAGAAGTTCCAACCCAGCAAGCCCGCGAACGCGAACACGAGGGGAGGCGCTCCCTCGCTGGAAAGTCCCGCCACCGAGTTGAACACAAAGGAGAACACCCCTGCCGCCAGGAGCGGTTGCAAGACGACCCAGATCACACCGAGCGCCGTCTGCTTGTACCGGATTTTGAGGTCGCGCCCGGCGAGGGTCAGCAGCAGATCGCGAAAGCTCCAGATATCGCGCAGGTTGAGCGCGGTCCAGCCGCGCGAAGGCCGGATGGTCAGATGCGGGCGCGGCCGGTCAACCGGGGCGTCTCTCACCGGGATCGTCGGGTTGGCCAGCGTTTCGTTCACGAGGTCGGCAAGAGGTTAGTGGGCGAAAGCATTGCTCAGTGTGGCCGAGGCCGCAATTCCAACGCCACCCGTGTTTGTTCCACCTAGCAGACGGCGTTCCATGTGCTTACGCCGCGCGTGACGAGGAGTAAAACGCAAAAAGGTTTCCGCCGGGCACCTTCTGCCACAACGGAAACCTTTTTTGGAGACCGGGGAATGGTCGTGACTACGACGACTGCGAGATATGCCGGGCGATGCCCGCGATAGCCGCCGCACCGAGAGCTTTCACTAGGGTCGGATG
>CAZZYS010000043.1:0-21052 GCA_964658285.1 uncultured Verrucomicrobiota bacterium
AGACCATTCCACCATGAGCACGGGGACTAGCAAGCATAATGCGGCCGGTGCGGTGCGAGCACGCACCGTTCCCGGATCGGGGATTTCCCGATGAGAACCATCAAATGATCCGGGATTACACCGTCCGCGGATGCAGACAGGTGACGAAAGAGCGAATTTTTACACGTCCGGGTACTTCCATGCATCCAATCTCTGAATCAAAGCGGAATCTAGAAACCATGAACCTGCCTCTACCCAACCCAGAACTTGCCACTTCGTTCGGCCGCCGCGCCTTTTTGCGCAATTCCGGCCTCGCCGCTTTCACCGCCGCGCTCGCCCCGGTGGCGGCCAACGTGTTCTTCAACGCCTCGAACGCCGAGGGAGCGGTCTTCTCGGACACGGACATCCTCAATTTCGCGCTGAACCTCGAATACCTCGAAGGCGAATACTACGCCAACGCCGTGTTCGGCCAGACCCTGGCGCAAATGGGCGTCAGCGGCGCGGGCGCGAACGTCACGCTGCCGATCACCAAGCAGGTGAATTTCTCCAGCCCCATCATCAAGGGCTACGCCGCGGAGATCGCCGAGGACGAGATCGCGCACATCAAGTTCCTACGCACGACCCTGGGCAGCGCGGCCATCAGCGAGCCCACGATTGATTTGCAGGGCGCGTTCAACGCCGCGGCGCAGGTCGCCGGCATCGCGCCTTCGTTCGACCCCTACGCGAGCGACGCGGCCTTCCTGCTCGGCGGGCTGACCCTGACCGACGTGGGTGTGACCGCCTACCACGGCTCGGCGGCGTTCCTCAACAACAAGACGATCCTGGCCGCGGCCGGCGGCATCCTCGCCGTCGAGGCCTACCATTCGTCCACCCTGCGCTCCTCGCTCTACGCCATCAACTTCGACGATCCGACGCAGTTCTACGGCATCGCGGCGAACAAGGTCTCGCAGCTCCGCGACTCGCTCGACGGCCCGCTCGACCTGGACCAGGGCATCACCAACCCCGACGGCAGCTCGAACATCGTGCCCACCGACGGCAGCAGCATCATCTTCTCGCGTCTGCCCCGGCAGGTCCTGAACATCGTCTACTCGGCGCCCGGCGCGTCCGCGGGCGGGTTCTTCCCCGCCGGTTTGAACGGCAACATCAAGTAAAAATCAACCCCACCTTTTACCGCAGATTTTTCAAGCACTATGAACCTAACTGATTCCAAAGCTGACCAACTGGCGCAGATGAGCCATCGCTCCAGCCGCCGTTCCTTCCTGCGCAACGCGGGCCTCGTCGGCGCCGCCGCCGCCGCCGCCCCGGTCGCCTCCTCGCTGCTCGCGCCTTCGACGGCCAGCGCGGCGACCGTCACGGATGCCGACATCCTCAACTTCGCGCTGAACCTGGAATACCTCGAAGCGGAGTATTACGCGAAGGCGTACTACGGCGTGGGCCTGGTGGAGCTGGGCATCATCCCCGCCGCGGCCGGCGGGACGGTGACTTACCCGGTCACGAACCGGGTGAACTTCTTTAACCCGTTCATCTACAACTACGCCGCGGAGATCGCCAACGACGAGATCGCGCACGTCGCCTTCCTGCGCAAGGCGTTGGGCACCGCAGCGGTCAACGAGCCGACGATCGACCTGCAAAACTCGTTCAACACGCTCGCGCAGTTGACCGGGCTGGGCAGCACCTTCGACCCGTTCGAGAGCGAGGAGAACTTCCTTCTCGGTGCGTTTATCTTCGAGGACGTGGGTGTGACCGCGTACAGCGGTGCCGCTCCGTTGATCACGAACAAGGATTACATCCCGCCGGCCTCCGGCATCCTCGCGGTGGAAGCGTACCATGCTTCGCTCGTGCGCACGACGCTGTACAATCTCAACTTCAGCGACCCGAACGCCACGCTGGCGAAGGCCGTGAACCTGATCTCGCAGCTCCGCGACTCGCTCGACGGCCCGCTCGACCTGGACCAGGGCATCACCAACCCCGACGGCAGCCCGAACATCGTGCCCACCGACGCCAACGGCATCGCGTTCGCGCGGAACACCCGGCAGGTGTTGAACATCGTCTACGGCGGCGTCAACGCGACCAAGGGCGGGTTCTTCCCGGCTGGCGTGAACGGCAACATCAAGTAATTGCCCGGTCAACGGCACGGGGTGTCCCGGAGCGCGTGAGTGATCGGTAGTCCGAAGCCGCCGTGGCGTGAAAATGCCATGGCGGCTTTCTTTTTTTGCAAGGCCGCCTAGGTTTGCCGTCGTGTTTTCCCGGCGAACTTTTCTGAGCACTTTCGGGTTGGCGGCAGCGGGCGCGGCGGCGAACCTGCGCGGCGCCACGCCAACGGGAAAAGAGGTCCCGCCGGAAGTGATCGGCCAGCAGGCCATCGGCCCGATGGGCTGCGGTCCGTGCGCCCTGGCCAACGCGCTCGCTCATGGCGACGCCGACTGCCGTCGGGCGTTCGCCGCGCTGGAGGGCGACACGCCCCTGGACCGGGTGCAAACGATTATCCGGCGGTTCGGTGACAGGCCGTCCGAGAAGTACGAGGGACGCCAGACGCGTTATTCGGCGACGGACGGTACGACGACCGAGGACATGCCGTTTCTGGCGAACGATCTGCTGAAGGCGTCGAAGCTGACGGAGGTCGAAGCCCATTGGCTCAACGTCCACGAGGGTGAGAACGGCCGGGCGCATCTGCGGCGGTTGCACGGACTTTTCTCCGACGCGCTGGCAGCCGGGATGCCCGCCGTGGTGGAGGTGCGTTCCTTCGGCGCGAACACCGCCGCGGCCAAGGGGCCGCAATGGGACGGGATGCTGGGTCACTGGATGCCGGTCGTCGGGGTGGAGCCGGCGGTGCTCTCGCCGCGCGCCACGGGTTTCGTGTGCCGGTTCGCGGACTCGGTGTCGGGGACGGTCATCGACGCGTACGCCTACGCGGAGTTGCACCGGCCGTTCACGGCGACGCACGGATTCAAGGTCAACGAGGACGGCACCAAGAAATGGGAATGGATCACGGGCTATCCGTACATTTTGCTCCAGGCTCCCGAGCTCGGGCTCAACACCCAGACGCGTCTCTGGTACGAACGGACCTACCTTTCGATGAATTACGCCGTGTGCCGGGTCGGAAAGGCGGAGGGATGAAAGCGGAGCAAGAAATCTGATTTTCGACCTCCGCTCTCAGCCTTCCGGCTTCATCCTTTCTGGTCATGTCTGCCTTTGCCACCGCTTCCCCGGAAGAGACTTCCGCGCTCGGCTGCCGTCTCGCCGCCGACGCGCGGCCAGGCGACGTGTGGGCACTGGCAGGCGACCTCGGCGCGGGGAAAACGCATTTCGTCCAGGGTGTGGCCGCCGGGATGGGCGCTTCGGGGCCGGCGACCAGCCCGACGTTTACCCTCGTGCACGAGTACCCCGGCGGCCGGATACCGGTGTTTCACTTTGATTTTTACCGGCTGGAGAATGCGTCCGAGGCGCTCGCGCTCGGTTGGGAGGAATACATCGACGACGGCGGCGGGCTGACGCTCGTGGAGTGGGCCGACAAGTTCCCCGCGCTCCTGCCGCCGGGCACGCGCTGGCTACGGTTCGAAATCGGCGAGGGTGACGTGCGCCGAATCGTGTCAGAATAAACACGCCGCTCCCCACCGTGATGTTTTTCCTGGCCCTGGATTGTTCGACTTCGACCGGCGGCGTGGCGCTGGCACGCGGGGAGGACGTGGGGAGCCTTCGCGTCGTGCGTCGGATGGAGTTCGCCGCGGGGAAAGGGCGTGGCGGCGAACTGTTTACCGCGTTGGAACAGGCCATGCGGGAGGTCCGGTCCACCGGCGAACGATTGGGAGGCGTCGTGGTCGGACTGGGGCCGGGTTCGTTCTCCGGGGTCCGCCAATCCATCGCGGCAGCCGTGGGCCTGGCGGCGTCCACGGGGGCCTGGCTCGGCGGGGTGCCCTCGGTCGTGGCGGTGCGCGATTTGCCGCGACGTTATCAGGTGGTCGGCGACGCCCGGCGCGGAGCATTCTACCATACGGCGGTACGGGACGGCGTCTGCGTGAGCGGACCGGAGCTGATCCCGGACGCGGCGGCGCTGGAAGTCCTTCTGGCGCAGCGTCCGGACTGGCCGGTGCGGATCATGGAAACCGCCCTGCCCGGCGGCCTGCTCGCCGACGCTCTGGTTACCGGGATCGACGCCGGGGGGCTGTTCGCGGTGCCGCGTGAGACGCACCGGTCCGCGCCGTTGGAGCCGATCTACCTGCGTCCGGTGAGCATCACCCTGCCCAAATCCATCCTGTCCGTCGTCCCGTGAATCCGCTCCTATCCGAACACCGCACCCGCTGCTGGGCCGAGATCGACCTGTCCGCGCTGCGGCACAACGCCCGCGTCGCGCACGAATCTGCCGGGCCGGGGGCAGCGCTCCTCGCGGTGGTGAAGGCCGACGGCTACGGACATGGCATGGGACCGGTCGCCCGCGCGTTGTACGGCGGAGGGTTGGTGAAGGATTTTGCGGTTGCGAACGTTGCCGAGGCGATCCGCCTGCGCGAATCCCTGCCGGACGTGCCGGTCACAATCCTCTCGCCCGCTTTGCCCGACGAACGCCCGGAGATCGTCCGGCACGGGTTTTTGCCCTGGGTGTCGAGCGTGACAGAAGCCAGAGACTACGCGCGGCTTTCCCTCGAACTACGTGACAACAACAACGGCGGCAATCCCTTCGCCCTTGCCGTCAACGTGGACACCGGCATGGGTCGGGACGGGGTGCTGCCCGACGGATTGGCTGCGCTGCTGCGGACGGTCGAACGAACCGCCGGAATCATCGTGGCGGGGGTGGTCACCCATCTGCCCTCCCCGGACGAGGACACGGCGTTCACGGTGGCGCAACTGGCGAAGTTCGAGCGCTTGGTGGATGGCCGGCCGGCCCTCGCCGGTCACCATGCGCACAACAGCGCCGGACTGCTCGGCTACCCGGTCGGCGCGCGTTGCAACGTCGTCCGGCCGGGGTTGATGCTCTATGGTTCGTCGCCGTTGCCCGAGCACCAGGCGCGGCTGCGCCCGGCGTTGACGCTCAAAACGCGGGTGTCGCTGGTGCGCGGGCTGCCGGCGGGCCACGGCGTGAGCTACGGACGGACGTTCGTGACGCCCCGGCCAATGCGCGTGGGCACGCTGTCGATGGGTTACGCGGACGGCTACCAGCGGCACCTTTCCAACGTCGGCGCGGAGGTGCTCGTGCGCGGCCGGCGCTGCCCGGTGCTGGGCCGCGTGACGATGGACCAGACGATGATCAATCTCAGCGCATTACCCGCCGTGGAGACGGGCGAGGAGGTCGTGCTCATCGGCCGACAGGACGCGGAGGAAATCCTCGCCGCCGAACTCGCCGCGAAGGCCGGGACCATCGCCTGGGAAATCTTCACCGGACTGAGCACAAGGGTGGGGCGGTACTACACCGGCGAACAGGGTGCATGAATCCCGCCGTTCTGGTCTTGACCCGCCCCACGCCTTCCCGGAAGCTATCCCGCCGGGGTCGCCGTCCACGCTCGACCGGGGCCATCCGATGTTCCAGATCATCTTCAACGAACTGAGCGCCGCCGAGCTGTCGGGACTGCCCAAGCCGTTGCAGCTCACCCTGCTGAACGAATTCCAGATCCTGCCCGAAGACCTCGACCGCCTCGCGGACGGCGGGGGGCGGTTCGGGCGCATCGAGCGCGACGGGAAAAAACTCTTTCGTTACCGCGCCAGTGACTACCGGATTTACTTCGAGACGTGCCAGCAGGGCGTGACCATCCACCGCATCCTGCACAAGAACACCCTCTCCGACTTCTTCTTTCGCAGCAAACTTCCGCTGGCCGAGGACGATCAGGTCGGGCGTGCGAAAGCGTTCTGGGAACTCATCGACGAGGGGGTCAACGCCCGCCAGAGCCCGTGAAGGCATCCTCGCCAGGCCGTTTCGCGTTCCTGCGGCGGGTGCCGATGGCGGCCTGGGTGGTCGCGGCGGTCGCGGCGGGTCATGGATTATTTTTCTGGCTGGTGGAGAACAAGCAGTTCATGCCCGATGTCGGCGGCTACAGTCCGCCGCCGTCCCCACCGAACTTCGGCTCACGCAAGACGACGACCGTCGATCCGCGGACCGGCGAGGCGACGACGGAAACGCTCTTTGTCGTCAGTACGCAACTGGTCACGCCGACGCCGGGTGAGGCGAAATGAGGCGGTCGTCCTCGCAGGGGGACACTTGCGGACTTGGCTCGGCCTTTCGTCTTTTGTTCGGCTTCCCTACACGACCAGCGGGCGCGGGTTCGGCGATTCCTGCTTGGCGAAAACGCCAAATCGACCCACAACACCTCGTAGTTTAACCATTATCTTCTATGTACCCTGACCTTTTCCACGGCTCACTTGCCACCCTGCCCTCCATCCTGGCCGTCCAAGGCGCCGTCGGCGCTGGATGGATCTGGACGATCTTCATCGGCCTGATCATCGGTTTCGTGGCCAAACTCATCACTCCGGGCAAGGAACCGACCGGATTTTTGATCACCGTCATCATCGGCATTGCCGGTTCGGTGCTCGCGTACTACCTCGGGAAAGCCATCGGCTGGTACGGCGAGGGAGAAACGCCCGGGTTCATCGCCTCGGTGATCGGCGCGGTGCTCCTCCTGGTCATCTACCACCTGATTTTCCGCCGCAGTGGTCCCACGGTCTGAACCGACGGACAAAATAGAGAATCGGGGCGCAAGCCACCGTCAATGATGGGGCTTGCGCTGCCGGTGCGGGGCGGGCTAGTTTGCCCGCCCTGTCATGTCCACGGACCCTGCTTCTCCCTACTCCCGCAAGAATCCGTTTCCCGGCCGGATCGTCACCAACCGCGTGTTGAGCCTGCCCGGTTCGGGCAAGGAAATCCGGCATCTCGAGCTGTCGCTCGCGGGCTCCGGGCTGAAGTACGAGACGGGCGACTCGCTGGGCGTCCACCCGGAAAACGATCCGGCGCTCGTCGAGGAAATTCTCGCTGCCCTCAATGTCAGTGGCGACGAGACCGTCCCCGGCAACGAGGGTACGCCTGTGGGGCTGCGGCAGGCGTTGTCGCGGCACTACCAGATCACCCAGCCGTCCAAGCAGTTCCTCGAAGCTATCGCGGCGCGTTCCGAGGGGGCGTCGGTCCTGCGCGAATTGCTCGCCGACCCGTTGCGCAAGGACGACGTGGGCAAATTCGTCCACGGCATGGAGGTCATCGACTTCCTGCTGACCCATCCGTCGATCCATTTCACGCCGGAGGAATTCGTCAAGCTGCTGCGCAAGCTGCAGCCGCGCCTGTACTCGGTTTCGTCCAGTCCGAAGGCGCACCCGGAGGAAGTGCATCTGACGGTCGCCACCGTGAAGTACGAGAGCCACGGCCGGCAGCGCAAGGGGGTGGCCTCGACGTTCCTGGCCGAACGCGCCGACGGCCCGGTGCCGGTGCCACTGTTTTTTCACAGCGCGAAACATTTCCGACTGCCGGAGGACGGCACGCTGCCGGTCATCATGGTCGGGCCGGGAACGGGGATCGCGCCGTTTCGCGCGTTCTTGCAGGACCGCAAGGCGTCGGGGGCGTCGGGCAAGAACTGGCTGTTTTTCGGCGACCAGAAAGCGGCCTACGATTACCTGTACCGCGAGGAACTCGAAGCGATGCAGGCAGAAGGTCTGCTCACGCGGCTGGACGTGGCGTTTTCGCGCGACCAGGACGCCAAAATCTACGTGCAGCACCGGATGCTGGAAAACGCGGACGAACTCTACCGCTGGCTGGAGGAAGGCGCGCACTTCTACGTGTGCGGCGACGCCAGCCGGATGGCCAAGGACGTGGATGCGGCCCTGCACAAAGTGGTCGAGACCGCCGGAAGCAAAACCCCGCACGAAGCGGCCGAATACGTCGAGGCGCTCAAGAAGGCGAAACGCTACAAGCGCGACGTGTATTGAAATTACACCGGAGCGACGATTTGATCCCAGCGGACCTCACAGCTTTCCAGATGTCTTTGAAACGGCTTGGATGCCGAGTCGTCGCCAATGCGAGAATCGACAAATAGCGGTAACATGGTATTTCGAGGAATGGCGAAGCGGATTCCACCTTTGGGAAAGACGGTTCCCAAAATGACTGCTGACGGTGATGTTGTCCGTGAGGATGGCCAGCTGGATTTTGGAACGCCACCGGTACCGGCGACGCAGGCTCTTCGGCAAATCCAGAACGAAGACACGGCGTTTTCCGCTTGTGCTTTCCATCGCAACGAGACCGTCATCCATTTTGGTGACGTGCGAGATTTGTATGCTCACTGGGCCGCGCCGACGGTCATTATAAGCGATGGCGCTTACGGCCTCGCCAGTTTCCCCGGCGATCCACCGACCACTGCGGCCCTCGCCGATTGGTATCGCCCACACGTCGAAGCTTGGACACGCCATGCCTTGCCTGAGACCACGCTCTGGTTTTGGAACAGTGAACTTGGTTGGGCCACCGTGCATCCGCTGCTGATCGCCGCTGGGTGGGAATTTCGGAATTGCCACGTTTGGGACAAGGGCATCGCGCACATCGCGGGGAATGCGAATACCAAGACGCTGCGAAAATTTCCGGTCGTCACCGAAGTGTGCGTGCAGTACGTCAAACGCACTTCTTTCGAGCACGGAGACGTCCGCATGAGCATGAAAGACTGGCTGCGGTACGAGTGGATTCGCGCCGGGCTCCCGCTCTGGAAAACGAACGAAGCCTGCGGAGTCAAAAACGCCGCCACGCGCAAGTACTTCACGGCTGACCACCTCTGGTATTTTCCGCCGCCGGATGCGTTCGACGCACTTGCCCGCTACGCCAACGTGCATGGCAAACCGGCGGGCCGGCCTTACTTTTCACGCGATGGTTTTCGCCCGATGACCGGCGAGGAGTGGGGAAGGATGCGGGCAAAATTCAAGTGCGATGCCGGCATTACCAACGTGTGGAGCGAGCCTGCGGTGCGCGGCATCGAGCGTCTAAAGGCAAGCTACCAGTGCATGCACATGAACCAAAAGCCGTTGAGGCTGTTGGAGATGATCATCCGTGCTTCCTCCGAAGAGGGAGACGTGATGTGGGAGCCCTTCGGCGGCCTTTGCTCCGGGAGCATCGCCGCGCACAAGCTGCGGCGCCGCTCGTTCGCCGCCGAGTGCGTCGAGGAATTCTTCCAGATCGCCGTAAAGCGTCTCGACAACTATGACGTCTTCTGAGGCTGACGGCGGCAAACCGACCCCGCCCGCCCGCCGGCTGCCCGCCGACACTTGGGAGCACCACGGCCTTCACGGCCGGGTTCGCGATGCCTTGCTGAGTCTGCCGCTTTATTTCCGCACGCAGACGGTCATCGAGGGCATTTCCGCCGTGGACATTTTCACTCTCAATGCAGCCCTGGGTGCCACCATTGAAAACCAGGTCGTCGCCACGCTCAACCAGATGCGCGGCGTGTGGGATCCGCAGAGCCAATACGTCCAGTACGCGTTCGTTCGGCAGGCGCAAACTTTCCCCGATGTATTGCTGCGCCGGGTAGGCGGGGGTGATACGCCGACTGCCACGCCGCTGCTCGGCATCGAACTCAAAGGCTGGTATCTACTGGCCAAGGAAGCTGAACCGAGTTTTCGTTTTTCCGTGACGCCGGCGGCCTGTGCGCCGCAAGACCTCATCGTCGTGGTGCCGTGGGCGCTTACGAACGTCATCTCCGGGTCGCCGTTGGTATTCGCACCTTACATCGAATCGGCCCGCTACGCGGCGCAATATCGCAACTACCATTGGCAGCACCTCCGTGAGACGAAAGCCGGGACAAACGTCAGGTTGCCAAACGGAGTGCAGCCTAACCCGCGAAAAACCGATGCCATCAGCGACCTGCCGGAGGCGGACAACGGTGGCAACTTCGGACGATTTGCCCGCACCGGCATCATGGATGTTTACCTTGCACAGGCGAAACAGGAACTTCTCGCAGGCATCCGGGCCGAGCACTGGCTTGGTTTCTTCAAATTATTCCAGGACCAGAAAGAGGCGGGAGCGATCACCGACGAGATCGAAAAACTGCGCCGCAGACTTTCGGCGAAGGAACTACCCGGCGATGATCGAGCGGAAGCGGCTCTCAGTATTTTGTCCCACCTCGAGCGGTTGCTCGGCTGAAGAACGATTCGCAAAACCCCGCCTCACGGAGGGACGGGCAGCTTTTGCCTTGCGCATCGAGAAAGCACGACGGCCCGTGGCGGGGGGGCGCGCGAGGCTTGCCGCATCTGTCGGCTCGTCGTAATCTCGCTGTATGCCTGCTGAACTCTTTACCTGGAGCGATCCCGAGCGTTTGGGAGGGCAGGTTTGCTTTCGCGACACGCGCGTGCCGGTGGACGCGCTTTTCGACAATCTGGAGGATGGTGTGAGCGTGGCGGATTTTCTTGAGGCTTTTGAGGGGGTGACGCGCGAGCAGGTCGTGGGCGTTTTGCAGGCGGCCCGCGAAGCACTAACGCACACGGCCACGGCGTGAAACGTGTTCTGTTCGATCATTGCGTGCCGAAATCATTGCGCCGCTGGCTGCCAAGTTGGGAGGTGTGGACGTGCTTTGAGCAAGGCTGGGCGGCGTTAAGCAACGGTCAGTTGCTCAACGCCGCCGAGACTGCCGGCTTCGACGTATTTTTGACCGCCGACCAAAGCCTGCGCTACCAACAAAATCTCGCTGCGCGTCGCGTCCCCGTCACCGAACTGCCGACGAACCGGCTTTCCCTGCTTCCGTTGCTCGTGCCTGTCCTGTCAACAGCTTTGGAACATACAACGGCTGGCAGCTACGAAGCGACTCCTTAGTCGCGAGCTGTCGTCCGAAGAGCAATGTCCGCGGTCGCATTCCCATCTCCTTTTACAATTCACGCGGAGGGCGTGAACCCTGGCGGCAGGGCACTGACGCCTCCGCTCGGCGTGTGCAGCGGATTCTGGAACGCCGCGTCCACGCCCGCCGGCCGTCCGCTCGTGCGCTGTCCGCTGGCCTCGGTGGCAATCGCGCCGACACCCTGCCGTCCACCCGTACCGCCGGGACGCGTCGTTTGCAGTCGCGCCACCAGGTCCTGCGGCGAAAGGTGCCGCGCCGGGCCGAAAACCAACGTCGTGCGGCCCGTGGCGGCTTCCACGGTTTCTTCGACGACCAACGCGTCCATCGCCGCCCACCCGGCGTTGCGGCTGCCGGTGATGTTGAGCACGCTGCCCAGTCCCGCCCCGGCGGACGCCGTACCCGCGACGGCTTCCTCGATGACCACGCTGCCCGACCATTGCAACGCCGCGAGCGTTGACAGGTAGTTCGCCGCCAACCCCGCGGGAGCCTCGTCGCCAGGACTGTGGTTGGTCAGCGTGCGGTAGAGCGAAAACGCCGCGTTCGTGGCCGTCAGGTTGACCGAACGCCCGAACGGCCCGTGCACCGTCCCGTCGGCCGTCGTGTACGTGAACGCGTAGTCAATCGTGTGCTGCTGCGCCGCGACCGCGTACTGGTCGATCATCCACGGGGTGATCGTACCCTGCACGAGTTCGTTGGTCAGGCCGAGATCGTAGGTGACCGCGCGTGTCTGCCCGAAGTTCTGGAAATCCGGCTCGACGGCCGTCTGATCGGTCATGCGGCGCGAGCAGGAGATGAATTCGATGCCCGTGACCGCACCGTTGCCGAGCGTCACCAGCGCCGGGTCCTTGCGCTTGAGGTAATCGAGCAAACCCGCGTCGTCCGCGCTGTCGCTGATCGGCCGCACCACCAGGCTCTGGCTGACCGTCGCGGTGCTCGTCCCGCGCAGTGGGATCGTCAGCACCACCGCGCCGAACTCCGCACCCGTCGCCCCGGCCGGTGCCGCGTCGGTCGATACATCCGTGTACATCTCGCCGTCGGTGGTGCCGACCGTTTCGTAATGGATGACCACCGCCGGCGCGTACAGTTCGTCGTGCCGGGTGAGGTCGCCGATCTTCACCGTCCGCGCGCCGAAGGGGATCGCCACCGCCGGCAGGTCGCCCCGCGCGCGGACGTGGACGGTCGGCAGCGGGACGGTCGCATAATCGAACCACAGCGCCGCGTCGGGGTGCCAGCGGAGCATCTTGCGGATCACCTCCGCGCACGTCACGTCGCTGACCTGGTCGAGCGGGACCGCGAATCCGTCGAGCACCGTCCCGGCCCCGCGTTGGAACGGCGCGCCCGCCGCGCTGGCATAGTCGAGCGCGTCGGCGATGACCTGCCCGGTCGTCCGGACGCCGCCGTCGAGCCCTTGCCCGAGGATGAGTTTGCTCAACAGGGCCGTCGCCATCCCGCCCTGGACGGTCCAGGGCTGCTGGTAGACGAGGTGGTCGAGATGCCACCACGGACCGCCGAGTTCGTAGGTGTGGGCCTGCGTGCGGCCGTCCGCGCTGGCGGGCGTGCGGGTCACGCGGCCGACGAACCACGGCACCCCCGCGCGCACGATCCGCAGGGCCGCCCCGTAAGAATAGAGCAGCGGCGCGTCCACGTCGCGGCCCTGCACGGTGAATGTCACCGTGTCCATCGCCGCGCTGGCACGACGGCGCACGAGGTCCGTGATGCCGAGCGCGGCGATGTCCTGCCAGGGACCTTCCAGCGGACCGATTTGCCAGGTGGGGATAGCCATGCGGATCAGGAGCGGTTGACGTTCTGACCCTGGAGGTTGCGCACGTCGGCTTCCAGGCGTTCGACACGTTCGCGGACGGCCGCGAAGGCGAATTCCAGAGCGGCGAACGAACGGTCGATGCCGTCCGGCCCGTCCGGTGTGCCGCGGTCGTGACGATCCGCAGCCGGCGGCTCGGGCCGGAGAAAGTTTTCGGGATCGCGCATGGCGGGTCGGGTCATTGCGCCGGCAGCGGCTCGCCGGTGGCGGGATCGAGTTTGTAGGTGGTGATCCAAGTGGCTACCCAGTCCTGGGCCAGCCACTTGTCGGTGCGGCCGAGGGTCTGGTTGGCCTTGATGATCGTGCTCAGCAGGAGCTTGCCGTTGGCGAGCACCTGCGTGTTGAACGGTTCGCCGAAGCCCGCCACCACGTCGGCCTGGCTGAGATGGTACGGATTCGCGGTGACGATGCTGGAGAGCTGGTCGAAGCCGCGTTCGAGGATGCCGATGTATTGCACCTGCGCGTTGGCCATCTGCGTTTTGGTTTGCGCCTGCGCCTGATCCTTGGTGAGCACGACCGGCTGACCGTAGGGCACGACCGGGGACGTTTGCGCGCGGCCGGACGCCGGGGCAGCGAGGCACAGCGCGGCGGCGATGGCGATAAGGTGAAGGGAGCGTTTCATGGATGCGGTGAGGTGGGTTATGTGGGTTGCCGGGAACCGCCCGGCGGCGGGTTGGTGGAAGAAATCAGGGGGCGAGCAGGCCGTAGGAGGCCAGGTCGGCTTTGAGCGCGTTGAAGCCTGCGATGACCGAGGCAAGGTCCGCAGCGTCGGAGATCGAATCTGGTTGGAAAGCGGGACCGTTGGAACCGTAAATCCCGAAACCTTGGAAAGAGGAAAGACTCCCTGCGGAACAGGCGTTACTGGCATACAAGTTTTGCACCGCGAGGCTCCCGCTCCCGTCGGTGGAGAGGTTGCCACCGTCGGTCGCCAGCGATCCCGCCGCCTGGATGTGTCCGTAGTTATCGATCACGGTATAACCGCCCCCGATGGAAACCCCTTCCGTCAATTGCACCTCGCCGTTGAAGACGGCGGTCCCATCCGCTGACAGGCGGATGGCTCCGGCCGCGACCGATACGGAGCCGGGTACCTCGATGCCAGCGTAATCCCAGGACAACGAGACGCCGCCGTCGTCACGCAGGCAGCCGCTGGCAGGATCGGACAGGTCGATGCTGGGATCGCCGGCGCGGCTGTGGATTTGCGACGCGTGGAATTGGCCCGGATCATCGATCAACAGCGCGCCGAAGCGGTCGTAGAGGGAGCCTCCGAGCGCGAGCGCGCCGGGCGTCGTCAAAGATTGGTCGCCCGCGTACTGCGCCACGCTGGCGGGCAGCCGTGCGGGGTCGAGCGTGCCGGTCCAGTGCGTGGAAGTAAGGCTCACGTCCGCCGTGGGCCGGTTGGCGTAGTCAAGTATCAGCCCGCCGCCGGGAGTGAGGGCGAGCGTGAAGCTCGCGGCGAGCAGGCACCACGGCGTGGCGATGGCCAGCCGCAGCGGACGAGAGAGTTGTTTCCAGGTGGTCATAGGATGGAGTCAGCGCAGGCGTACCCACACTTTTGGGTCAGTCGGATTATAATCGTCGGGGCGTTGGTGAAGGGCGTCGCTGGCTTCGGTGCCGGCGAACAAGAGCCAGTCTTCGAGCGTGCCGCCTGCGTAGATCGTCCGCAGCGCCGGCACCGCGAGCGCGGCGGTCGGAATGGTCTCCAGCGACCCCGCCGCGCCGGTGCCGACGCTGGTGATGTTCACGGCCAGTCCGCCCGCGCTGCCGACCGGGGCGTAGCGGGCGTCCGCCTCGGCCTTGCTCCAACTCGTGTAGTCGGGGGCGGCAGGCGCGGCGGCGTTGAAAATCCCGTAATCCTTGAGCAGCGCGGTCGCACAATAGACGAGCGAGATATCGCCCGCGTCGGCCGTGGTGACGCCGATGGCGATGAAGAGCGCGCCTTCGGAAAGATTGGTGTCCGTCGGAGTCAGCGAAAACTCGAAGTGCGCCGCCGTGCCCGCCGTCCATTGCGCGAAGGTCAGCGCGGGATCGAACTGCGCGGCGGGGATGGCCTGCTCGAAGAGCACCGGACCCGTCGCGGACCCGCTGCGGATCAAGCAGTTGGCCGTGACGACGTTGCCCAGGTCAGTCACCAGATTGCCCTCCACGCTCGGGTCGTCGAGGAAAATCGCGCAGGGCATCCGCACGGACCCGGCGCGCGGGATCACGGGTCTCTTGCCTCCCAGTGCGTTGACGAAATCAGCGCGGCTCGCCTGGTTGCAGGCGACGCGAATGGTGGTGCCTCCGAGTTGCATAAGTCAGGAATGGGTCAGGGTACGGCCGGGATGGACCTGGTGAGGAATCCGCCACCCGCCACGCGGTAAGCGTGCGTGGTGGTCGCGCCGCGAAACGAGTATTGCGTGACGACGGCCACCGCTCCGGGCAGGTAGAGTTCGCCGCTGTCCGTGTGGTAGGTGAAGAGTCCTTGCACGGGAAATTGTGCCTCGTGGCGCACGCAAAAATCCGCGGCTTCCTCGGCCGACTCGTGCGCGCGTTTGATGGTGAACGTGAGCGTGGTCTTTTTGTTGCCGCGAGGATAGAAGACGGCGTTCTCCGAGCCGATGGGGGTGGATTCCTGCACGGGCGATTGCGGCGTGCCGCGCAGGTCTTGCACGGATTCCTCGGGAACCATGCCGGTGAGTGAAACGTTGCCGATGGAGAGTTCCATGTCGTGGGGACGGGTGGCGGGCGTGGATCAGGCGGCCGTGGCGAACGTGAACGGCGGCAGGAGCATCCCGGCGGTCCGGGCGCACAATGCAGCCATCGTGACCCGGCCGACGCGCCCGGTCCTGGGATCGAAACGCAGGCTGCTTTTCGTTGGCGCAGCCAGTGGAATGGTCAGCGCGGGGCCGCCGCTGACGACGCTCGTGACCGTCACCGCGCCACCGATGCCGGCGAGGCTCGTGCCGCGCCCGGTGCCCGCCCCCTCCAACGGCTGGAGCCCGCCGAGGAGGTCCGCTTCCGTCAGGTTCTCGGGAGTGAATGTCACCGTCGCCCCGACCGCCGCGATCTCATAATTGCACACCCCGTGCTTGCTGGTTTTGCGTGAAATTAACGACAGGATGGGCGTGAAGGTCACGCCGTTCTCGTCCGTCTGCACACCGGCCAGAGTGCCGACGTTAAGCGTGGCGGCGGAGGTGAGGACGAGCGGAGCGTTGGGCGTGGGCTCGGTGTAAGCCGAATCCGCCGCCATGTACATCGCGCCCGCCGCGACGGCAGGGAGGTCGGTAACACGCAGCATCGTCCACTCCGCCGGACCGAAGAAAACCCGGTGACCCGCAAATGTCATGGACGGCATTTTTGTCAGGGCGGCCCGGGCAAACGTCAGCGACCGACCCGCCGTTGTGTAGACGACGAGCGGCCGGTCGGTCGGTGGGAACACGAGCGCGCCGAGCATGGAGGGCTGGTACGGGTAGAGGCTGCGGATGGCGTCGGGGCCGAAGAGTTGCAGCGGCACCGCGGTGAGCCGGGCCATCGTGTCGTCCTCCCGCAGGTCCACGGGCCCGTGAAGATCGGTGCTGACCTCAAAATGGGTCGGGGCGCTGGCGATCTGCCAGGCGTCCGCCATCTGGACGGTGTTCCCGCCGTGGCTGAAGTAGCCGGGTCCGCCCGGGAAAACGAGGTTCGTGCTCATGGAAGCGAGGAAAATCAGGGCGTGCGGGGTGCGAGCTGGAGGACGGTCAGGAAGTCCTGCGTGAGAACGAGCAGCGTCGGATTTTTCCCGGCTTGCCCATTCTGGGGTCCGGCGGCGTCCGGCATCAGCACGCTGCCCACGTCGGGCGGCGTCCACATCTTGAGCGCGGCGAGGATCTGTTCGACCAACCAGAACGCCCCCTTGCCGGTGCCCGTGGCGGGGTCCTGGTTGACGAGCACCTGCTCATACACGGTGACGCCGAGCACCACGGGATCGAAACGCACGGCAAAGCTCTGGCTCTGCGTGGGCCGCGCGCTCTTGATGAACACTTCGATGCTCACTCCCACCCGCGCGACCTGATCCTGGACGGTGTTGGCGAGGTCGCCGTCCTTGCGGGTGACCACGCCCACGCCGGCGAATTCGCTCCGGCCACGCAGGTAGTCCGCGACGCTCTCGCGCAGGGATTCGAGACTGGAGACTTGTGGAGTCATAGGCCACGCAGGCTGTCGCGCGTCGCTTCGCGCGGGTTGCCTCCCACCGCTTGCACCGGACCGGGTGACGACGCGGGGCTGGTGCCAAGCGGATCGTCCGGCCGCGAAACCGCGAACCGGCCCGCCGCCGCGTCGTCGAGATCGGTCTCCGCCTGTTTGACGGCCGCGCGGATGTCGTCGCTGAGCAGGCTGGACTGCGCGGCCGAGAGTGGCAGCGCGATCTGGTAGGCAATCAGGAGCGCCGTCTGGTCCGCCAGTTCCGGCGGCACCTTGAACGGATCGGCGCTGATCTGCGCGCCGGGTGCGGAGGCGACTTTATTGCGAACCCGTGCGACCACCTTGGGCAGGTGAGTCGTGAACGGGTCGGCCTGTTGCCGTTGCGCCGCGCGTGTCTGCGCCAGCGATAATGCTTCCGCGAGGATGCACGCCTGCACGTCGGCAAGCGTGACGTAGACCCAGGGAGAGTTGGATGAACTCATGGCAGTAGAGAACGCGCGGGCAACGGCAAGGGGTTGGCGGCGAGGCTATTTTACCTTCGCGGCAGTGGGTGGCGTCACCGGCGTCGTGGCGGCGGGTGCGTGGGTCCAGGTGCCGGGAACGCCGTGCGCGGAATACGGCACGTCGCCCAGAGGCTGCATGAACGCGTCGCCGTCACCCCGGAAAGGGTCGCCCGGCTGTTTGTAGACGAGCAACGCGACGCGGTGTTCGGAAGGCTCGCCCGCGAATCCGACGACGGTAGCCGCGCGGAATCCCTGCGGATGAGGCACGGGCTGGACGACGGCTTCGCCGACGAGGTGACCGCCGGCGGCGGCGACGAAGGACTGCGCCGGCTCGTTGGCGAGCGGCACGTAGAGGACGATCTGACCGAGGGTAGGAGGCATGTTAGTTGGGATGGTAGTCAGGATGCGGAGTGCGGGTTAGCTGATGTTCAACGCCCGCAGGCCGAGCGTGCTGGTGACGATGATGTTGCTGTAATGCTCCACCGTGACATCCCACAGCTTCGCGCCGTAGGGCTGGATGTAGACCGCGAACCGCCCGCCCGCGTCCGTGTGGCTCACGAAGCGTTTGATGTGGCTCGGATCATCCTGGGTGAGTCCGTCCTCCGCGTAGAACTCGATCACCTGGCTGCCGACGATCTGGCTCTTCGTGGTGGCGGTTGCCTGGTAGCGCGCGCGGTCCACCCGCACCTGGTCCACCCCGAGGGCGGCGGCGACCTGCTGCGGGGTCATCGTGGCGAGGGTCAGCGTGCCCGCGCGATTCGTCTGCAGGCGGTAGCTCAGGCTGCGTTTGTTCCAGCTCGTGTCCGAATACAACACGCGGTTGGCGCGCACGCCGCTGCTGTCGGCTCCCGTGATGAGATCGGTGATGACATCCTGGTCCGGGTCTTCACCCGCGTTGCCGGCCCACGTTTTGTTGGTGGCGTTCAGCGCGACGGTGAGGATGGCCATCGCGCGGCGGTATTCGTTACGCAGCAGCCGCCGCATCAGGCGGTCAACGGCCTGCTGCTGCCACTGCGGGTTATTAATGGTCTGATCTCGGTCCACGCGCAGGGTCAGGCCCTTGTTGAGCGTGATGCCGAGCGCCTTCGTGCTCGTGTATTCCACGCGCTTGAAGTCCGCGCCCATCGCGCGCACGTCGTCCACCTCGGAATAAAACTCTTCCGCGTTGGTCGCCTGTGCGAACTCGAACCGCCGGCTCACCGGCACCGCCGGCGCGATGAAGTCCAGCGCGCCCTGCAGGTCGGACGGATCGCGCCAGCCCGTGGCGTAAGCGGTCAGCGGCTCGGAGAAATTCGCCTCCACGAGCAGGTCATCGTTGGCGGCGACGATGGTGCCGACCGGGTGCTGGTTGATGTCGCGGTAGAGCGGTTCGCGCTCATTGTTGGCAAAGACATTCACGAGGCCGGCGGCGAGCGCGGGCTTGGTCCGCCGGGCGATGGAAGGAAAAGAAGATTTCAGCATTGGAGTAAAAGAGATAAAGAGTAAAAGTTGCGAGTGAGGAGCTACGATTTAAGGATCTGGAATCGGATGATCCGGCATTGGTCCCACCGGTCCCATCGGTCCCATTTCCGCCTGGATCAGTGATTAAACGACGACCTTGTAAGGCAGGCAGCCGATGAACTCGACAACAGTCGGCGTGCCGGAGACACCGCTGGCCGCGCCCGCCTGCTCAGCGCTGCCGATGACCCAATAGGTGCCAGGAGCCGTCGGCAGAGTTTGCGCGTAGCCGCTGGCGGCGGGAACGAGCAGATCGTCCTGGGCGACGACGCTGTTGATGGCGACTTTTTTGCTGCGCGTGGAGACGCCGAGACGGCTGATCCGCAACGCCAGGCCCGGCAGCGCGACGCCGGCCGTGCCGCTCTGGTCTTCACAGACGCCGATGGGTCGGTCACCCGCACCGGCGATGGCGAAGTGCTGCGCGTCGCTGCCGCGTTTGACGACGAGGTAACGCACCGGCACGGCCGCGTCCGGCACGAGCGAATCGAACTCGCGCGTCCCCTCGGCGATGTTGGCGGCGAGCAAACCCGCGCGGTGACGGCGGCGGCGCTGCGTCCACGGCAGACCGAGTGGGGCGAGCGAGGTGGCGGCGATGACGAATGACTTGAGGTGCATGATATGAGTTCTGGCTGCGAACTGGGTGTGGTTGGTGATAAGATGAGAATCAGGCCGCGCGGATTTCCGGCTCCTGCATGTCCTTGAAGAGTTCCGGTTTCTGGCCGCGCACCCAGGCGAACGCCTTGCCGTAATCAGGGTCGTTGGTTTCCCGCATCCGCGTTTCCACGGCCTCGTTGGCGGCCTGGATGCGCGTGGCGCGAGTCATGGCGACGGTGCCGCCGTTGCGTTCGCCGAGGCCGCTGGTTTTCTGCGTCGCGCGGGTGTTCATCGCCGGAGCGAGACCCGCGAGGGCCGCGCACGTGCCGACGAAATCGGCCGCCATCCGCGTGCGCCAGTCCGCCCGGTCGGCCCCAGTGATCCGGCCCGCGTTGGCGGCGACGGTGAGGCGATCCTCGATGGCGGCGTGGAGCTGCGTGGATAACCGGACATTTTCGTTCTCGGCCAATTGCAGCCGCACGATGGCGGCGTCGATCTGTTCGTCGGTGACGCCGTCCGCGCCTTCCGCCGGTTGGAGGCCGAGTGTGGTGATGAGGTTTTCGCGTTTCATGGGATCGATTTCTTCCGGGTCGAGAGCTTCCGTGTTGGCTCCCACGGGTTTGTTGGCAATGTTGGGTCGGTTGGTGAGCCCGACGGAGATCAACTCCACCGGGCGAAAAGCGCCGGCCTCGCGGGGAACCGGTTCCATGTTCCAGAGCGGGCTCGGGAAATCGAAGTGTTCGTCGTTGACGATCTCGCGTCCGGCGCGGCTCCATTTCGCCTGGGCGTACAGGCCGTCGTCGCGGACTTCGAGCCGCTGGATCGACCCGTATTTGCGATGGTCCGGGTACGTCTTCGGATCGAGGTCGGGGTGTCCGATGAAGATGGGTAACCCACGCCAGAGTCGGGCCAGCCGATCCTTCGCGCTGTTGAAAAGGTGGACGATGGCATTCGCCGCCTGCCGGTCGAACACCTGCATCCCGACGCGGTGCGGGAACCGCCCGAACGGCGACACCTGGAACCAATGGTCCGCGTGTCCGATGGCGTCGCCCGCCGCCGGGGCTATCGCCGCCACGTCGTTGGCCGCGCCGATCAAGCGGACCGGGTTCGTCGTCGGCTCGGCCTCGTTGGCGGCACGTTCGAGGGAAGCTTCTTCGGTGACCTCGCTGACCGCGCCCTTCACGCCGCCCGGCCCGGCGGCGGGTCGGAGCAGCGGTTCGTCCGCGCCGGGCGTCGGGCGGCCGTAGCGTTCGAGGGCGTCGGCGCGGGCGATGGGCGCGCCGTTGTTGAGCAAAAACGCATCCACCGCCAGGTCGAGCTGGATGTCGCGGCGCGCCTTCGTCTTGATCCGCACGTAGGCCAGCGGCTTCACGCCTGGCCCAAACAGGTATCGGACCGCCGTGCGCGAGACCGGCAGCAGGCTCTCGGTCAGCCAGGCCGCGCGATCCTCGTCGAGCGCCGCCGTTTCGTCCTCCTGGAGGCTCGCTCCCTGTCCCTTGCCCGCGCCGCCGTGCGACTGCGTGCCGAGGTCAGCGCCCCGCCACAGGATCGACATCGCCCGGTCGCTGCGTTCCACCAACCCTGGGAAGGGTGTCGATTCGCTCGCCGCGCCAGCCTGCACGGGCACGATGTCGTCCGCGCCGCCGACCACCGCCGCCCCGTCGCTGCCGAACCCGCGCAACGCCGCCGCCATCGCGTTCCACTCGACGCTGTTGAAGGCCGCGCCC
>CAZZYS010000044.1:0-21000 GCA_964658285.1 uncultured Verrucomicrobiota bacterium
TCGCCACTTTTTATCAGGAATCAACCGACAGAAAAGGCAATTCTCTGGCGGCGCGGATGTTTCGGATGATCGGGGAAAGTTCTCCGCCGGCGCGTCCCCGTCACTTCGTGATGATCTTGCCGGTGGCGAAGTTATAGAAATCGCGCGGGTTGGTCGTGTAGTGACCCGCTTTCTTGGTGTCCGGGTAGTAGTACAGCACCGTCTTCAGCGTGAAATCGTACAGGTACGGAAACGGGAAGGTCGGGCTCGTGTAGAAAAACGTTTTGCTGGCAAAGTCGTACAGGTAGACGCCGTTCTTGCCGTCCTTCGCGTCGAAGACGAACTCGTAACCGAGATCATAGTGGTAGAAGTAACGCGAGTCGGAAAGGTAGCTGTAATACCCGAAAGGCTTGCCGTCGGCAAACGCCAGGTAGTTCACGCCATCGCCCAAGACGGCTTCCCCGGTGAAGAAACCCGGTTCGTCCGTGATGGTTCCCGTAAAGGTAAAGGCGGCGGGAGAGCTGTCGTTCCCGAGGGAAAAATAGTATTTTTGGCCCGCGTCGACGTGGACGAAAGTGGCCGCGCTGCCGTCCCCGGGGTCCGCCGCCATGAAGCTCTGCGCGTCCGCCGTCGGTGCCCGGAACACCCCTTTTTCGGTCGGGTGCGAGGTGTCGATTTGAAGATAGCCCGAGACGGTGGGAGTCCACGTGTACCACACCGTGTAAGCCACGTCGGTGAGGGGATAGCTGGGCGTGTTTTCGAAGGCTTCCCGGGTCGCACCGACATCCGTGCCGGTCACGGAAAAAGACGAGCCCGCGGCGATGGTCTGCGCGTTGGCGAAGTCATCGTTGGCGGGCGCGGCGTGACACCGCGAAGCGACGATGGCCAGGAGGGAGGGGGCAACGACCAGGAGCGAAATGACTTTGGAAAGGACGGATTTCATAGTTGGCTTCCGAGCGGTCCATGCGCGGCGGACGGAATGTCGTCGCCGCGCATCGCTCGTTTTCCTTTCAACGACACCCGCCGGCGGGTGCTGCAAGAAATCGCAATTTTCTTTTCGGGTGCTTCTGTTAGCTTCGCGGAGTGAAGCTTTTGCCTGGCACGATCCACGGGAAAGGCGATCCGTTTGCCCCGACGCACTGGAGCGTCGTGCTCACCGCGGCGCAGGGCGACGCCAGCACTGCGGCGGAGGCCGCGTTGGCGACGCTGTGCCAGACGTACTGGGCCCCGCTCTATACCTACGTCCGCAGCCGCGGCCACGACACCCACGACGCGCAGGACCTGACGCAGGGTTTCTTCGCGCATCTCGTGGAACACCGCATCCACGAACGGGTAGACCCCGCCAGGGGCAAGTTCCGGTCCTTCCTGCTGGCGGCGATGAAAAACTTCCTCGTGGACGCGAGCCGGCACGCGCACGCGTTGAAACGGGGCGGGCCCCGGCTGGCGCTGCCCCTGGTGGACGATCTCGCGCAAGCGGCGGAAAGCCTCTACCAGGACCAACCGCGCACGCCGGGTCCGGACGCGCAGGCGGACCGGGCGTTCGACCAGAGCTGGGCGCAGGCGACGGTCGATGCCGCGCTCGCCCGGATCGCGCACGACTATCTCAGCGAGGGGAAACCGGCGCTCTTCAACGTGTTGAAACCCTTCGTGACGGGCTGCGCGGGAGCCCCGCCGACGTACGGCCAGCTCGCCGCCTCCCTGGGAATGCCGGCCTCGACGGTGCGCAGCCACGTCACCCGGCTGCGCGCACGCTACCGGGAGGCACTCCACGCAGAGGTGCGCCGGACCGTGCACTCGGAGGCGGACGTGCAGGAAGAGATTCACGCGTTGCTACGCGTGATGACGGGCGGCTGACGCGGGATTTTTGCTCGACCCGGCCGTGGGCGGCCGGTTACCCTGCCGCGCAAGATGCCTGTGCTGGAGAGTGTTTGTTCGACCTGCCGGGCGGAATTGAACGCCCGCGGCGAATGCCTGCTTTGCCTGCTGCGCGGCGGCCTGGACGAGGAAGACGGCGAGCGTCCGCGCGCGGATTTTCCCAGGGTCTTCGGCGACTTCGAAATCGACTGCCACGAAGACGGGTCACCCTGGGAACTGGGCCGCGGCGCGATGGGCGTGACCTACCGCGCGCGCGACCATGTCCTGGACCGCGCGGTCGCCCTGAAGGTCGTCGTGATCCCCGGGGGCCAGGAGAAATCTCCGGCCGTGCGCGAACGGTTTTTGCGCGAGGCGCGGGGGGCGGCGGGCCTGCACCATCCCAACGTCGCCGAGGTCTTCCAATTCGGCACCTCGCCGGAGACCGCCCACGCCTACTACGCGATGGAATTGATCGACGGCGAGACGCTGGAGGAACGCGTGCGCCGGGACGGCCCGCTGCCCGTGCCGGCCGCCCTCGACATCGCCGTGCAGGTCGCCCGCGCGCTGGTGGCGGCGGCCGGGCGCGGACTGGTCCACCGTGATCTCAAGCCAGGCAACATCATGCTCTCGCGCGAGCGGGCGACGGTCATCGATTTCGGTCTGGCCAAGGCGATGGCCGACGCGGAGAACGCCGCTCACCTGACCCACGGGGGTTTCGTCGGCACGCCTGCCTTCGCTAGCCCGGAGCAGTTCCGGGGCGGACCGGCCGACGCGCGTTCCGACATTTATTCGCTCGGCGTGACGCTGTGGTACGCGCTGACGGGAGACACCCCGTTCGCCGGGAAAACGCTGGAAGAGTGGCGCGACCATCCGGCCCGGGCGGCCTTGCCGGTCGCGCAACTGACCGCCCGGAAAGTGCCCGCCCGGGTGGTCGCGCTGCTGCGCGCCGCGCTGGCGGTGGACCCCGCCGCGCGCCCGGCCTCGGCGCGGGAACTGTCGGCCGCGCTGGAGCGTTGCCGGCAGCGGAAGGTCGGGCGGGTGGCTGCCGCCGCGTTTGCCGTCGTGGTCCTCGCGGTCCTCGGGATCGGTTGGCGCACCGGCCTCTGGCGCGCGCGTCCTGCCACCACGATGGGTCAGCCGGCCGCGGACCAGAAAGCCTACGCGCTGTACGCGCGGGCGAAAGCCATCCACGTCTACGAGGACCCGGACGGCGCGGAACGCAGTATGCACGAAAAAGTCTCGCTGCTCGAAGAGGCGACCCGCCGCGACCCCACGTTCGCTCTCGCGTACTGCGAACTGGCCAAGGCGAAGGCGGCGTTCGGGCCGGGGAAGCTGTTGCCGGAGGCCAGGAAGGCGGCGGAACAGGCGGCGCGTCTGGGTGCGCCCCCGCAGGATTACCATCTGGCACTGGCTTTCATCGGGCTCGTGGCCGGCGACTTCGACCAGGCACGCCGGGAGGCGACCACGGTGCTGGACCTCTCGCCGAACGACGCCGAGGCGCTCCACCTCATGAGCAACACCGACACCGCGCAGGAACGCTGGCAGGAAGGATTGGCGGAAATGGAAAAAGCCTACGAACTCGATCCGGCGAACTACGAAATCGAGTGGCAACTGGGTCAAATTTACCAGGCGATGCGCCGCTACAAGGCGCGCGAGCGGCTGCTGGCCGACAGCCGGACGGCCAGCCGCGTGACGATCTACTGGCGGGACATGGCATCCGTGGGACTCAAGCTGGATGAGGGCGATCCCGCCGGCGCACGCGAAATCCTCCGGCAGGTCCCACCGGATTATTCCCCGACGGCCGGGATCTGGTTGGAACGATTTGCGACCGCTCTGTTCCTGCGCGACTACGACGAGGCAGAACGCGTCGTCGCCGCGACGCCGCCGCAGTGGCAGATGGGAATGTACGGGGGAAAGCCGCCGCAAAGCTGGCAGAACGGGCTGCTCGCCCATCTGCGCGGCGACGAGCCGAAGGCACGCGCGATCCTCGGCGCGCTGCGCAAGCGGATCGCCGGCTCGCCGGGCGATGGTTCCGACCAGGATGTCGTGGCGTTTTGCGACGCGGTGCTCGGCCGCAAGGACGACGCCATCCGTGAAGCGCGCGACCTGTGCGGGAAGTTTCCTCTGACGGAGTTGGCCCGGCAACCCGGACCGGTGAAAGGTGCCATCCTGACCCTGGCGAAAGTCTACGCTCTGACCGGCGAGCGCGACCGGGCCATCGAGCAATTGGAAATCCTGGCGAAGCTCTACGAGACGATTTCGTACGGCGACCTGCGTTGCAGCCCTTATTGGGGTTCGTTGCAGGGCGACCCGCGTTTTGAAAAGCTCGTCGCGTCGCTCATGGAAAATTAATGGGCCGGGCGGGCTCCGTCGATTTCTTCAACGCAACCCGGACTCGAAATGGTAGTTCCCGGCCGTCACAACTTCGGGTTGGCGGTGGTCGGGGAACTCCACGGTGGCCGTCGTGTTCGGCGGCACCACGATCTCCATCGTGACCTTCCCCGCGTGCTTGACCCAGGCGCTGGAGGCGCGGCCGTAGGGCGTTTCCAGTTCCGCCCTCGCCGAGTCGAGCGGCTCGCCGATCAGCGGCCGGATGAAGAAATGCTTGTAGCCGGGGCTGGCGGGATCAGGAGCCAGCCCGGCGACCCGTTCGTACATCCATTGGCCGATGGCCCCGTAGGCGTAGTGGTTGAAGGAATTCATGGCCACGTCGCCGAAACCCTTCTCGCGGGTGTAGCTGTTCCACCGCTCCCACATCGTGGTCGCTCCCTGGTTGATCGGATAGAACCACGAAGGATAAGTCTCCTGGAACAGCAGACCGTACGCGAGGTCGTGCTGGCCGACTTCATCCAGCGCACGCGCGATGAACGGCGTGCCCAGGAACCCGGTGCGCAGGTGGCCGTCCGCTTCGTTGACGAGGCGCGTCAGGTTCGCGCCCACTTTCTCCAGGGCGTCTTTTGGAATCAGGTCGAAAGCAATCGCCAGTACGTAGGCCGTCTGGGTTTCCGGTGCGTTCTGCAATTTGCCGTCGGCGTCGATGTACTGGCTGTAAAATGCCTGCTTCACCGCCGCGGCTTCTTCCGAGTAACGCTTTGCCTCCTCTTCCCGTTTGAGCACCCGGGCGGAGTCGGCCAGAATCCGCGCGTCGTGCGCGTAGTATGCCGTGCCGAGCAGGGCGAAAGGCGTGTCGCCCCGGCCGTTCTTAGCGTAAGGCTGGAGCCAATCGCCGAAGCCTTTAATCTTGGGGGTCAATCCGCCGACGGATTGTGAGCGATACCAGGCCACGAGCTTTTCCATCATGGCAAAGTTTTGCGCCAGCACGCTCACGTCGCCGGTGCGGACGTAGACATCCCACGGGATGATCGTGGCGGCGTCCATCCAACCGGGCGAACCGCCGCCCTGGGACGCGTTGGGGATCACGTTCGGGATCTGACCGTCGGCGAATTGGTCATCGCGCATCGAGGCGAGCCAGCTCTTCCAGAAGGCCAGACCGTCGTAATTGAACAGCGAAGTCGCACAGAACACCTCGGCGTCGCCCGTCCAGCCGAGGCGTTCGTCGCGCTGCGGGCAATCGGTCGGGATGTCCACGAAGTTGCCGCGCTGCCCCCACGTGATATTGCTCTGCAACTGGTTCAGTTTCGCGTACGAGGAATCGAATTTCCCGATCCGCGCGAGGTCGGAATGCAGCACCACGCCGGTCACCCAATCTTTCTCCGGATGGCTGCCCGGCGGAAAGCCGGAAAGCTCGACGTACCGGAACCCGTGGAAGGTAAAGTGCGGCTCCCAGGTGATCGTGCCCGTTTTCGCCGCGACGTAGCGATCCGTGGATTTGGCGGAGCGGTAGTTGGCTGTGTACATCGTGCCGTTAGCGTTGAGCATCTCGGCAAAACGGATCGTGAGAGTCCCGTCCTTTTCGACGGGTACTTTCAGCCTAGCCCAACCTACCATGTTCTGGCCGAGATCGAACACGAACCGACCCGGCTCCGGCTCAGTGATATTTTGCACCGCGAGAGACTCTTTTTCCCGCACCGGTGGGAATGCCTTCGGCTCCAGCCGGGCCGCACCCAGGTCCGGGTTGGCCAAGGCCGGCTGCCAGCCCGAGACTTCTCTGCGCGCATCGTCGCTCTCCCCGTCGTAGATGCTGGACGAGAGCACGGGGCCGTCGAAGGTCCCCTCCCATTTGTCGTCGGACGCGACCGTGTCGGACGAGCCGTCCGCGTAGGTGATCTCCAGTTGCAGCAACAACTCGGGACCGACCCCGTAGAGTCCCCTCGGCTTTTTCTTGTCCAACCCGATCCGGCCCGCGTACCAGCCGGTGCCGAGGGTCCCTTCGAGCGTGTTGTTGCCGTCGCGCAGTTGCCGGGTGACATCGTAGGTCAGAGTGTCCACGCGTTTGCCGTAGTCGGTCCAGCCATTGGCGAAATGATCGCTGCCGACCCGCGCGCCATTGAGGGAGAGTTCAAAAAGTCCCCGCGCGGTCACGTACACCCGCGCACGGGTCACCTTCTTCCCCACCGGGAAGGCCCGGCGCAGCCAACCCACCGCTTCCCTGCCCGGCTCGGTCTCCCCGGCCGGATGAATCCACTGCGCTTTCCAGTCCTGCGCGGAAAGTAGTCCCAACTCGAAGTGCGCCGGTTCGCTCCAGCCGGAGTCCCGGCCGATTTCGTCGCGGAAACTCACGCGCCATTCCACCGGTTGGCGGGACGCGAACGGACCGCCGCCGCAGAGCACGAACGTCGATTGGTCGGATTCGACCCAACCGCTGTCCCACCGTTTTTCTCCCACCTTGGCCTCCAGGTGGTAGGCCGTCTGTTTTTTGACGCCGGGGGGCAGCTTCCACGAAAGGACCGGCGCGGCGTCGTGAAAACCAATCGGTTCCACGAATCCCTCGCCCACGGTCAACCCATGCGCGGGTTCCGCCGAGGCAGGAGCGGCGGCCAGGAGCAAGCCCAGGGCGACAACGATGGGGGGAAATTTCATCATTGGTTGACGGCGACTTTGACCGTCCCGCGAATGTCCGCCGACGACGCGCCCACCTGCAACGCGTACTCGCCGGGCGCGACCTCATAGTCGTTCTTCGCGGTGTTCCATAAACGCAAACGCTCGACCGGCACGTCCAGGATGACGTTCCGCGTCTCCCCGCGTTTGAGGCTCACCCTCTGGAAAGCCACGAGGGTATGCACGGGCACGTTCCCCCCCGCCCCGGGACACCGCGCGTAGACCTGCACGACCTCCTCGCCGTCGCGGTTGCCCGTGTTCTCGACCGGCACCGTGACCGCGACGGTCTCGCCCCGCCGCGCCGCCGGTTGCGCGGCCGTCGGCGTGCCGTAGCGGAACGTCGTGTAACTCAACCCGTGCCCGAAGGCGAACAGCGGTTTGCCCGCGAAATACCGGTATGTCCGGTTCGCCATGCGGTAGTCCGTGAACGAGGGCAGATCGGTCGTGGCGCGATACCACGTCACCGGCAGCCGTCCCGCCGGCGAGACCTGTCCGAAAAGCGCGTCGGCGACCGCCGTGCCGCCGCGCTGGCCCCCGTACCACGCGACCAGGATGGCAGGCACGTTCTCCGCCTCCCAGGGGATCGCCAGCGCGCTGCCGGTGCACGCGACGAAAATCAGCGGCTTGCCGGTCGCCTGGAGCGCGTGGAGCAGTTGCTCCTGGGGGTCGGGCAGCTCGATCCGCGTGCGGTCGCCGCCGCTGAAGCCTTCGTAATTCACCTTCATCTCCTCGCCTTCCAGGCTGGCGTCCAGCCCGCCGACGAACACCACGGCGTCGGCCCCGCGCGCCAGTTCGAGCGCCCGCTGGAACTCCGGCGACGCCGACACATCCCCCTCGCCCGGCTTGGACGCCGGCGCGCAGCCTCGCGTGAAGGTGATCTCCACCCCCGGCCCGGCGGCGTCGCGGATGCCTTGCAGGATTGTCGCAGAGTGCGAGGGCGTGCCGTAGTAGTTGCCCAGCAGCATCTTCGCGTTATCGGCGTTGGGGCCGACCACGGCGAGGTGCCGGATTTTCGCGCGGTCCAGCGGCAGCAGGTTGCCCTGGTTTTTGAGCAGCACGAGCGCGGAGCGCGCACTTTGCAGGGCCAGGGCGTCGTGCTCGGGCGTGTCGTTGGCCGAGGCCGGAATCGCCGCGTACGGCACCCGGTCCGGCGGATCGAACAACCCGAGCCGGAAGCGGCCGGTCAGGACCCGCTCCAGGGCCGTGTCGATCTGCTTGACGGTCACGGCATCCGCGTTGACCGCTCCCACCAGATTGTTGTAGTCATTGCCGCATTCCAGGTCGCAGCCTGCCTTCACGGCGCGCGCCGCTGCCTCCGATTTTGTTTTCGCCAGATGGTGCCCGCCCGAAATGTCGCCAATCGCGCCGCAATCGGACACCACATAGCCCTGAAATCCCCACCGCTGGCGCAAAATCTTCTCCAGCAGAAAGGGATTGGAACAGCACGCCTCACCGTCGATCCGATTGTACGCGCCCATCACGCAGCCCACCTTCCCCTCCCGCACCGCCGCCTCGAACTGCGGCAGGTAGGTGTCCCACAAATCGCTGTCGGGGGGCTGGGCGTCGAAGCGGTGGCGCTCGGATTCCGGCCCGCTGTGGACGGCGAAATGCTTGGCGCACGCAATCGTTTTGTAATACTTCGGGTCGTCTCCCTGTAGACCGCGGATGAAGGCCACGCCCATCCGTGAGGTCAAAAATGGGTCCTCCCCGTAGGTTTCCTGTCCCCGACCCCAGCGCGGGTCGCGGAAGATATTGATGTTCGGCGACCAGAAGGTCAGCCCGTGGAACCGGCTGTGGTTGCCGTGGCTCTGCGCGTCCACGTACTTCGCCCGGCCCTCCGTGGAAATCACGTCTGCGACCCGCCCGAGCAGGGCGGGGTCCCAGGTGGCGGCCAACCCGATGGCCTGTGGGAAAACGGTCGCGGTGCCCGCGCGTGCGACGCCGTGGAGGGCTTCGTTCCAGTATTCGTAGGCGGGCAGGCCCAGACGCTCGATGGCAGGCGCGTCGTTGCGCAGTTCGGACACTTTCTCGGCCAGCGACATCCGCCGCACGAGGTCCGCCACGCGCCGTTCCACCGGCTGGTCGGGGTCCTTGTAAATGACCGGATCGCCGACGGCCGGCACGATCTTCGCGCCGGCCGTGGCCACCTCCACGAGGTCTTTGGCCACCAGGCAGGCGACCTTTTTTCCGGTGACGTCGAAGACGTTGATGGCGTTGAACGTCGCCTTGTCCTTCACGGCTTGGAAGGTCACCGCCAGCGGCCCGTCCACCGAATCATCGGCGTGTTCCACCACCCCGTTCAACGCAAACGGTTTGGACGCACCGCCCGCCGCCCGGAAAAGATCGAGCCGGTCCGCGAGCGAGGTCTTGCCGCACGTGACCGTCATCAGCCGCTGGTCCGGCCCGGTGTGGTAGGTTTCCGCCGCTTCCACCTGCACGCGGTAGCGGCCCGCGGGGAGTCCGGCGACCGAAGCGACGAAGTGTTCGCCGACGACCTCCTGGGCGAACGTGCCGGGGTCCGTCCCCGCCTCGACGTGTACCGGCGTCACCACCGGCCGGTGTTCAAATTGGCCCGACACGCGAAACTCCGGCCCGCAACACGGCGGCGCGACCTCGTCCGCGCGCAATCCGCTCACGAGTATCAAACAAACCCAAAGCAGTCGCATCGGACGTGGGAGGGTGAAACGAGGGCGCGAGAGAGTGGCACGGTCGAGCATAAGCGAAGGCGAAGGGGAAGATCGCGGCGTCTCCAGAGACAGGAGGCCGCGTGTTTGTCGGGGGTGGGGAGCGGACGGAGGGGTTCCGGGCACTCAGGATGCTCCCGACCGGGGCCGCTTGGCAACCTGCTTTTTTGGACGGCGCAACGGCCTTTTTGCGAAACTCGCCGTCGCCCGCCTGCCCGGCGGCTTCCGCGAAGTCCGCGAGCCGACCCCGGACTTACTTGGAGATAATCTTGGCCGTGGCGAAATCGTAGAAATAACGGACGCCGTTCGTGTTGTAATGACCCGGCTGGGTGGGGTCCGGGTAATAGTAGAGCACCGTGTCCAAACTGAAGTCGTACAGGTACGGGAACGGGAAGGTCGGTGACGTGTAAAAGAACGTGCCGCTCTTGAAATCGTACAGGTACACGCCGCTCTTGCCGTCGGTCGCATCGAAGACGTACTCGTAGCCCAGGTCGAAATGATAGAGGTAACCGGGATCGGCGAGAAAACCGTAGTACCCGAAATAGTTGCCGTTGGGGAAGGCCAGGTAGTACACGCCGTTGGACAACGCGGTCTGCCCGGTGAAGAACACGGGGGGCACCCCTGCCGCGCCCACCGCGACGTTGACCGCCGAGTAAGCCACGGGATGGACGCCGTCGATGGCGCTGAGCATGAGAGTATAGTTGCCGGCCGCGCTGAAGGTCGCGGTTGTGTCCGGTTGCGCCGGGTTCGCAAAGGCGACGCTGCCCGGACCAGAATAAACCTTCCAGCCGACGACCAGCGAGACCCCGGCCGGAGCGTTGACGCTGCCATGCAGGGCAACCGCCGCGTTCGGTTGCGCCGTCAGGTCGGCACCGGCGTCCGCGGTGGGTGCCCCCGGCGAACGCGGCCCCCCGGTCGCGCCGGTGGATTGCACGACCTCGAAATTGCTGATGTTCACCGTGGCGAGGTGGTCGAACGCGGTGGCTGAAAAACGGTCGTCCGGACACACCGAGATCGAGAAGAAATTGCCGTTGTCCGCGACGAGCGCGCCGTATTTCTTCAAGGCCAGCAGGACGGCTTTTTCCTCGACGGTCCAGGTGGATGGGATCACGAAGTCCGCCTTGAGCCGGACCCGCTGACCCATCGCGGGGATGTCGGGATCGGTCGTGTTGCCCACGGAAGCCTGGTGCGTGGCAGGATAGATCGGGCCGACGCGCGTGCGCTTGACGATGATCCGCATGGCGTGCTCGACCATCCCGCGCTCGCATTCGTCGTAGCGCACCAGGGCCGGGAACATCGGCAGCCCGGCGGCGTCCGCGGAAGTCCAGCCGGCCGGTCGGAGGGTATTGGATTGCAGGTCGAACCTCGCGCCGTTGGAAGCCTGCCAGCCCGTCCCGGTGAGCTGCGTCAACCAGGTCTCCCAGATCGTGCCCGCGCCGGGTGCGACGATGATGGCGTGCCGGTCGCCGGTGTCGCCGTTCACGTTGCGCTGCCATTGGTCGAGCGTCAGGCTCCCCGTGCCGCGCGGCCAGCTTTCGACGGGCAGGTTGGACGGGATGGGGTACGGACCCGGCTCGGATTCGTCGGGGTAATTAAAGAAGGTGATGGCCACGCCGGGCTGGCCGTCGGGCACCAGCGCGTAGTTCATCTCGTAGAACGCCCGCAAGGTCTGCCGTGAAGCGCCGAGGTCGGAGGCGATCCGCGTGAGCATCGCCGTCGAGTTGGCGAGGACCGGGAGGCGGGAAACGTCCTCGTTCCAGGCGCTGTCGGTCGGCATGATCTGCATGGCGGCCACGGCGGCGTCGGCCTGCGGGGTGTTGAACAGCACCGGGGAAGTGACGACCGGAGCCGGGCCGAGGATACGGCCTTCCTGGTTGATGCGGGCCGTTCCGGCCAGGGCGTTGACGCCCCACAGCAAACAGGCACCGTTGACGAGGACGGAACGCAATAAACAACACGAAGAAAGGCGCATAGGAAGGGGGGAGACCGTTCGTAAAATACAGCAGATTCCGGGCTCGCGGCGGATTTCGCAAACGCGGTTCCGCCGCCGGTTCGGAATGCCGTTGTCGGACCGGGTGACACGGCGGCGAAATAACAAAACTGTCATGCTCCGGCGGCTTGCGTCCCGTACCGGCGAGTGAAAGTTCATCGGGATGCAAACCCTCGACCGATCCTTCGCACGCAGAGTCGTCCCGCTTCGTGCGGTGCTGGGTGCCCTCGCCTTGCTTTCCGCCACCGCCTCCGCGCAGACGCCGCCTGCCGCCTCGCCCGGCCCCTCGGGCTACCACCTGGCCGCGACCTGGAAGCCGGGCGGCGAGGGCGGCTGGGACTACTGCACGGTAGACCCGTCGGCCCACCGCCTCTACGTGACGCGCACCGACCGCGTGCAGGTCATCGACACCGAAGACGGCAAGGCACTCGGCGAGGTGACCGGTCTCGACGGCGGCCACGGCACCGCCCTCGTGCCGGACGCCAACCGGGGCTTCGCCACGAGCGGCAAAAGCGGCACGGTGATCGTGTTCGACCTCCAGACCCTCAAGCCCGTGGGCGAACCGATCAAGGTGGGCAAGAAGCCGGACGCCATCGTGTACGAGCCGTTCAGCAAACACGTGTTCGCCTTCAACGGCGAAAGCGACGACGCGAGCGTGATCGACCCGGCCACGGCCAGGGTCGTCGCCACGATCCCGCTGGGCGGCGGGCCGGAGTTCGCGGGTTCGGACGGCCAGGGTACGCTCTTCGTCAACCTCGAAGACAAGAGCATGGCCCTGGCCATCGACGTGCGGACGAACACCGTCACCCACCGCTGGCCCACCGCACCCGGTGAAGAACCGAGCGGCCTCGCCGTGGATGCGGGCAAGGGCCGCGTTTTCGCCGGTTGCCGCAACGAGCGGATGGTCGTGCTCGACGCCGCGAACGGCAAGGTGCTGGCGACGCCCGCCATCGGCCAGGGCGTGGACGCCTGCGCGTTCGATCCCGGCACCGGCTTCGCCTTCGCGTCCTGCGGCGACGGCACGCTGACCGTGGTGAAGGAGGACAACGGCAGTTTTTCGGTGGTCGAGAAGATCGTTACGAAGAAAGGGGCTCGCACGATGGCGCTCGACGCGGATACGCACGCCGTTTACCTGCCCACCGCGGAGTTCGAGCCCGCGCCGACGCCGGCTCCCGGCCAGGGGCGCGTGCGTCCCAGGATGGTTCCCGGCAGCTTCCAGGTGTTGAAGTTCGTCCGCTGATCCGACACAGACGCGGGTGGGTCGGATGCCGGGGACGTTAACCCGGCGATCCCTCCGCCCGCGCGACGGGACGGGGCAGCAGCACGGGCAGGACGATCAGCACCAACGGCAGGTGCGCCACCAGCCCGCAGATGATGGCGATGGCGAGCGGTTGCTGCATCGCCGAACCCTGCCCGATGCCCAACGCCAGCGGCAGGAGCGCCAGCACGGCAGCAATGGTGGTCATCAGGATCGGGCGCATCCGGTTGCGCGCCGCCTGGATCAGCGCGGGCACACCTTCCAGGCCGGGCGGCAGCTCGTCGATTTCGCTGACCAGGAAGATGGAGACCTCGGTGGCGATGCCCACGATCATCGTCAGGCCCATCATGGAGGTGATGTTGAGTTCGGTGCCCGTCAACCAGAGACCCAGGAAAACGACCGGCAGCGCCAGGAGCGTCGTGAACAGAATAGCTGCCGCCGTCTGGAAACTCTCGTAGACGTAGAGCAATAACAGGAAGATGAGCGCCGTCGCTGCGCCGAGCACGAGCAACAATCCGGCGAAGGCCGTCTGCTGCTGCGCGTAGGCCCCGCCCAGCACGAACGTCACTGCGTGCGGCAGCAGCCCCGGCTTGCGCAGCGCCGCCTGCACGGCCCGGACCGTCGAGCCGAGGTCGCGTCCGCTCAGGCGGCCGGTGACGGCGATCATCCGCCGCAGGTCCTCGCGGGTGATCTCGGGCTGACCCACCACCGTGTTGATCGTCGCCACCTGCCGCAACGTGAAGAGGTGCCCGTCGGCGGCGCGGATCGGCAGATCGCCCAATTGGTTGGTGCGCGCCCGGTCGGCGGCGCGCAGCTTCACGCGCACGGCGACGGTCTTGGGGCTGCGGACGACCTGCGTGTCGGTCGCGCCGGTGAGCGCGTCCGAGAGTTGGGTGGTGATCGTCGCCGGGTCGGTGCCCTGGAGCGCGGCCTTGAGCGGGTCGATCTCAATGTCCAGCGCGTCGCCGGCGAGGACGAGACCGCTCTTCACGTCCACCACGCCGTCGATCTTGCCCACGACCTCGGCCACCGCGCCGGCGGTGCGTTCCAGGGTAGGCTGGTCGTCGGCGTAGAGCTGGATTTCGATGGGCTGCGGCACGCTCGTCAGGTCGCCGATGAGGTCTTCCATCAGTTGCGCGAACTCGACCTCCAGGCCGGGGATGCTTTTGGTGACGCGGTCGCGCACGTCGTTCATCACCTCCTCGATCCCCCGGCGCGGCGGCGGCCTGAGCGAGACGAAGAAATCGCCCTGGTTCGCCTCGGTCAGGCTGCCGCCCAGTTGCAGGCCGGTGCGGCGCGAGTAGGTGGTGACCTCCGGCGTCTCGCGCAGGATTTGCTCGAACTTTTGCAGGAGCCGGTCGGTTTCCTCCAGGGAGGTGCCCGGCGCGCTGTGGTAGTCGATGTTGAAGCCGCCTTCGTCCATCCCGGGCATGAAACCCGTGCCGACGTGCCGATAGGCGACGTAGCCGACGGCGCAGAGCGGCAGCAGCGCGGCGAGCACGAGCCCCCGGCGCGCGAAGCACCAGCCCATCAGCCGCTCGTAGCCGCCGTGCAGGCGGGCGGTCCAGCGGCCCTCGTCGTCCTGCGCCGCGTCCCGCTCGCCCAGGAGCAGGTCGGAGAGCACGGGCACCGCCAGCAGCGTGACGAAATAGGAGAGGACCAGCGCGATGGCCATCGTCAGCGAGAGCGCCTTGAAGAACGCGCCGGTCACCCCGGAGAGGAACGCGAGCGGCGCGAAGATGACCACGGTGGAAAGCGACGAGGCCGTCAGCGCGGGCGTGAACTCCCGCGCCGCCGCGAGCAGGCGCGACGGGGCCGAGCGCACCGCTGCCGGCAGCCGTTCCTCGCGTTCGCGCAGCCGGCGCACGAGGTGTTCGACCATGCCGATGCTGTCGTCGATGATGAGGCCGACCGCCGCCGCCATGCCGCCGAGGGTCATGATGTTGAAGCTCTGGCCCAGCGCGCCGAGGAGCAGCGTCGTCGCGGCGAGCACGGCGGGCACGCAGATGACGGCGATGAGAGTGATTTTCCAGTTGCGCAAAAAAAGCAGGAGCACCCCGGCGGCGAGCAGCGCGCCGATGAGCACGGCGTCGCGCACGCTGCCCGCGCTGTCCACGATGAGCTGGCTCTGGTCGTACCAGTTGGCGACCTTGACGCCCGCAGGCAGGCGCGGCAGGTACTCGGCAAATTTCGCCTTCAACGCGCGGTCGATGCTCACCGTGTTGCCGCCCGGCTGCTGGTGGATGCCCAGCAGGACGGCCTGGTGCCCGTCGGCGGTGACGCGCTCGTACACCGGAGCCACGCCGGGGCCGACCTCCGCCAGGTCGCCGACGCGGACCACGCCGTTGTCGCCGACGCGCAGCACGGTGTCGCGCACCCGGGCGAAATCGGTCAACTGCGTGTTCGTGAGAAGCAGGAAGAGCTTGTCGTGGTCCTGCAAACGGCCCACGGCGGCGAGGACGTTCGCGCCCGTCAAGGCTTTGGAAAGGTCGGCTACCGTGACGCCGAAGGCCGCCAGCCGCGCGGGATCGGTGGTGACGTGGATTTCCTCGGTCGCGCCGCCCTGCACGTCGATCTTCGCCACGCCGTTGACCGTGGAAAGCAGCGGGGCGAGCTGGTACGTCGCCAGGTCGCGCAGGGCCACCTGCGAGAGCCTGTCGCTGGTCAGGCTGTAGGCCAGCACGGGGAACACGGTGGTATCCATGCGCCGCGCCACGAAACGCGTCCCGGCGGGCAGCGTGGGCAGCGTCTGGTTGACGGCGCTCTCGACCTGCAAGAGCGCGGAAACCATGTCCAGGCCCCAGTCGAAATCGACCGAAAGCTCCGCGCTGCCGCGGCTGGTGGTCGAGCGCACCCGCCGCACGCCGGGCACGGCCCGCACGGCGAGTTCCTCCACGCGGGTGACTTCCAGTTCCATGCGCTCGGCGGGACGGTCCCCGGCGTCGAAGTTGAGCACCACGCGCGGGAAATCCACCTGCGGGAACAAGCCCACCGGCAGCCGCCAGGCGCTGAACGCGCCCCCCGCCACCAGCAACGCCAGCAGGAACAGGATCGACCGGCGATGGTGGCGCACCCAGCCGATGAAGCCGGTCATCACGGCGTTTTTTCCTCCTTCTCGGGTGCGTCCGCACTGGCTTTTTCGGCCTTGGTATCCTGCGCGTCTTTGGGTTCCCCGAGCGGGGCCGGAGTCGCGGCTTCTCCCTTGGCGGGTGCATCGTCCTTGTCCCTGCCCTCTTCCGGGTGACCCACCTCGACGGCCATCTTGTCTTCCAGTTCGTAGTTGCCCTCGACGACGACGTTCGTGCCTTCCGGGAGACCGTCTCCTCCCTTGAGGAGTTCCACGTTCGTGCCGTCGTCGATGCCGATCTCCACCTCGTGCTTGACCGCGTGGTCGTCCTTGACCGTGAACAACACGCCGCCCGTGCCGCCGCCCTCGACGGGCAGCACCGCCGCCCGGGGGACCAGCAGGGCGTTCTTTTTTTCCAGGACAATCTCTGCCCGCAGGTAAGCGCCGATGAGGATCGGTGCCGCCCCCTCCGTCGACCCGTCGAGCGCCACGAACACGTCCACCAACCGCGTCGCCGGGTCCACGCTGCCGCCGACCCCCCGCACGCTCCCCTCGGCCACGGACTCCTTCGCGTCCCCGCGCGCCTGCACGGCGAACAGATGCACGCTCTGCCCCCCTTTCACCCCGGCCGCGTCGCCGGGTGCGATGCCCAGCCGGGCCTCGAAGCGGTTCTCCACGGCGAGTTCCACCAGCGGGCCGCCGGCCGGGACCACCGTGCCCGGTGCGGCGGGCATTTTGGTGACGAGTCCGGCGGCGGGCGCTTTGACGATGCCGTCCCCTCCGGGACTGCGGTCGCGCAGGCTCTGGAATTTGAGCTGGGCGTCCCGCGCGACGCTCTGGGCGCTTTGCAAATCGGCGTTGGTGGCGAGGTGCGCCTGGAAGCGCGTTTGCACGTCGCGGAGCGCCCTCTCCGCGGCGTCCTGCGCTCCCTGGGCCGTGTCGAGGGCCAGGCGCGCGTCGGCGCTCGGCTCGATGCGCAGCAGCGCGTCCCCGGCGGCGATGGTTTGTCCCGCGTTCGCCGAGACAGCCACCACGCGGCACTCGAAGGGAAACGCGATGCTGCTCACCCCGCCCGGCGCGGCCACGGCGGTGCCGTAGGCGGTCAGAGTCCGTTCGATCTGTCCCCGGTGTACGGGCGCGACCTGCACCTGCGCCGTCGCGGCGGGTTCCTTCTCCGCCTCGTCACCGGTCCCCTTGCGCCCGGACCACCACCACGCGCCGCCGGCCACGAGCAACCCCACCACGATTGCCACGGTCCATCCCAGGGGAAAACGTCTTTTCATATCAATCGCCTCCGACCGTGCCGGTTCCGGTCAGGGAAGGTTCCCCGCTCGCCAGTTCCAGGGCGATGACCAGGGTCGCCGCCTCGCCGCGCAGCTTTTCCACCTCCAGCCGTTTCGCGCCGAGCGATTGACTGGCTCCCGACGCCACCAGGGCGTCCACCGACCCGCCGCCCAGCGCCGTCTGGAAGCTGCCCGCCACCCGTTCCAGCGCCGGAATCGCCGCGCGGGCCGCTTCCTCGCGCCGGGCGGTGAAACGCAGATCGGCCAGGGCTTTGGCAATGTCCGCCCGAGCCGTGTACACGCGGCCCACGTAGTCATCGAAAAGCTGCTGCCGCGTTGCCTTTTCCAGCGCCACGTTGCCCTGGTTGCGATCAAAAAAGGGCAGGTCGAAAACCGCGTTCGGCCCGAGGCTTTTCAAGGCGCTGTTGTCGCTGGCGCGGGTCAACCCCAGCGTGATCTTCGGGAATTGGCCCCGCACCGCCGCGCGCAACGTGGCTTCCTCGCTGTTGTACCCCAGCCGGAGGGCCGCCAGGTCGAGCCGCCGCTGCTCGAAGTTCGCCGACAGATCTTCTCTGCCTGCGAGTCGTGCAGCGGCGGCCGAGTTGGGCAATCGCAAATGGGAGCGCAGCTTCACTACCGCTTCCGGCGGCAAGCCGAGCGTCTGGTTGAGGGTCAGACGCGCGTCGGCGAGTTGTTGTTCGAGCAACAGCCGGTCGGATTTTGCCTGCTGCGCCGCCGCTTCCGCCGGGGCGAGGTCCAGTTCCGTTTTGTCACGGCGTGCCACGGCTTGCCGCAGCAGGTCCGCATTCTGCCGGAAGCTTTCTTCGATCTCCCGGACGATCTCCACCTGTCGCCGCAGCGAATCGAGTTGGTACACCGCCAGCTTGGCCGCTTCCGCCGCCTGCCATTCCTGCCACGCCACGGACAGGTCCACCGAGGCCGCGTGCGACCGAGCGGCTTCCAGCTTCGCGGTTCGCGCGAAGAGCGCCGTCACCTCCCAATTCAGGTTCAGCCCGTAGGCCGTGCGCACGCCGGGCACCGAGTTGCCCAGCGGCAAATCGAGCGAGGGCGCAAACTGCGGATTCGGCAGAATGCCCGCCTGGATGATCTGCGCGCCCGCCAGCCCACGCGCATCGCGCACGCTGCGCAACGTCGGATTGACCAGCACGGCGAACACCGCCGCCTGCTCGGGCGAAAGGCCATCATCCCCGGCGCGAAACACCACCGGCGACAGCACGGGATGGCGCAACTGCGTCGCCTCGATCCGCACTTCCGCACGGCTTTTAGGGCGCAGTGCCGCCGCCACTGCTTGGCCGTCAAGCGGTGCCGGATGGTAGGCGGTGCAGCCGCCGCTGCCGATCAACAGCAATCCGCAAACGAGCCGCCATCTCTTCACCCCGTCGTCTACGGCCCGCGGACAAATTCCTGCTCTCACGCAACGATTTTTGCCGTGTCCGCAGTCTCTTTGTTACACGGTTGGACAGGCATGGGTTATATTCACTTTGCCCCCGCGCCGCGTCCCGACGGCCGCATCCGCAGTGTTCGGTGAATCGGGAAATATGTCGGCGCATGTTTTTGCGGTCTAATGACACTTTGGTCATCTGCGGCTTCGGCCTTCGTGATGAATACCCCTCGCTGCCGCCGATGGCGGACTTCCGGGAGCGCCGACGGCGCGGCCTCATACGAGCCTGGGGCAACGCCCCAGGAAAAAGTGCGCGGGAGCATCAAGCCGTGAAGGGGCAATTCATCTCGACTTGCCACCGGGATGAGTCGCCCTTTCAGGGCTTGGCAACTGGAGTCGGTTCCAACCTGGGGCGTTGCCCCAGGCTCTTATGAGACCGCACCGTTGGCGCTCCGGAGGTGTCATCCGGTTGCCACACAAAGTAAATGTTCCAGCGGAGTATTGTGACAGGGCATCGGACGGGGCTTGCCGCCGCCGGGCCCGCGCTTGACCCGGACGCGCCCCGACGATCTTCCCGCCTGCGGGCGCAACGATGCCGCCGCACGGGCGAACGACCGCGTTGCCCGCAGAGTCCACGTGACCGTGACCCGGGCCGGAGTTCCTGCCGGGCTACGACGGCCAGCCGCCGCCCGGACTTGGTTACCGAAGACGGCGTAGAAGAACACGCCGACCCGGAGGCCGTGCACGCCGGAGTTTTTGAAGCTCCAGCGTGCCGCCATCGTGGCGGTGGTTAGAAGGAGACGATGGCGTCCGCGCCGATCGTGACCGAATACTGCTTGGAAGAATCGTCGAACGCCTTGTTCTGCGTGGCGTAGTCGAAGCGGACTTCGGGACGCACCGTCAGATATTTCAGCGGTTTGATCTGCACACCGAGGGTCGCTTCCAGGTAGGTGTTGGCACCGCCGCCGACGGTGCGGCGGTCCAGCGGAATGCCCCCGCGCTCGACGTTGGTGAAGTCGTCGTTCGCCGCGAATTGCGCCACGTAAAAGCCGTCGCTGTCGCGGACGGCCTCCGCACGGAACCCGAAACTGTATTTGTCGTTGAGGGCGTACGCGAAGGTCTGCGCGACACCGTAGAAGTCGGTGTCAAAACCGGCATCGTAGGTGTACTCGGCGTCCGTGATGGAGGTGAGTTTGTCGGTCACCTTGTAAGTGGCCACCATGTTGCCGTAGTACCGGAAATCGTTCAGGTCCACCACGCCGCTGCCGTGGTAGGCAAACGCGCCGGTGGACTCGCGCGGATTCTCCGGCCCGATGGAAGTCGTTGCCAGGATGGTGAGTTTCCCGCCCGCCAGGTTGTTGAGGGCGAACCCGCCCAGGAAGGAAACCTTGCCGTTGTTGTCGTAGATGGACGTGTTCACCCCGCGCGTGATCCCCGCATAGATGTCGATGATCGGGGTGGCGTGGATCGTGAACAGGCCGCCGAGATGCTGGAGCGGGATGCCGAAGTTAAAAATGTAGTCGTGCGAGTAAAAGATGTTCGTGCGCGGATCGATGGTCTCGGCGCCGAGCAGAGTCACGAACTGGCCGAACTTGAAGTCCACGCTCGTGTCCTTGACGACTGGGATGTGCAGGTTGCCGTAAGCTTCCACGACGTAAGGCTGGAGGATGTCGTGCTGCACGTTTTCGAGCGTGCCTAACGTGTTGATGAAACGCCCGTCCGAGCCGTAGCCCGCCTGTAGCTTGAACCCCCAGTCGAACTTGCCCGGCTCCGGGGCGAGCGCACGCTCGATGGAAGCCGTGAGCTGGTTGAGCATCGGTTCGTTGGACCGGTCATCGAAGACGCGGCCAAAGTTCTGGTGGTCGTTCGGATCGTTGGGGTTGCCCGTGAAGCCGGCCTCCAGGTACACGCTGTATTTGACGCGGCTCTCGGCTTTTTTCTCGATCACCTTTTTGTCTTTGCCGGTGTCCTCCTCCGTTCCCGCGCGGAGGGTCCCATGCCACCCACACAGGAAGATCCCGGCGAAGGCCGCACCCGCCAGGGCCGGGCCAGAAAACCATCGCGTCCGAAGTGAGTGCAGTAGCAGAGGAATTGGGTTGGTGATCGAACAGTCTTTCATTGTGAACTTCATGGAATAGTTTTTGGATTGCCTGGTCACGGCCCCGGATGATGCTTCCCTGGTAAATCCGGCTCCGGACGCACTTTGTTTTTGCTACCCGAGCCTTTGCTGAGGCTCCGTGTCCTTCCTATCTCCTGTGCGTCGGGGAATGGGATTAGAAGATTTCAAACTCGAAGGCAACAAAGTATTTACGTGAAACGCACAATTTTTTCGAGCGTGCGTGTTTCAACACGGAGGAATCCGCTACCTGGCAAGGCAAACGGCGCTCCGAAGAGCGCCGTTGCCACGATGGCTGGTAGCGCAGGCGGTCTCCGTCAAGGCGTGGGCACCGTTGCCACCGTCTGGAGGATGCGGCTGGCGATCTTG
>CAZZYS010000045.1:0-20988 GCA_964658285.1 uncultured Verrucomicrobiota bacterium
TCCTTCTGGTCGTGCGTGACGTAGATCGCCGTCAGGCCGAACTCCTTGCACACGCGCCGGATCTCGCCGCGCATTTGCAGGCGCATCTTGGCGTCGAGGTTGGACAGCGGTTCGTCGAGCAAAAGGCAGCGCGGCCGGATGACCAGTGCACGCGCAAGCGCCACACGCTGCTGCTGGCCGCCGGAGAGTTCGTTGATCTTGCGGTTGGCCATCTGCGCCATGCCGACGGAGGCAAGCGCCTCGTCCACGCGCTTGACGATCTCGGCCTTCGGCGTGCGGCGTTCCTCCAACCCGAAGGCGACGTTGCCCGCCACGGTCATGTGCGGCCACAGCGCGTATGACTGGAACATCATCCCGGTGCCGCGTTTGTGCGGGGGCACGCGACTGACATCCTGCTCGTCGAAGAGCACCTGCCCGCGGTCGGGAAAGTAGAACCCCGCGATGTGCCGCAAAAGCGTCGTCTTGCCGCAACCGCTCGGACCGAGCAGGAAGAATAATTCGCCCGGCTCGATGCGCAGGTTCACATGATCCAGCACGAGATGGTCGCCGAAGTGTTTGCTGAGGTCGCGGATGGTGACGGCGATCATGTCTGGCCCTGTGTCTACTCGTAGACCGCCGATTTGTCACGGAGTTCAATTTTGCGGCGGCGCGGGTTGCAAGGACGCCGTCGTGATGGACAGTGACGCGCAAGCCCGCGCATGTCCGTCCCACCCTCCGAACAACCACCCGCTCCGCCCGAACCGCGTCCGCCGGCACTCTCGCGCGGGGGCACCGTGAACGCCCTCCTCATCGCTGGCTGCGTGCTCGTGGCCGTACTCACCTCGCTGGGCGAGAACGAGGCCCGTCTTCTGCCGTTGTTCATCAGCGAATGGCCGGCGGCATCGCCGAATGCCCTGGTCGAGGTGCGCCACGGGGAAATCTGGCGGTTGTTCACCCCGGCGTTCGTGCATTTCGGCGTGGCTCATCTGGTTTTGAACATGCTCGCGATGGTCAACCTCGGCGGGCCGCTGGAGCAGGTGCAGGGCGCGCGTTTCTATCTGCTGTTCACGGCGGTGGTCGCGCTTTGCAGCGATCTCGCGCAGTACATCGTGTCGGGCAGTCAGGGGTTCGGCGGGATGTCGGGAGTGATTTTCGGCATCTTCGGTTTCCTGTGGCTGCGCGGCTGGGTGGACCGCCGTTACGCCCTGCGGCTCTCGCGCAACGGGATCATCACGACGTTGCTCTGGTTCGGCTTTTGTTTCACCGGCGTCATGCGCATCGCCAACACGGCGCACGCGGTGGGCCTGGGCATCGGCGCGGCGTGGGGCGTCCTGTCCGGCCTCGCCGCGAGGCGGAATGAATGAGCCGGATCCGCGAGACATCACACGCCAAAGCGTGTTCGTTTAAAGTGTAGCCGCCCGGCCTTTCCGAAGCGCCAAAGGCGCGGCTTCATAAAAGCCTGGGGCAACGCCCCAGGTCCAAACGGTTCTTTGGCCAAGCCCTAAAGGGGCGATTCATCCGGGTGGCAAGTCGGGATGAGTCGCCCCTTCAGGGCTTGACGCTCCCGCGCATTCTTTCCTAGGGCGTTGCCCTAGGCTTTTATGAGGCCGCGCCTTTGGCGCTCCGGCGCGGCGAGGAGGTCGGCCACTCTTCCAGTGAAAATGCTCTGGTGCGATGTCTCGCAGACCCGGCTCATCCTTCATCTTTTCCGCCATAGCTCCATTCCAACGCCGTCTTGACCACCAGCGTCACGAGCGCGAGCAACGCCAGCAGCGAGGCGACGGCGAACGCCGCCGGCACGTCTTCCTCGTACAGGATGGCGACGTGCAGCGGGATCGTGTTCGTCCCGCCGCGTATGTGGCCGCTGACCACCCAGGCCGCGCCGAACTCGCCCATCGCCCGCGCGTTGCAAAGGATCACCCCGTACAACAGGCCCCACCGGATGTTGGGCAAGGTCACCCGCCAAAACGTCTGCCAACCGTTCGCCCCGAGCGAGATCGCGGCCTGTTCCTCGTCGTTGCCCTGCGCCTGCATGAGCGGGATCAACTCCCGCGCGATGAAGGGGAAAGTCACGAACACCGTCACCAGCACGATGCCCGGCACGGCGAAAAGAATCTTGACGTGGTGCGCGCTCAGCCAGGGCCACAACCAACTCTGCCGTCCGAACAACAGCGCGAAGATCATGCCGCTGATGATCGGTGACACCGCGAAGGGCAAGTCGATGATCGTGAGCAACATGCTCTTGCCCCAGAAATCGAACTTCGTGACGGCCCACGCCGCGGCCACGCCGAAGACGAGGTTCAAAGCCACGGCGCTGCCGGCGGCGATCAGCGTCACGCGCACCGCCGCCAGAGTATCTGGATTTCGCAACGCCTCGAAGTAATGCGCCGCCCCCGCGCGAAAGGCTTCGACGAACACCGTCACCAGCGGCAGCAACAGGAACAACGCGAGGAACAACAGCGCCGCCGTGGTCAGCGCCACCGCCGCCCACGGGAACCCCTGGCCGGGTAACCGGTGCGCGGCGGAGCCTGCCGGGCGAAGGAGGGTAGAACGTGAAACCACGAGAGCCATGCGGCGTTTCCAAAAAATGATTCAGGCTTCACGGTAGGCCGACGCCCAACGCTGGAGCACGTTAATCAGCAGCAACAATAGAAAGGAGATCAGCAGCATCACCGCCGCCACGACGGTCGCGCCCTGGATGTCGTGTTGGTCGAGCTTCGAGTTGATGATGAGCGGCACGATCTCCGTTTCGAGCGGTTTGTTTCCGGCGATGAACACCACCGAACCGTATTCTCCGAATCCACGCGCGAAAGCCAGCGCAAACCCCGTGAGCAACGCCGGCAAAACCTCCGGCAGCGTGACGCGCCAAAACGTCTGCCACGCGGTCGCCCCGAGGCTCCAGGCGGCTTGCTCGTACTGTGCGTCGAGGTCTTCTAACACGGGCTGGACGGTGCGAACGATGAACGGAATCCCGATGAAAATCAGCGCGATGGTGATGCCTAACGTCGAGTAGGCACTACGGATGCCGTGTTCCGCCAATGGCTTTCCCAGCCAGCCTTGCTGATCGTAGATCGTGGTCAAGGCGATGCCCGCAACGGCGGTCGGCAAAGCGAAGGGCAGGTCCACCATCGCATCCACCAACCGTTTGCCCGGGAACCGGTAACGCACGAGCACCCACGCCACGAGCAATCCGAAAACCACGTTGACCAGGGCCGCCGAGAGCGAGGTCACGAGACTCACCTTGAACGACGCGACCACGCGCGGCTCGGTCAGGATTTTGAAGAGTTGCTCCCGACTAACATCCCACAGCCGCGCGAATGTCGCCGCCAGCGGGATCAACACGATCAGACTCAGGTAAGAGAGCGTGTAGCCCAGCGACAAACCGAACCCCGGCAAGATCCCCCGACGCCGCCGCGCTGCCGGCAGGACGGCCGGGCCGGAGATGTTGCCGCCGGGTTCCATAAAATCGCCGGAACGGTCCGGTCACTTCGGCTGGTAAATCTGGTCGAACGTCCCGCCGTCGTCAAAATGCTTCGGCTGCGCTTTTGACCAGCCGCCGAACACCTCGTCGATGGTAAACAATGAAATCTTCGGGAACCGGTCGGCGTATTTATCCGCGACTTCCTTCAAGCGCGGACGATAATAGTTGCGTGCCGCGATTTCCTGACCTTCCGGGGAATAGAGATATTGCAGATAGGCTTCCGCGGCGGCGCGGGTGCCGTGTTCGTCCACGACTTTATCCACGACGGCGACCGGCGGTTCGGCGAGGATGCTGATGCTCGGATTGACGATGTCGAACTTGTCGGCGCCGAACTCCTTGATGCTCAGGTAGGCCTCGTTTTCCCAGGCGATAAGTACATCGCCGAGGTTGCGCTGCGTGAAGGTGACCGTCGATCCGCGCGAGCCGGAGTCCAGCACGGGAACGTTCTTGTATAACTGCGCGACGAAATCTTTCGCTTTCGCTTCATCGCCGTTGTTTATTCTAAGCGCGTAACCCCACGCCGCGAGATAGTTCCAGCGCGCTCCGCCGGAAGTTTTCGGGCTGGCGGTGATGACCTGCACGCCTGGCTTGACGAGGTCGTCCCAATCCTTGATGCCCTTCGGATTTCCTTTCCGTACAAGGAACACGATGGTCGAGGTATAGGGCGAACTATTGTCCAGCAAACGCTTTTGCCAGCCGGCGGCGACGAGGTTGCCGCTCTTGGTCAAGGCGTCGATATCCGCTGCGAGCGCGAGCGTAACCACGTCGGCTTCGAGCCCGTCGATCACCGAGCGTGCCTGCTTGCCCGAACCGCCGTGCGATTGTTTGACGGCGACCTCCGTGCCGGTCGTTTCCTTATAGTGCTTGGCGAACGCCTGGTTATAATCGGCGTAGAGTTCGCGGGTCGGATCGTAGGACACGTTGAGCAACTCAACGTGCTTTTTTTCCGTGTCCTGTTTCTGGCACGCAACGCCGACGCCGAGCAACAAAAAGGTGAATAGAATCCGGGCTTTCTTCATGGGTGGATGGTTGGTGGCAACAACCTTTGAGCCAGAAAAAAACGAAGTCAACTAAAGTTTACCGATTTAGTCAACTTTACGGCGAGGGCGATTTCGTGCACGTGCTCACGTTCCCCCCGCAGGCAAACAGGCCGCTGCGGCCGTCCGTCCTTGTAAGGTAGGGATGGCTCTCCGAGCCAGTCCCTAATTTTGATTGGACACTTTCCATGCGCGCGAAGCGCCTCCCCAGAAAAATCAGGGACTGGCTCGGAGAGCCATCCCTACCTTATTAACGACCGCCTGCGCCCTCAGATTGCCGCGAACAACCCGGCACTCACCTGCTTGACGCCGTTCAGACGATAAATACGCGCAGCAAGATTCTTTTTCGGCTCCGACGAATTAAAATGATAACCGTTGGCGAGCAGGCCATCGAGGATGTCCCGCACGTTCATGGGTTGCTTTCTTGATCCCAGCACCTTGACCACGGCCGGCGCGAGCGGGCCGCTGGGCGACGTGGCGCGCTTGACACCCTTCAGCGGCGACTGCCGACGTGTCTTGAGCGTGCGTCCAGCCTTGGAGCGGCCGTCGATCTTCGCGGGCTTCCGGCCGCGGGTGGCGGGGATTTTCAGAGCCGCCGTGCTGCGCCCCGCCACCGCCTTCTTCATCTTCGGGCGACCACGGCGTGAGGGGATCGTCATTTCCTCCGACGGCGTCGCGGCAAGTTCCGCGCGCGCCTTGTCGAGCAGAACGGCCAGTTGCTCGCGCAACCCATCAATCTTTTCCTGGATTTTCGCGGCCCGGCGCAGTGCAGAGGAGATAGACATTTGCCGCGAAACTAGTGTCCAATCTCACGATTGCAAGCAATATTAGTTTCTACCTATCCGCCGCTGACTCGTTGCTAGATTCTTCCCTTTGCTCATCACTGTAGATCGCGTTAGATCATCTGACATGCATAACCCCGCCACCTCACGCGCCCCCGGTCGGGTCGAATTGCTCGGCAACCACACCGACTACAACGAGGGTGTCGTCCTTTCGGCCGCCATCAACTATGCGGTCACGACCCGGGGCGAAGCCGTCGCCGCGCGCGCGGCAACGGTGAGTTCGGACCTCGCGCCAGAGCCGGTGCGCGCCTCGCTCGACGCGTTGAACCCACTGGAGGGTGAGTCGTCATGGGCGAACTATTCACTGGGTGTCGCGGCGATCTTGCAGGAAGAAGGTTACGTGTTCGGCGGGTTTAACATGCAGGTAGAAAGTGACCTGCCGGTGGGCGCGGGTTTGTCGAGTTCCGCCGCGTTGGAAGTCGCCACCGCGCGGCTGTTGATGAAACTATATTCCCTGGAAATCGATCCGTTGCGGCTGGCGAAAATCTGCCGCCGCGCGGAAAACGATTTCGTCGGGGTGAAGAGCGGATTGCTCGATCAGGTGTCGTCGATTTTCGGGCGGCGCGGGCAGGCGGTCTATCTCGACTGTCGTTCGGAGGCGATTGAGAACATCCCGCTTCCTCCCGACAGCGCGCTGCTGGTGTTTCATTGCGGCATCGAGCACCGGCTCGTCGGCGGTGAATACAATGAGCGGCGCGAGCAGTGTTTCGCCGCCGCCCGCGCGCTCGGCGTGCAGGCCCTGCGCGACGTGACCACCGCACAGTTGGAAAACGCCCGTGCGCGGCTCGACCCGGTGATCTATCGTCGGGCAGCGCACATCGTCGGCGAAGACGAGCGCGTGTTCGCGGGGATCGAGATGCTGCGGCGCGGGGACGGCGTGGCGTTCGGTGAACTGATGTTCGCCTCACACGAGAGTTCGCGCACCAATTTTGAAAACAGCACGCCGGAACTCGATGCCCTGGTGGAACTCGCGCACGACGAGCCGGGCGTCTACGGTTCGCGTCTGACCGGCGGCGGCTTCGGCGGGGCCACGATCTCGCTGGTAGAACGCGCCCGCGCCGACGCGATTGCCCGGGCGCTCGATGCGAAGTACACCGCTCGCACCGGCAACCGCGGACGCGCGTACCTGTGCGAGAGCGCCGACGGGGCGGATTGAGGATTCGCCGTTTCCCGCCTCGCCTCATTTGCTCCTAGCCGGATTTCGCCGAAACTAACCCCGAGCGAACATCATGGACCCGAACCTGCCCCGCGTGACCGCCCGACTGTTGACTTCCTATCGGCACGTCGGCGGCATCAACAACATCGAGGTCGTCAACGTGCCCTCCAAACGTGCCATCGGCGCGATGTGCGAGGAACTGTTGCAACTCCTTTTCCCCGGTTTCCACGACGAGAAACCGGTCCTCTCCGACGAACTCCAGGAGATCACTGAACGCCGCGTCCAGCAATTGACCGACCGCCTGAGCGAGGAAATCCTCAAGAGTCTGCGCACCCGGTTGCCCGGCGGCTGCTCGCTCCATCGCGCGCACGAGATCGTGTTCTCGTTCCTCGACGAGCTCCCCGTCGTGCGCGAGCTGCTGCGTACCGACGTGGAAGCCGCCTACGAGGGCGATCCCGCCGCGACCAGCCTGGAGGAAATCATCGTGTCCTACCCGTCCATCGAGACGGTCGCCATCCAGCGGCTCGCGCACGTTCTTTATAAGATGGAGTTGCCGCTGATCCCGCGCATGATGACCGAGTGGGCGCACGCCCGGACCGGCATCGACATCCATCCGGGCGCGCGGATCGGGCCGTACTTTTTCATCGACCACGGCACGGGCGTCGTCATCGGCGAGACGAGCGTCCTCGGCGCGTGGGTGAAGCTCTACCAGGGAGTGTCGCTCGGCGCGCGCAGCTTCCAAAAGGACGCCCAGGGCCGTCTCGTCAAAGGCGGCAAACGCCATCCCGACCTCGGCGATCACGTCACGATCTACGCGAACACCACCGTCCTCGGCGCGGATACATATGTCGGCGCGCGCAGCACGATTGGCGGCAACGTCTTCCTGGTGCAAAGCGTGCCGCCGGATTCGCTGGTCATCTACGAGGAAACGCAACTCCGAATCCTTCCGAAAAAAGGGACCGCCCCCGCGATCGATAGTGCGATGGAGACGTTGACGTACGACATTTGAATGTCTGGACTTCCGCCGCCGTCCGTTTTTACATCTGCCTGCATCCCATGAAACGCGCGCCATCCCTCCCCTGCCTGTTCCTTTGCGGCCTCCTGCTCGTCACCGGCGCGGGCTGCCAGATCATCCGCAACTACGGCTCGGGCACGCACCTGGACAACCCGCGCGACCATCCGCACGACACGAACCCCCGCCGCGTGCGCGAAATGGTCGTGGAGGTCACCACCGATGCCACGGGCAGCGTCACGGAGATCCATTTCCAGCGCAGCAGCGGCAAGGAGGGCATCGATGGCTACGTCGCGGAATCGATCCGCCAGACCTGGCCGCGCCAGCCTTCCACGAAGTCCGTGGCGTCGTTGACCTACTCGACCGAGAAGGGTTTTTCGGCTCCCAAGGTGCTTTCGTCCACGCCGCTTTGAAGGCTGTTGGCGGTCGGCCGGTGGCGAAATTACTTCCGCTTCCGGCTGGCGACAGGCGCGGAAGCGTCCGGTGAAGCCGCGACATTCTGGTTCACCGACACGCGTGCGAACCGCGCCTGCACCGTTGCGCCGATAGAAACGGTGTCGGTGACTTTCACCCGTTCCCAACGCTCGTTGATCGCGGTGACGCTTTCCGTGCCGCCGGTTTGCCAGCCGCCGCCGAGGTCGGACGTGAATTGCACCGCGTACGTCACCCCCGACATGCTGCTGGCCGTGCGCCGCACGAACTCGACCGTCAGCCGCCGGTCCGAGGCCGCCACCGTTTCGGGCTGGATCAGCGGCAAACCGCGCAGCCCCGTCCCGGCCGTCATCACGACCGGTCCGGGAAAGGTCGGATCGAGGTTGAAGGCAAACTCCAGCAGGTTGGGAACTCCGTCGCCGTCGGGGTCGGCGTTCGGCCCGCTGAAGGTATTATCGGCAAGCTGATCGGGCGTGAAGTACGCCTGTTGCCAGGCGGCGAAATCCTCCGTCGGCAACGTCTCGATGTTCCCGACGACGCCCTCGATCCAGGCAAAGCGCGCGGAAACCTGGGTGCTGTAGAAGCAGGTGGGCACGTTGGCGTCGCCGGTGATCAGGGAGAACGTCTGGTCATCGTTCTCCATGTAGAAGCCCCGGGCGTCGAAGATGGCGGCGGAGAACCCACTGCCTGCGTCTGCCTTGGTGAAGAGGCCGTCCACGCCGTAGTTGATCCCGGCCAGCCGCCAGAGTCCGTTCTGGAGGATGAAGACCCCGCCGCCCGAATCGCCGACCGACAGGTGCGCCTCGTCGGGCACACCGGGCGAATCGAAGGCAACTTGCAGGAACGACCAGCCGGGACTGCCGCTCGGCAGGACGGCAGTGACGAGGTTGCGTCCCCAACGTTCCACGTTATCGCTCCCGCCCCAGACCCACCCGCGCGGCGTCCCGCCGAGGTCGATCTCGCCGCCGCGCTGCGTGCCCCGGCCATGCACGCGCAGTTCCTGGCCGGTCTCCGCGTCGGCGGTGGCATTTGGCTGGTAAATCGGTGCGTAGACGGCGAACGGCTGATCGACCTTCCAGATTTGCAGGTCGGTGGAAGGATCGCCAGCGACCGCCGTGGTCGTGAACACCTTGCCGTGGAAAACGAAAGGGTCTCCGACGTTGCCGCCGATGTGCTTGGCGGTCACAAAATAATACGGCGCGATGGGCGTGCCGATGTAAGCGCCGAACAATCCTTCGTACTGCCAGCCGCTGTTGTCACCGGGCGTGGTCGTGTAGAGCGCCGGGTCGCCGGTGTCGAGATGGATCACCGCCAAACCGTTTCCCGCGGCGGCGCAAAAGATTGCGCACGCGAGGACCAGACGGCGGAGCCACGTCGATAGGGTGAAACGACACTTCATCGGACTTAACCCCGAAGCAGATTGGAGGCCACCTAGGCGCGGCCGGGGAAAACGGTCAGAGCCGACCGCGCTGATGGTAAAACTGCACGCGGTTTTGCACCGTCTTGATGTACGAACGCGTGTCGGCGATATCGATCTTCGCTTCGAGTTCCTGACTCGTGACGCCGGGCGTCGCCTGCCCGGAATCGCCATGCCCGTCGCCGCGTTCACCGGTCCAGCGCACCACCCGGCTGCGGCCGGCGTTGTACTCCGCGAGCGCGAAGGGAAGCGGATCGTCCTTGCCCTCGTAACGGCGCAAGGCACGGGCGATCAGCCAGGTGCCGGCTTCGATGTTGGTCTTGGGATCGAAAAGGTCCTTGGGCACGAAATCGGTGATTTTCTCGCCTTTCGTCCACTCGTGCGCGGCCCCCTCGGTGATTTGCATGAGGCCGCGTTCGCCTTCGCCGCCCACCTTGTCAGGCCGGAAACGGCTTTCCCGCCAGATCACGGCCTTGATGATCATCGGATCGACCGCGCGCCGCCGGGCCACTTCTTCGATGATGCCGTCGTAGCGGTGGAACCGTTCGTGGAAAACGGTTTCGTAAGCCGTGTAAACCGGGTCGGCGGCGCGCAGCCACCACCAACCGCCGACGGCGGCCAACGCCAGGAGGCCGATTAGCAAAACGAGAAAAATCCGCCGGATGGCTCGGAACATGGCTTGAGGTAGAACCTACCATGTTCGCCGCCGGGGGGAAGGATGCTCGCAAAAAAGCCGTGGATTTTTCGGAACGGCGTTGCACACCGCGCCGGCGGCTGTTCGTCCAAACAAAGTAGGGATGGCTCTCCGAGCCAGTCCCTAATTTTTCTGGGAAACGTGTCGTCGCGGTGACGATTATCCGATCCAAAATAGGGACTGGCTCGGAGAGCCATCCCTACCTTGGAACGATGCGCCGCGTTGCGGCTCTCGGAATCAGAGCCCTATGTTGCTGAGGGCATTCATGGTCTGTTCGAGCGCCGAGGCGATCTGCGGGTGCGCGCCCTCGAAACCCGCCACGAGCGCCTGCAAACGGCCCTGGAGATGGTGGCTCTCCTCGCGCGGCGCACTCCCCTCCCCGTGTTCGGACCCGGCCGCCGCCTCCCGGCGGGCCAGCAACCGCTCGATGTCTGTCTTCAAATCGAGCAACTGTGTCCGGCGCGCGTCGTCCATGTCAGCCGACGATTGACGGGACAATTCGCCGTGGAGTTCTTCGAGCAACGCGCGCAAACGGGGAGTTTCGTCGTCCATGATGGCGACCACTCTACGACCGGAAACACCGGGCGCGACCGAAAATTCTATTTGCGCGCCTTCGCCGCCGGCTTGTCGGACGAGGATTTGCCGGTGCGCCGCTGGCGTTCCGCCTCGATCAATTCGCCGATGGTTTTTTGCGAATCCGCCGACGCGCCCTTGCCCTTGCCGTGGCGGGTGTCGGCGATGCGCTGGCGGGCGCTGGCGAGGTCGGCGCGTTCCTCCGGGCTGAGTTGACCGGCCACCCAGCGGTCGGCCCAACCGTCCGGGCCGGCCTTTTCGAGCTGCTCGTAGGTCATGTGCTTGACCAGCGGCGGGTTGGGTTCGAGCACGGCCAGGACGGGGTCGGTCAACGTGCCGAACGCCCCCGGCAGCGGCCCCGCCCCGAACTGTTCTTCCAGGTTGCCGTGCGCGGCGACCGGCAGCAGACGCGCGGCCACCTCACCCTCGCGGGCCATGCGTTCGTTCGTGCTCGACACCTGGCCGTTCGAGCGCAGCGTCACCCGTCGGCCGGACAACAGCCCCTCCGCATTATAATGGTAAACCGCCAGCGACGGCGAACTTCCGAAGCTCCATCCGACGATGAGCCGCCCGTCGCCCGACAGGATGCCGACTCCCTTGTAGAGCACCGAATGCCCCAGCAAAAACGTCAGCAGGTAATCGCTGCCCTTGGCCGTGATCTCCACCGTCCCGACGAAGCTACCTACTCCCGGCCGTTTGCAGGTCAACGAGTGGCTGCCGACGAGCGTCGGTCCGGCGTCGAAAGCGATGTCACCGACGTTGCCCGCGCCGTCGATGCTGGTGACCCAGCGCCCTTTCCACTGGGGATCGTTCTTGGCGTGGTGGTACACGGCGACGCCGTATGCGCCGCCGCCGGTGGACAGCGACACGCCGAGCAACTCATGGTCTTCCAACAAGCCGAGGCCGTGGAGCGAACGGGAGTCACTGGCGAGTTGCCAGTCCATTTCGTAGGCGTTTTTGCGGGCCAGCACGCTCACCGTGCCGCCGTAAACTTCCTGGCCGGTATCGCTGGTCGCCATCACGTAGCGCCCGGAAACTTCCGAGGCGGCGACGGCCGTGGAGCAAGACACAAAATGCGCCGCGCACCCTGCAAAAATCGGCAGCCCAACGCGCGCCCAGCGGCCGCGAAAAGACCGATGTGCCGCCCCGTTCATCAGAGGACCCGTTTTCATTCCCACGTAGCAACACTATAGCACAAACGGTGCTCACCTTCGCGGCGACCCGCACATTTCCTCTCTGTAATTCGGCACTTCACCCATCCCCGAGCGTATTTTTTCAAGGAGCCAGTCGTGCCAGCGTCCAGCCGCCCTCGCTCGTGCGCGTGAACTCGAAACGGTCGTGCAACCGGTTGGCTCGTCCCTGCCAAAACTCGACGGTTTCCGGCCGCACCCGGAATCCACCCCAAAACGGCGGCACGGGCACCGGTCCCTCATCCGCCCCGAACCTCTCGCGCACCCGCTCCAGGTCCGCCTCCAACGCCTCGCGCGAGTCCACCGGCCGGCTCTGTCCGCTCGTCCACGCCGCCAGCCGGCTCTCGCGCGGACGCGAGTCGAAATAACGCGCCGTCTCCTCGTCGCCGACGCGTTCCACCCGCCCGGTGACGAGCACCTGCCGCTCCAGCGCCAGCCACGGAAAGAGCAGGGACGCCACCGGATTCTCCTCCAGGGCGCGTCCCTTGCGGCTCTCAAAGTTGGTGTAAAACACGAACCCCGCGTCGCTCAGGCCCTTGAGCAGCACGGTGCGCACGCGCGGGACGCCGTCGCGCCCGGCGGTAGTGAGGCTCATGGCGGTGGGTTCGACCACCCCGGCCGCCGTGGCGTCCTCCATCCAGTGGTTGAATTGGTCAATAGGATCGGCCCGCAGGTCCGCGCGGCGGAGTTGGCCGCGCAGGTAGTTGATGCGGATGTCGGCGAGGTTCATGGCGGTTCCCAACGTGCTCATTCGTCGTGGTCGGTGTCGGGCTTGGCCGGATGGGCGGGAGGCTGGCGTTTCGCCTCCGCGCGGCGCATGGGCATGGCGTCGATGACCTCGTAGAGAGCCGCCGCCTTCACCGGCTTGGCGGTGCGGTAGGCGTCGTGCCCATCCTTGCCGAGCAGGACGACCGCGAAGGTCCTGGCATCGACGTTGTATTTCTTTTCCCAGGCGGCAGGCACGTCGCCGGCCGCCTTCTTGCCGTCGGCCAGGACCGGCACGATCACGAGCTGGCGTTCGTCGAAGCCGGTTTTCTCGCCCTGCCAGAGTTTGCCCTGCTCAATATAGGCGGCGTCCTTGTCCGTGGGCGCGAACACGAGCAGGACGCGGTTCTTGTCCTTGTACGCGGCCAGCGGCTTGTCGGCCGACGTGGCATCCTGCTGTGCGCGGGCAGCGGCCAATGGGAGGAGGGTCAGGTTCACAGCGAGAGCGAGGCGGGCCAGGAAGGGAGATCGATGCATAAGGGCAACCGTGGAGGAAACGGGCGGCACCCGGAAATCGGCCGCTTTCCAAACGGTTCGTTCAAGATTAAACGTCTAGCCTGTGCTGATCTGGAACCTCGTTGCGATCCTCGCCGGTCTGGCCATGATCGTCACCGTGCTGTGGGAAGCGTTCGAGACGATCCTCCTGCCTCGCACCGCCACGCGGCGGGTCCGGTTCACCCGGTATTTTTTCCGGGCGCTCTGGCTGCCGTGGGCCGCCATCGGGTGCCGGATGCAGCCCGGCGCGAACCGCGAACGTTACCTCGGTCTGTTCGGGCCCCTGTCGATCCTGGTGCTCATCGGCTGCTGGGCGGTGTGGCTGGTGCTCGGCTTCGGCCTGGTGCAATGGGCGGTCTCGCCGGAGCCTCACGGGTTCGGCGCGTTTGAATCCAGCACTTACCTGAGCGGCACGACGTTTTTCACGCTCGGCTTGGGCGACGTGAAACCGGAATCTTCGGCCGCGCGTTTTGCCGCGATGGTGGAAGCCGGGCTCGGCTTCGGGTTCCTGGCAAGCATCATCAGCTATCTGCCGGTGATCTACGCGGCGTTTTCGTTGCGCGAGGTGGCGATCCTGCGCCTGGACGTGCGCGCGGGTTCGCCGCCGAGCGCGGTCGAACTGCTCCGCCAGCACGGCCACCGCGGCGGCTCGGCCGACCTCGACGGGCTGCTGAGCGATTTCGAGAAATGGTCGGCCGAAGTGTTGGAAAGCCACCTTTCCTACCCGATTTTGTGTTTCTACCGCTCGCAGCACCGCGACCAATCCTGGCTGGCGGCGCTGACGACGATCCTCGACACCTGCGCGCTGCTGCTCGTGGGCATCCAGGGCAACGAACGGCGGCAGGCCCCGCTGACCTTCGCCATGACGCGCCGGGCGCTCATCGACATCGCGCACATCTTCCGCCAATCCGACGACGACCATGCGCCCGTGGCGCCCGACCGCCTGCCCGCCGATGAACTGACCCGTTTGCGGAACCTCCTGCAGGCCGACGCCCGTCTGCTGGCCGGGGCGGACGCCGACGAAAAACTGCGCCGCCTGCGCGCGACGTACGAGCCGACCGCGCACGCACTCTCGCAATATCTGCTCATGCCGCTGCCGGCGTGGATGCCCCCGGCCGAAGTCGGCCGCGAGGCGACGAGCGCCGCCGAACAGGTCTTCAAGGAAGAAGGCGCGACCGACGTGTCCACGGTTTAGGGTCCGTTCTTTTCGAGCCCGCCGCGGGCCCGGCGGCACGAAGCAGGGGGCCGTTCGGCTGTCCGGCTGCGAAGAAGGATTGATCCCGGTCGTCGTTTGCACGCGTGATCGGAGAGCCTGCCCCCGTTTTTTTTATTATGAGTCCCATGAAACCCGTGATCGTCGTTGCCGCCGCCGGATTGTCCCTGCTCTGCCCGTGGAGCGCCACCCTGAGAGGGGTGGAAGCCCTGCCGCCCGCGCCGCCGCCACTCGATCCCGCCACCAGCCTGGACAAGGGCGTGCAGCCCGGCGACGATTTTTACCATTACGCCGACGGTGGCTGGCTCAAGAATAACCCGATCCCCTCCGACCACACGAGCTGGGGCTCTTTCAACATCCTGACCGAGCACAACAACGACGTGCTGCACGTCATCCTCGACGATTGCGCCGGGAGCGGTGGGAGCGAGCCGCGTGGTGCGGCGGGATCGGTCCGCAAGATGGTCGGCGACTTCTACGCCAGCGGCATGGACGAGGCCGCCATCGACGCGGCGGGCGTCAAGCCGCTCCAGCCGTGGTTCGACAAAATCGCCGCGCTCAAGAGCAGCGCCGAACTGCCCGCGCTCCTCGCCGACCTGCACAGCAACGGGGTGGGCGCGCTGTTCACGGTCTTCGTCACGGCCGACGAGAAGAATTCCGAGACCGACATCGCGCAGTTCTACCAGGGCGGCCTCGGCCTGCCGGACCGCGACTATTACACGAAGACCGACGACGCCTCGAAAAAACTCCTGGCCGCGTACCAGGAACATGTCACCAAAATGTTCGCGTTGCTCGGGGACGCGCCGGACGTGGCGGCGGCGGAGGCGAAGTCCGTCGTGAGCTTCGAGACGGAACTGGCCAAGGCCAGCAAAACGCGCGTGCAGTTGCGCGATCCCGAGGGCAACTACCACAAGATGACCGTGGACGAGCTGGCCAAGGCCGCGCCGGGCTTCGATTGGAAGGCGTACTTCACCGCGTTGGGCGCGCCGGAGCCGGGCGGCCTCGACGTGAAGCAGCCCGAGTTTGCCACGCGCGCGGCGGATTTGGCCAAGACCACCTCCCTCGACGATCTGAAGACTTACCTGCGCTGGCACCTCGCGCACTCGACGGCCCCGCTGTTGAGCAAGGCGTTCGTGGACGAGAATTTCGCCTTCTTCGGCACCACGCTGACGGGGGCCAAGGAAAACCTTCCGCGCTGGAAGCGCGTGCTGCATTCCGTGGACGAGGGCGTCGGCGAGGCGCTGGGCCAGCTCTACGTCGAAAAGAATTTCCCGCCGGAGGCCAAAGCCCGCGCGTTGACGATGATTAACGACCTCAAGGCCGTGCTGCGCGAACGCCTGACCAACCTCGAATGGATGGGGCCGGACACCCGCACCGCCGCGCTGAAAAAACTGGACGCGTTCGGTGTGAAAGTGGGTTACCCGGACAAGTGGCGGGATTATTCGGGCCTGAGCATCAGCCGGCAGCCGTTCGTGCTCAACGTGCTGGCCTCCAACGTCTTCGAGACCAAGCGACAGGTCGCAAAAATCGGTCACCCGGTGGACAAAAGCGAATGGGGCATGACGCCGCCTACCGTCAACGCGTACTACAATCCGTCGCGCAACGAGATCGTCTTCCCGGCCGGCATCCTCCAGCCGCCGTTCTTCAGCGCGACGGCGGATGACGCGGTCAACTACGGTGGGATGGGTGCGGTCATCGGCCACGAGATGACGCACGGTTTCGATGATCAGGGCCGGCAATACGACGCGCAAGGCAACTTGAAAAACTGGTGGACCGACGACGATCTCAAGCGGTTCAAGGAGCGTTCGGAGAAGGTGGTTGCGCAGTTCAGCGGTTACGAACCCCTGCCGGGCATGCACGTCAACGGAGAATTGACCCAGGGCGAGAACATCGCCGACCTCGGCGGCTCGAAGATCGCGTTCTTCGCACTGGAAAAGGCGCTGGACCGCCAAGGGCCGGAAGCGCGCGCGAAGAAGATCGACGGATTCACGCCGGAGCAACGGTTCTTCCTGAGCTGGGCGCAGGTGTGGCGTGTGAACATGCGTCCGGAGATGGCCCGGGTGCGTCTCAACACCGACCCGCACTCGCCGGGGCAGTTCCGGTGCAACGGCCCTCTGAGCAACCTCGTCGAGTTCCAGAAGGCGTTCAATATCCCTGACGGCGCGCCGATGGTGCGCCCGGCGGCAGAGAAAGTCCTGATCTGGTAAGGCGTTTATCGCCTGCCGGTTGACTACGGGGATGGCTTCCGCATGGGAGCCGTCCCCTCTTCGTTGCCGCTGCTGACGCGACAGGCATTGCACCCGCTTTGCCTTCGACCCAAATAAGAGCTATGGTGCAAAAAACAACCGGAATTTTTTGTGATCAAGAACCTGCCTTCAAAACTTGCTTTGTTCTGCCTGCTCGCGGCCATGCCTGCCCTCGCGCGTGGCTCCGAACTGATCACCCTCGAACCGGATGATTACCCTGCGAACACCGTCCTGAACACGATCCTTCCGGGGGTGACGCTGAGCGTCGTCAACAGCCAGAACGTGGCGTCGAGCGGCATCGACGTGACCGCCACGGTGGACAGCATGGGCGGGGCACCCACGGGCACCACGGTCTTCGGGCAGGGCGGGGTTTACTTTTGGAATTCCGCCTTCCGGTTGAAGATGACCTTCACGGACCCGGTTGCGACCATCCTGCTTCCGTTCTCAGGGGGTACGCCTGATGACACGAACGTCGGGCAAATCGACGCTTTTTCAAAGAAGGGCGTGCTTCTCGCCTCGTACACGACGCAGCCACGCAGCTTCGGCAGCGCGGAAACGATGAAGATCGTCCGGCAATCAGCCGACATCGCTTATGCGGTGGCTTACATCCCGGCCAACAAGGGTTCCTTCGGCATCCTCGATAAACTCCAATTCGACGCTCTGCCTCTCCCTTCGACTTTCTTCGAGGGCCAAGCGCCTTTGGGCAGCGGGGCCTATTATCTACAGTTTCCTTCGGGCAACCCCTTCGGTTACTACAGTTACCTGACCGATCCGGACTACATTTATCATTTCGACATGGGTTACGAGTACATTTTTGACGCGGCGGACGGCAACAACGGCGTCTACTTCTACGATTTTACCAGCAGCACTTTCTTTTATACCTCGCCGAGTTTCCCGTTCCCATACCTCTACGACTTCAGCTTGAATACGGTGTTGTATTACTTCCCCGATCCGAATAATCCCGGGCACTACAACACGGACGGATATCGCTTCTTTTACCGCTTCGACACCGGCCAGATTTTCGTCAAATAATCCGCGTCGTCTACGGGGGACACAAATGTTATTCGGCGAAGGGTTAGAGTAACTCCGGCTGTGCCGCCGCTTCGAGGGCGAGGACCGTTTCTTTCCGGCGCGGAACGTTGCGTCGGCGCGCGACCCCGGCGCGGGTGTGCAGCGGACGTTCGCGGCTGCCGTGGCGGGCGTAGACGCGCTGGGCTTCGCGGCGGGCGAAATCCGTGCGCCGGATCGCGCCGAGTTGTTCGCGGGCTTTCGCGTAGGCAACGGCATGATCGACCACCGGCACAGGGTAATCGTGGCCGATGCGGCAACCGAACCTGGCCTGCATGTCGGCGGGCATCCGGTGCGGCTCGGCGATGAACGCCGCCGGCACGTTCGCTAGTTCCGGCACGAAGCGCCGCACGAACGCGCCGTCCGGATCCTGGTCGAGAGCCTGCTTGGCGGGCGAGTAGATGCGGATCGAATTGATCCCCGTGACGCCGCTCTGCATCTGGAATTGTGGGTAATGGATGCCCGGCTCGTAATCGAGGAACAGCCGCGCGAGATACACGGCGGTGGGTTGCCAGTGCAGCCACAGATGGTAGGCCGCGAAAGACGCGAGCATCGCGCGCATCCGGAAGTTGATCCAGCCGCTGCGATGCAGGGCGCGCATACAGGCGTCCACCAACGGATAACCCGTCCGCCCGTCGCGCCACGCGGCGAATCGTTCCTGGTCAAAGTCGCCTTCGCGCAGGCCGTCGTAGGCGCGGGAGAAATTGCGCGATTCGAGCGCGGGTTCATCTTCCAGTTTCTGGATGAAATGACAGTGCCAGCGCAAACGCGACTGGAAGGAGGCCAGCGAACGCCGCCAGCGCCCGTCGAGCCGCACGCCGGCGGTGTCGAGTTCGTCCACCTCGCGCTGCCGTGTCCGGGTGGTCTGGAACGTTTCGCGGATCGAGATGCACCCGAACGTGAGGTAGGGCGAGAGTCGGCTGCACGCGTTCCAGGCGGTTCCCGGCGCGGACATCGCGCGACGGTAATCGACGCCACGCGTTTCGAGAAATGAATGGAGGAGCCGGCGCGCCGGTAACTCGCCGCCGGGTTGGGCGAGGTCGCGGCTGCTTTCCGGCAGGCCGAGGTCGGCGGGAGTCTGGAGGCGGCCGGCGTCGATGGCGGGGACGGTGGAGAGTTCGGCCGGCGCGGGCGCGACCGGTTCGGACATGCGCGCCGTCCAGCGAGCGGCCCAGCCTTCGCGGTCCGGGTGTGGCCGGAAGACCCCGTGCTGCGGGATTTCGGTCCACGGAACGCCGGATCGTCGGCACCAGGCAGCGACGCGCCGGTCGCGGGCGTAGGTCAGGGCATTCCCACTTTCCTCGTGGCTCCAGAGGCGGGCGATGCCGCCGTGGCGGGCGTGGAGTTCGTCGAACACGTCCGGCAGGGCTCCGACGCGGGTCGTCAACCGTCCGCCGAGCGCGCGCAGACGGGCGTCGAGTTCGGCGAGGGATTGGTTGATGAAAACGAGATGCGACGGGTCGAAATCGTCCGCACGGATGATTTCCGGCTCGTAGACGTACAACGCCAGCAACGGTCCACCGGTGCGCGCCGCCTCCAGGAGCGGCCGGTGGTCAGTGACGCGCAAATCGCGCTTGAACCAAACGACCTGCAAGGCAGCGGACATCAGAGAACGATACGTTTACAAGGACGCGCGGGATGCCCCGTTTAAGGTCCTGATGGCTCTCCGAGCCGTCCCAAATGTTTCCGGCGAGGCGCACGGTACGCACGGGGATCATCCAAGCTAATCTTGGGACGGCTCGGAGAGCCATCAGGACCTTGTTGACGACCGGCCGGACTTTTCAACGATGAACCATCCCCATCATTGCCTCCGGATAGCGCTCGCCGGTAACCTGATGCACGGCACACGCCTCGTCGATTTCGTGCAGATTCTCCGCGCTCAATTCCACGCCCAGCGCGCCCATATTGTCTTCCAGATAGCGCACGCGTTTCGTGCCGGGGATCGGCACGATGTCGTTGCCTTGCGCCAGGACCCACGCCAATGCCAGTTGCGCCGGGGACGCACCCTGCTTTTCGGCCAGGGATTTGATCGCGTTGGCCAATTTCAGGTTTTGCTGGAGCGCCTCCTCCGCAAAACGCGGGTTCGTGCGTCGCCAATCGCCTTCGGGCAAGTCTTCGACCTTTTGGATGGCCCCGGTCAGGAAGCCGCGCCCGAGCGGACTGTACGGCACGAAGGTGATGCCCAGTTCGCGGCAGGTGTCCAGCACGCCGTTGGTTTCCGGCTCGCGGGTCCAGAGCGAATACTCGCTTTGCAACGCCGCGATGGGATGCACCGCCGCCGCTCGCCGGATCGTTTCCGGCGCGGCCTCGGACAGTCCGAGCGCGCGGACCTTGCCTTCGCGGACGAGTTCGGCCATCGCGCCCACGGTTTCCTTGATGGGGGTACCGGGATCGACGCGGTGCTGGTAAAACAGGTCGATCACGTCGATGCCAAGACGTTGCAGGCTCGCGTCGCAAGCCCGGCGCACGTTCGCGGGCGAACTATCTGCGCCGCGCGCGCCGCTCGCGTCAAACTTGAAGCCGAATTTCGTGGCCAGCACGACCCGTTCGCGGGGCACTTCGCGCAGGAAACGGCCCAGCAATTCCTCGTTCGTGAAGGGGCCGTAGATTTCGGCGGTATCGAGGAAGTTGCCCCCTAGGTCGAGGTAACGATGGAGCACGCGCAGGCTTTCGCCTTCGTCGGCAGGCCCGTAGGCGAAAGACATGCCCATGCAGCCGAGGCCGAGGGCGGAGACGGTCAGGCCGGAATCACGGCCGAGCGCGCGCGAGGAAACGTTGGAAGCAGTCACACCTCCTTAAACGAGTGAACGACGACCGGTGGATGGCGTCCTCCGAGCGCCGTCCATCCCGCCCGCTCACTGCTGCACCTGGAACTTCCAACTGAAGTCCTTCTCCGCGTGGCCGTCGGCGTAGAGAAAATTGACCTTGTTCACCAGGTAAGGATGGTAGGCGGCCTTGTCCGCGAGGATGATGACCTGCGTTTGATCGTAATTTTTGAGGAAATTCAGGCCCGACATCGCCTGGCCGTTGAGCGCCTGATTCCAGTAGTAACTCGTGCCCGATTGCGCGGCCTGCCCCTTGTCGGACGGACACGCGAAGACCGACGGGCCGCTCTGCGTGTAGGCGTTGAGCGTGTTGTCGATGTAGTCGCCGTCCTGGCTCAAGCTCGTGCGGCCCGCGAGCAGCGTCGGCATCGTCATGTTGTGTTCGCCGAGGTAGAGCCCCAAGGCCGTGCCGATCTGACGCAGGTTGGAAACGCACTTGGCCGCCCGGCCGGTCTCGGCCATGCGCCCGAACACCGGGATGCCCACCGCCACCAGCACGCCGACGACCGCCAGGACGACGAGGAGTTCGATCAGAGTAAATGCAGAAGGCAGAATGCAGAATGCAG
>CAZZYS010000046.1:0-20795 GCA_964658285.1 uncultured Verrucomicrobiota bacterium
CGAACCTTGACAAAGTGATTCAGAGTCACTTGTGCTACCATTACACCACGAGGCATCGTGGAGGGCTGCAAATATGGCGGCCGGCTAGTGGTTGGCAACTCTTTTCTTCGTCGTCGCGGTTGCCGGGTCGCCGTGACGCGAGGGCAAAATCGTTGCAAATTTCTTGTTGACGCCCGGAGTGGAACGACCCATCATCAAACCATCGGTTTTTGTTCTGTCAGGCTGTTCCGCGAGGCAAGATCAACCGGTCTGCCAAATTCGCTGCTCGTCTTCCAGAATGAACAAAGCTGGCCTGATCGATTTCGTCCAAAAGAGGATGGGTCGTCAAGCAAGCCGTGTTGCGGCCGACCGCGCGGTTTCCCTCGTCATCGAGGGAATCAAGGCGGGTCTGCGACAGGACAAAACCGTTCAGCTCGTTGGATTTGGAACCTTCAAGGTCGTCGAGAGAAAAGCCCGTCTTGCCACTCATCCGAAAACCCACCAGCCACTGAAGATTCGCCAGCAGCGCACCGTCAAACTGGCCATTGGTAAAGACCTGAAAAACGTCATCTAGCAGCACCGTAAGATTTCCCCCCCACCCGAGAAACCCCGTTTCGCGTTTTGCGAAACGGGGTTTCTTATTTTCAAGCGAGATCAGGGTGGCCCTCCCACGGGATTTCAGCCGTCGTTCGTCTGCAAAACGCTGGCAGCAAACGTGCTTTCTTGGAAGGCACTTCATGATGCGGTGCCTGCTACTCCTGGGCGTTGTATTGCTCGGCTGCGGATGGACCACGGCCGGGTCGGGACAAGCGCTCGACGCACCGTCTGACCTCCCCTCGTCCGGCATGACGAACGCTGGCGATTCGCAGGAGGCGCTGAAGCGTTCGCGCGAACTGGAAAACAACGATCCGAAAGGAGCATATCAGGCCGCGCAGGATGCACTCGCGGCGGCACGCGCACGCCGCGATCAGACACGGATACTCGAAGCTCTGTTACAAGCGGCGCAAACCGCCCGAGGAGTCGCCGCTTACACGGAGGCCGACACATTGGCAGCCGACGGATTGACGCTTGCATCCCGACTCGGGAACGAAGCCGCCCGCGGCGAATGCCTGGTAGCGCGCGGGCTGGTAAAGTGGAACCTCGCCGATCTGCCTGCGGCGATGGAAAGCTTTCTCAAAGCACGGGCCATCGCCGACAAGCTGGACCGCGACGATCTGCGCATCGGGTCGGAAAACGGGCTCGGGCTCGCGTATGGACGAGGCGAGGACCACGACGAGGCACTCGTGCACTTCCAGAACGCGCTCCGGCTGGCGGAGAAAACCCACGATCCCAGGCTCGCCGCGGTGCTCAACTACCTCGGCAACAACTACCTCCTTGCCAAGGATTATCCCCGTGCGCGGGAGAGTTTCGAGCGGTCGCTCGTCCTGGCCAAGGCCGCCGACAACCAACGACTCGTCGCCTACGTCATGCTGAACCTCGGCGAAATCGCCAACCGGACAGGCGACCAAACGCAGGCGTCGAGATACCTGGACGATGCGATGGCCGTCTGCCGCCGCTACGATCTCCCACGCGGCATCGCCGACGCCCATTATCTGTTTGCCCGGATCGAACGCAGCCTCGGCCACCCGGAGGCCGCGACACAGCACCTGGACGCGGGGATGGAGATCGCCGCGAAGCTGGGCAACCCGGACCTCTTCGCCTCGTACTTCGAGGAATACACCCTGACCCGGGAGGCACAGGGTGACTACCGGGGCGCGTTGGACTACGCCCGCAAACTGGCGGAAAAGACCGAGGAGATCCGTGGTGAGCGCAGCCACCGCCAGATGGCGGAATTGCAGGCGCGCTACGAGATCGAGGCGCGTAACCGGCAGATCAAGCTGCTGCAGCGCGACGCCGAACTCCGACAATCGGCGCTCGATCTCAAGGAAGTCGAACTCAGCCGCACGACCGCGCGTTATTACGCGCTCGGCGAGACGCTCGCTTTCGCGGCACTCATCGCGGCGATGTTCATCGCACGGCAGCGTGCGCGGGTCCGGCGGGCGCGGCGGATGCTGGCCGAGGTCAGCGCCGCGAAGGAGGCCGTCGAAGAGTCCGCGGCTCAGAAGTCCCGCTTGCTGGACATCGCCGCCCACGACCTGACGGAAAGCGAGGCGCTCTTCCGGGATGCGTTCGTCCACTCACCGCTCGGTCTCGCGCTCGCATCGACGGACGGCACGTGGCTACGGGTCAACGAGGCGCTCTGCCAGATCGTCGGCTACACGGAGACAGAGCTTCTGGCGACGAATTTCCAAACGATCACCCATCCCGACGACCTGTCGGCTGACCTGGAACTGCTGGAACGAGTTTTGCGAGGCGAGATCGAGACCTACCAACTCGATAAACGCTATCTCCACCGACGGGGCCAAGCGGTCTGGATCCGCCTGGACGTTTCGCTGCACCGGGACGCCGCCACCGGTGAACCGTGTTACTTCATCTCACAGGTGCAGGATATCACCGAACGGCGGCAGGCCCTCGCGCAGTTGCATCAGGCCAAAGACGAAGCCGAGGCCGCGAGCAAGGCGAAAAACGAGTTCCTGTCGCGCATGAGCCACGAGTTGCGCACGCCGCTCAACGCCATCCTCGGGTTCGGTCAGTTGCTGGAACTACAAGACCTCGGAACCACGCATAACCAGGGGGTGGGTTACATCCTCACGGCCGGTCGTCATCTGCTGAGCCTCATCAACGAAGTGCTCGATCTGTCCAGCATCGAAAGTGGGAAGTTCACGCTGACCAATGAGACGGTGCCGGTGTCGGCATTGATCGACACGACCCTCGAACTGATGCGCCCGCTCGCCAGTGAGGCAGGCGTCCGTATCGTGCTGGAACGCTGCCCGGCGACCTGCACGATCCTGGCCGACCCGCGCCGGCTCAAGCAGGTGCTTTTAAACCTGGTTTCCAACGCCATCAAATACAACCACCCCGGCGGCAAGGTCACCGTGCGTTGCCAGGAGGGCGAGGAGCGGATGCAAATCTCGGTGATCGATACCGGCCCGGGCATCGCCGCAGCGGACACCGGGCGAATCTTCGCACCGTTTGCGCGCCTGCCGGCCACGCAGGAGGTGCCGGGAACGGGCCTGGGACTATCGCTGTCCAAGGCGTTGACGGAAGCGATGGGCGGAGCATTGACGGTGAGCAGCGAACCCGGCGTCGGCAGCACCTTCACGGTGGAGCTTCTGAGGGTCGAGCAAGACGAGCCGCGACCGCCGATTTTCAAACCCATCGCTCCGGCCACGCCGACGCTCCACCACCCGGCGGCGGCCGGTTTGCGGCACAAGGTGCTCTACATCGAAGACGACCTCATCAACCTCGAACTCATCGAGCGCCTGCTCACTTTGGATCAATCGCTTTCCCTGCTCACGGCGACGCGGGGCGAAGGCGGACTGGAGATCGCGCGAGCCGAGCATCCGGATTTGATCCTGCTCGACGTGCATCTCGGCGACATGGACGGAGCCGATGTACTGCGCGCGCTGCGCGGCGACCCGACGACGGCGGAGGTGCCGGTGGTGGTCGTCAGCGCCGACGCGATGGGCGAGCAGATCGCCCGGATGCGCGGCCTCGGCGCACAGGCTTACGTCACCAAGCCAATCGACATCGACGAACTCCGGCGCACCATCGACGAGACCCTCCACGCGGTAGCCGGTTGAAGGTCAGAACGAGATTTGCACGATCCCGAGCACGCCGAGCAGGATCAGGTACGCGGCCAGGATGACGTTTAAGTTCTTCGGGCGGATCAGCACGAGGACGCCAGCAATGAGCGCCAACACGGCCTGGGTGGTCCAGGTGAGCTGAAAGGATAGCGTGTGCGGATGCACCGCGAAAAGCCATTGCTGCGCTGGCCAGAGAATTCCGGTCGGTAAAACCATACGAGTGGGCGCAGATTACGCGGCCGGGCGGTGCGAGGCAATGTTTAGGTGCACGCGGCGGCACAGCACTTTGTTGTTTGCGCGCCACGGGATTCCCGCTAGACCATGAAATGCAATGACTCGGAGGGATTTCGTCAGGCGGGTGGGTCGCTACGGCAGCGCTGCGGCGACGGGGGCAATGCTGGCGCTGGACCTTTTGGCAAGGCCGGCTGAGACGCAGGCCGAGACGGCCATCGCCCCGTCGAGTTTGCCACCGGGCAAGCGTCGCCGCGTCCTGATCCTGGGAGCCGGTCTGGCAGGCATGTCGGCGGCGTACGAACTCGCCAAGCACGGGTTCGACTGCGAAATCTTCGAAGCGCGGGCGCGCGTTGGGGGACGTTGCTGGACGGTGCGCCCCGGCGACCGGCAAACCGAAATCGACGGCCCGGAGCAGGTCGCCCGCTTCACCGAGGGCGGCTACATGAACGCGGGACCGGCACGCATCCCCGGCCATCACACCACCACGCTCGGCTACTGTCGGGAGTTGGGCGTGCCCATCGAGGTCTTCAACAACGTCAACGAGAGCGCCTACTACCTGGTCAAGGATGTCCCGAAGGTCCGTCTCCGCGAAGCCAGTGCCGACCTGCGCGGCTACGTCGATGAATTGCTCGCCAAAGCCGTCCGCCGGGACGCGCTCGACCGGCCGATGACGGCCGACGACAAGGAAGCGCTGATCGAATACCTGCGCGACGACGCCGGACTGTCGCCCGACCTCGTTTACAAACCCACCGCCGACCGCGGCAATTTGAACCGCGCGTCGGAAAGCCGGGGGTTCGTTTATGACGATCTCCCCGCCGCCGGGGCGCATCCGGGCAAGCTGAGCAACCCGCTCGACTTCGAGTCGATCATCAAGGCCGGGTTCGGCAAACACCTCGGGTTTGAACATCAGTTCGACCAGCAGCCGACGATGTTTCAGCCCGTCGGAGGCATCGACGGGATTGCCAAGGCCTTCGAGAAACGGGTCGGCGACCGCATCCGCTATCGGACCGAGGTGCGCGAGATCAGGCGCACCCCGGAAGGCGGTGTGCGCCTCGTCGTCACCGACCTGATCGAAGGCACGACGCGCGAGGTGCACGGGGACTATTGCATCTGCACGATCCCTCTGAGTGTGCTGCGAGGCATCCCGGCGGACTTTTTACCGGAGATCGCGGAGGCCGTGCGCACGGTGCCGTACATGGATGTGGGCAAGATCGGCCTCCAATTCAAGCGACGCTTCTGGGAGGAAGACGACCGCATCTTTGGAGGCATCAGTTGGACCGACCAGAACATCACCCAAATCTTTTATCCCAACTACGGGTATCTCGGGATGAACGGCGGCGTGGTGGTCGGATATTACCATTTCGCCAGGGATGCCGCCGAAGTGGGTCGATGGTTGCCTGCCGAACGTCAGGCGCACGCGTTGTCGCAGGGCGGCAAACTGCATCCGCAGTACGAGGCAGAGTTCCAAAACTCGTTTTCGGTCGCGTGGCAGCGCATTCCCTACAACCTCGGTGGTTGGGCCGTCTGGACCGAGGAAGCGCGGGCCAAATATTACCCCGTCCTGAACGAGCCCGACGGTCCCTTTTACCTCGCGGGCGAACATCTCACGTACCTTGGCGGCTGGATGGCGGGAGCGTTTGAATCCTCGAAGGCCGTCGTCACCAGCCTCATCGAACGCACCGCGCAAACAACGTCATCATGAAACCCTTTTCCTCTCTCCTCACTGGTCTTGGCACGGTGGCTGTCTCTACCTGGTTGTGCGCGCCCGGAGCGCTCGCCGGTCCGCCGACTGAAATCGCGTTCACCGGTCCCGCGACCTCCCCGATCTCCGCCGCCGTCTCCGTGCCGTCGAACCGGGCATTGTTTCTGACGAGCGGCACCGTGCCCCCGGTCGTCGATGAGTCCGCGCCCACCGGCAGCCCCGCCCGCTACGGCGACACGAAAACACAGGGCGCGGGGGCGCTCAAGCAGATTGAGGCTCGCTTGAAGGAAGTGGGACTCACGCTCAAGGATGTGATCTATTTGCGGGTCTACGTGACCGCCGACAAGACGAAGGACTGCAAGTTCGATTTTCAGGGCTGGTTCGATGCGTACGGACAATTTTTCGGGACGGCCGAATGCCCCGTCAAACCGGCGCGCTCGACGGTCGGGGTGGCCGCTCTGGTCAACCCCGATTGGCTCATCGAGATCGAAGCGGTCGCGGTCTATCCCCAAGAGGCCACGCAACCCTGATGCCGCCGGAGTCCACTCCCGACTCCCCCGCCCCGTTGGTGGGAATCATCATGGGGAGCACGTCGGATTGGCCGACGATGCGCGAAGCGGCACGCGTTTTGCAAACCGCCGGGATCGCCTACGAAGCGAGGGTGGTGAGCGCGCACCGCACGCCGCAGCTCCTTTTCGATTACGCGAGCTGGGCGCACGCGCGCGGACTGCGCTGCATCATCGCGGGCGCGGGCGGCGCGGCGCACCTTCCCGGCATGGCCGCAGCCATCAGCCCGCTCCCGGTGCTCGGCGTGCCGGTACGCTCACGGACGCTGGCCGGGCTGGACTCATTGCTCTCCATCGTCCAGATGCCTGCGGGCATTCCGGTGGCGACGTTCCGCATCGGCGCGGAGGGCGCGGCCGACGCCGCTCGATTTGCGGTCCGGCTGCTCTCCTGACCCGATTCCAGCGGTTGTCAAAATGGTTGAGCGGCATCTGACCGGCACAGCTTCTGGAGGTGGATGGCGCTCGGAGAGCTCATCCACTTCCAGAAGAACGCTCAACCGACCTGCAAGCCGCTTGTAACCCCGGAGCGTTATTTCAGCCCCAGAATCTGCCGGGCCTGGGCGCGCTCGGTTGGCAAGGCGTCCACCGTCAGAAACGGCGCGAGGACCGCGTTCGCGCGCGATTCCTGGTGTTGGGCGCGGAAGGCGATGGCAAGCGGGCGCGCGACCAAGAAATCGTCCGGCGTCAATTCGTGGGCCTGTGTGAGAAAGTTGAGTGCCTCGCCGGTTTGCGGCGGCTGGTGTGCCGACGCGATTTCGGCGCGACGCACGTAAATTTTTGCCAGTTCGCTTTGCCATGCTTCCACCGATGCCCCTTCGGCTTGGCTGATTGCGCTCTGCACGAGTTTGGCCAGGGCCGCGACCTGCTCCGGGGCCGTGTCGCGTCGCAGCGTGGCCGCCAATCTCGGCACGGCCGGGAGCAATTCGGGGTGCGCTGCCACGAGTTGAAAGGCTTCCTGGCCGCGTCCCATCCGATGTAGCCGGTCGTACACGGCGGCGAGCAGTTGCGCGCGGCGCAGGAACGTCAGCGGCAGCTCGCCGCCGGGTAATTCGCCGTTCGCGGTCACTTCCAGCCTGCCGGCGGATTGGAGGTAGTCCACGAGCGGTCCCAGGTCGGTTTGAGCCTGGTTCCGATAGGCGACGGCCAACAACCGACCAGCTTCGTCCAGACGCTTGTCCTCGACATACAAGCCGGCCAGCCGGCAATACAGGGACGCGGAACGCACCGCGAGCGGGTCCCGAGCGATATCCTGTTCGAGCGAGGCGATGGCACGGGTACGGTCGCCGAACTCCAGGTACATCAGGGCCGCCTGGCCGGTGAAGTTCTCGCGGAACACGTTCCCGGCATCAAGGAAACCGAGCACGCGGACGGCTTCGGCGCGCTGTCCGGCCTGCCAGAGTGCTCGCGCCTGCGTCAGGGTGTATTCCACGTTCAGAGGGAACCGACGGCAGAGCCGTTCCGCGATGGGCAGCGCCCACGCGGCCCGTCCGGCCTTCACCAGACGGGTTTCCAGGGAAGACAACGTTTGCTCCGGCAGATTCGGGCGCGCGTCCACCGCTGCCACCAGCCGTTGGAGGGCGTCCCAGTGCTTCGTCTCGAAATAGAGGTCCGCGAGTCGCTCCCCCGCCGCAACCTCGCCCTGTCCCTCGTTCCATTCGCGCTTGAGTTCGTTCTCCAGCCATTCGGTCGCTCCCCGCGCGACCGCGAAGGTGTATTGGTCCTGAAGGTATTGCTGCCGTTGGCCGGGCACCGCGTCCGCAAATTGTTCGAGCTGCCGCATTTCCCGCAAAAAGTCGTCGGTCGGGGTGTCTCGCCCCGAGTAGCAGAATTGAATGAGCGCCTGCTGCATCTGGAAACGGACGAGCGGATCGTGAGCTTGGCGCGCGGCCGTCGCGAACAGTTCCCGCGCCGCCGTTTTTTGTCCCTGGAAGGCAAGACTGGAGCCGGCCTCGGTCAACCCGGCGGTTTTGCCCTCCGCCACCCATTGCCGGGCAAGCTCCACGGCCTCCCGGGCGTGTCCGGCAGCCAGGTACAAGCCCACGCGCCGTCCGAACCACCAACTCTGCTCGGATTCCGAGACCGGGTCGCTGGCATCGCGGGCGAGCGCGAACGCCGCGTCGCGTTGGCCCCGGGCGATCTCGACCGACCCGAGTGCCTCCACCGAAGTCGGGCCGCGATCCGACTCGGTGGCTTCACGCCAGACCGCGGCGGCGTCATCGAGACGTTTCAGACGCTCCAGGATTCGCGCCAACGGCCGCAGCACGGTCAGCGAACGCGGGAACGCCCGCCGTGCATCCAGGAGCAGACGGCACGCTCCGTCGGCGTCGCCGGACCCTTCGAGGAGGCTCGCGCGTTTCGTGAGGATTTCGAGACGGCCGGCGGGATACCCGGCGGGCCTGCCGTCATCCAGCATCGACTCCAGCACCCCTTGAACGGCGGATTCATCGCCCTCCGCCTCCTCCGCCAACAGCAAGCTGCGCGGATAATCGGGGTCGGCGGGCACTTCGTGGCGGAGACGTTCGTAAATCTGCACCGCCGCGGCGTATTGTCCGACGTTCATGAGGACGGACGCCGCCGACGCCATCACGATGACCGGAGGCCCCTCGCGGAGATACTCCGTCACCCGCTCGCGCGCTTCCTGCGGGTCCGCCGCCGTCACGACCTCCGCGACGAGTTGGTGCAAGCGGATTTCGCCGAGGAGGTTGCGCACCTCGGGATCCCGCTTGTCGAAGGCGGAGGCCGTGTCCAGCCCGCGACGCCACACGTGCGCGGCGAGTTTGTCCAGGTTCCAGGCCTGGAGCTGCGTTCCGCAGGCGTAGAGATAGTTCCAGCGCCGCACGTCCGCGGACTCCCCGCCCTCCCGACCGTCAAGCAGGTGCATCCCGACGATCCGGTCGAGTTCGCGGCAGGCACCGGCCTCGTCGCCTTGCAGGCCATGCAGCAAAATCGCGGCTAGCGTCGCGTGCACCCCGCCGGGGTCCCGCGCCTGCGTCCGCTGGAGGTAACCCGCCGCGAAAGCGCCGCGCTCGGCGGCAGGCAGCAGGTAATAATACGCGCGCAAGTCCGCGAACACCGCGTTGTTCGCGGTGGCATCGAAGGCCGTTCCTTCGCCCTCGTCCACCGCGCGCCGCAGGATGCCGCGCGCCGCCTCGATCCGCCCGAGATCGACCTCCCACTGGGCGAGTTGGAAGGCTTCGGCGGCGATGTTGCCGCCCGGCAGCGCGACGGCGCGCTCACCGAGATCGGCCGCATCGGCGTACCAGTGTTTGTCGGCGAACACGCCGCTCGCGATTTGCCAGAGCAACGTGCGCGATTTGATTTCGGCGGGGAAAAGCTGCGGCACCATTCCCGGCGACGGCCGTCCGCCGGTCGACAGGAAGTAGCCGAGCGTCTCGATGAGCTGCGATGTTCGCCCACTGCTTTCGGCGGCATCGCCGCTCCAGACCCAGCGGGCCAGGGGTGCGTAATTTTCCATTCGCAGCCCGGCCAGCAAGAACGTTTGTTCCCTCCGTTCCTTTTCGTCGGGATCCGGTGCGTTCAGCCATGAGGATGTCAGATCGAGAACCGCGTCTTTCTGCCCGGCGTAAAAAAATGCGGCCAGTGGTTCGCTGCGTGCCCCGGCAATCACGGCGGCGCGCCAGCGCTCCAACCAGCGGCGGCGTTCGTCGGCATTCGCCGCGTTGTTTCCAGCGAAGAACATCCGGGACAACTGCGCTATCGCCCTCAGACGCACAGTGCGCTCGTCGCCCTCCGCCGCGGACGGATCGGTCGTGCCGGTGGCGGGATGCGCGGAGCCCCTGCCTGCCGCCGCCATCAGCTTCGCAGGCTCTATCGAAGAATCGAGTTCCTGTGGCAAGATCAACGCGTCGCCCGGGGCCTCGGGACGGGTGCGGGCAAGCAGCGTTTCGAGGCAAGTGCGCGCGCCAGCAGAATCACCGGCTTGCAAGTCGAGTTGCGCCAGTTGGTAGAGGCGGCGGAAGTCGCCGGGGTCGAGGGCCGCAATCCGGCTCAATAAATCCCGCGCCCGGTCGATCCGGCGCACCCGCGCAAAATAATCCGCCGCCGCTCCCAGTGCGCCGGTGTCACGCGAGAATCTCGCCGCGATCTGTTCCCAGATGCGCAGCGCCGCCGCCTCGTCCGTGTTCGCTTCTTCGAGCGCGGCGAGTTTTTCGAGGTTCTGGGCGTTGGCCTGACCGGCGAGGCCGACCAGACGGCGTTGGTGCGCGACCGCTTCCTCGTTTTCACCAAGGGCCTCCGCCTCGGCGACGAGCGTTCGCAAGGCCGCCGCCGGGTCGGGCGCGGAGTAGTACGCCTGGTCGAGAAGCCGGTAAGCGCCCCGTGGATCGCCTGCCGCCTTCTGCAATTCGGCCAGCGCGGTCATCGCAAAATAATCCTGCGGTTGCGCGGCGAGCCGCGCTTTGTAAACCCCTTCGAGCCACGACCCGAGCGAATGGTCCTGGCAGAAGGCGACAAGTTCGCGGAAGAGGTTCTGCCGGGCGGCGAGGTCTTCCTGTCCATCGATGGCCGCCTGGAGCAACTCTGCCGCACGGGAAAACTGGCCGAGATGTTCGTAAGCGGAGACCATCGGCTGGCGCAGGTTGGCCCGTTGCGCGGGGTTGAGATGCGGCAGCGCGTAAGCTTGCTCCCAGGTGGCTAGCGCATCGAACCACCGGTCGGCACGCTGCTGGGCGAGGGCGAGGTCGGTCAGCGCCTCCACCGAACCGGGTGTTTCCCGCGCGCGACGGTCGAAGAGGGCCAACGCCCCGTCGTACTTGCCGTCTTCCAGCAAGAGATCGGCGAGGCGTTTGGTGACCTCCGGTTTGCGTCCCGGATCGAGCGCGGCGATCTCGCCCAGGCGCTTGATGGCCGCGCCGTGGTTGCGAAGCGCGACGGCGCTGTCGGCGAGGATTTCGCGTGCCGGGATGCTGCGGGGTTCGAGCGCGAGCGCCGCGTCGGCAGCCCGGGCGGCGTCATGCGAGCGGTGAGACCATTGGAACCAGTGCGCGAGACGCAGGTAGCCGGCAAACGATGGTTTTTCGCTCGCGGCCTTTTCCATCTCGGCCAGATAACGAACCAACGGACGGTCCGATTCTTTCGTCGAGGGCATTTCCTCGCCGGGGGGCGAGACGACCACCGGCCTGCCGGGCGTACCGGGCGACAGGCCGCCCCGCCAACGGACAGGCGCGGCCGGAACGATGTCCTCCGGGGCGGAACGGTCGAGCAGCGCCTGGAACAGCTTGCGGTCGATCTCCTCGCGGTCCGGACCGGCGGGCGTAGCGGCGATGGCACGCTCCATTTGCGCCGTGCCACCTGCCACGTCGCCTTTTGCCAGCAACAACTCGCCGACCGCGACCAGCGCCGTTGCGGAGGTCGGCTGGAGGGCAGCAGCTTCCTGCCAACACCGCAAAGCCTCGTCGGTCCGGCCGCTCTCCTTGTAACAATCGGCTGCGGCGATCCAGCGTTGGGCGCGCGCGGCGGCGTCGCCGGGTTGTTGGACGAGGCGATTCAGGACGGGAAGCGCATCGGCGGCCTGGCCTCGGCCGAAGTAGAACTTCGCCAATGCCAGCGATGGCTCGGAGGCGGAGGGTTGGGGCGCCACGGCGGCGGCGAGGGCTCTTTGCGCGGCGTCATCCAGGCGATGCGAGAGAAAAAACTGCAAGGCGGGGAGCGAGACCGATTCGTCGGCCGGATTTTGTGCGACGCGGCTTTCGACGCGCGCGATGGCATCGGCGGGCCGACCGGTCTGGAGGTCCAGATCAGCCAGCGCGAGGATCAGATCAAGATCACCGGGCCGGAGCTTGAGCGCGGCGTTGTAAAGCGCGGCGGCGCGCTCGTTCTCGCCCGCGTCGGCCAGGAGGCGGGCGAGTTTGAGGGTGTTTCCACCGTCGCGGGGAGCGAGGGCGACCACCTTTTCCAGCCAGAGGCGCGCCGCGGCCGGGTCGCCCTGCGCTTCCGCGAGCGCGACAAGCCGCAGGTAACCGCCGAGATCGCGCGGCGCTTGCTCGACCGCTGCCCGCCAGCGTGCCTCCAACTCGGCAGCTTTGCCGGCGCGTTGGTAAAGCCGGATCAGCCGCGTCTGGAGTTCGCCGTAGAGCCAATTGTCACGCGCGGTGAGGGCCAGGCCGCGTTCGAGCGCATCGCGGGCGGCCTCGAACTCCCCGCGCGCTTCGTGCAACCGGCCGAGTTCGCGCAAGGCGGAGGCGCGTCCGGCCGGATCGGCGTGCTGGTCGATGTAGTCATAGTGAACGACGGCGCGCTCGGGCAGGCCGTTTTTTTCGTAGTTGGCGGCGAGTTGCCTGCGCAACGTCAGATTAGACGGGTCGGCGACGATGAGCTTTTCCCAAGCTTCGCTCGCCTTGAGGGGTTGCCCGGCGGCCAGCCAGGCGTCTCCGAGTTTCATCAGCCAGTCGGCGCGGCGGCGGTCCGTGGCGGGGATTTTGCCCAGCGCGGCTTCGAGTGACGTGGCCGCGTCAGCGGGGTGTGACCGGACGACTTCAAGATCCGCCTGCGCGACAAAAGGCAGCGGGTTTGCCGGGTCCAGGCGGGCGGCGCGTTCGTAGCTTCCGGCGGCCTCGTCCAGCCGCCCGGCGCGTTTGAGCAGGTGTCCGTAGATCAGCGCGTCGGCCGGTTTGTCCGAGGTATCGGTGGCGAGGCGGTAGTCGTCGATCAACGTCGCCGAGGCATGGCGCTCCTCGTACATCTTCCAGAGCCGATCCAGCGCCATCCCCTCGGCGGGGTTGGCGGCCAACATGGTCTTATATCGTTCGACGACTCGCGCCGCACGTTCATCGTCGGCAAAAGGCGCGGCGGCCGTCGAGGGACCGGATGGGGTGGGCGTCTGCGCCCCGACCGTCCCGACCATGAGGAAACAGGCAAGCAGCACGGCGGCGCAGCGCGGTGGGATCATCGGGGCGGCACGATCCTAGTCTACCGCGCATCCGGCGGCAAGGGGCGAGCGGGAGACGCGGCGAGTTGCCGGCTGTCGGGAAACGATGTTTTGTCAGATGGTAAGCCTGCGCGATGAAAACCGACGAGCCTACTGCCTCCCTATTGCTACGCATCCGGGTTGCCCTGGCGGTTTTCATGTTCGGACTGGTGGTCAGCGGCGTGACCGCATTCCCTCTGGAACGCGAACTCGACGCGGTCGCACGATGGTCCGGTGCGGAGACGCTGGCGGGATCGGGCGGGTTCTTGGCGGAATGCGCCACGTGGGTTCTCACTGTCCGCGACGCTTTGCACTTCACCTACACGCGGTATCCGTTCATGGCGTACGGCACGGACTGGCTCGCGTTCGGGCACATCGTCATCGCGCTCTTTTTCGTCGCGCCCTTCGTGGACCCGGTGAAAAACCTCGCCGCCATCCGGACCGGCCTCTGGGCGTGTCTGCTCGTGCTGCCGCTGGCGTTGATCTGCGGACCGATCCGGGGCGTGCCGTTTTTCTGGAGACTGATCGACTGCTCGTTCGGCGTGCTCGGTTTCCCCTTGCTCTGGTACAGCGAACGGTTGACCCGGCGACTCAGAGACCGGTCGGCAGATCAATGAAGCCCCAAGGCAGGCCGAAGCGCTCGCCGAGATGCTCCGCCAGCGCCCTCACCGCGAAGGTTTCCGTGGCGTAATGTCCGCCGTAGAAAATGTTGATGCCCACCTCCTCCGCCAGCGCGTAGGTCCAGTGCGGTCCCTCGCCGGTGATGAGGGTGTCGATGCCCTCGCCCGCAACCCGCCGCGCCTCCGATCCCGCCGCGCCGGTGATGACGCCCACCTGCCGCACCCTTCCGGGACCGCCGGGACACAACCGCACCGGGCCGCCGACCGCGTGGCTCAGACCGGCCGCCACGGCGTCCCGTTCCACCGGTTCGTCCAGGCGTGCGCGACAACCGATCAGCGTGCCTTTCACCTCGAAAAACGGCTGCCAGCCACCGGTGCATTCCACCGCCGGGAAACAAGCCCGCGCCAGCAACATGCTGTTTCCCGCGACGCCGGTGTCCAGCGGGAGGTGCGCGCTGTAGATCGCGAGGTTCCCGTCCATCGCCCGCTTGAAAAGCTCCCGGCGGTTGCCGGTCATCGGGGTCAGACCGTTCCAGAACAGGCCGTGGTGCACGAGCAACAGGTCGCAACCCTTGGAAACCGCCCCGGTCACCGTGGACAGGCTGGCATCGACGGCCGCGCACACGCGGGACACCGTGCCGTCGTTTCCCAATTGCAGGCCGTTCAAGGCGTTGGGATAATCGGCCACGGCGCTCAGGCGCAGATGACCGTCGAGATACTTGCAGACCGAGACGAGTGTCGGCTCCATAGGCGTGCAGGGAACAAAACCCGTTCTGTTCATCGTGCAAATCGCGGCTACATTGCCCGTCCTTATGTTAAGCGCAGGTATCGTCGGGCTGCCCAACGTGGGCAAATCCACCTTGTTCAACGCCGTCACCCGCACCCGCAAGGCGCAGGCGGCCAACTACCCTTTTTGCACGATTGACCCGAACATGGGCATTGTCACCGTGCCCGATCCCCGGCTCCAGGTGCTCAGCAAGCTCAGCCACTCACAAAAGCTGGTTCCGGCCGCCATCGAGTTCGTCGACATCGCCGGACTGGTGCGCGGGGCGAGCGGCGGCGAGGGATTGGGCAACCAGTTCCTTTCCCACATCCGCGAGGTGGACGCCATCGTGCAGGTCGTGCGGTGTTTCGAGGACGCCGACATCCACCACGTCAGCGGGACGGTCGATCCGGTGCGTGACATCGAGGTCATTAACACCGAACTCATCCTCGCCGACCTCGCCAGCGCGCAGAAACGTTCGGACCGCAACGCCAAGGCGGCCAAGACAGGCGACAAGGTGGCGCAGGCGGAGAACGCTCTCCTGGCACGGCTCATCCCCCATCTCGACGCCGGCAAACCGGCCGTGACGATGGAAGTCTCCGACGAGGAACGCCGACTCCTGAAGAGTTTCTTTTTGCTCTCTGCGAAACCGACGATCTTCGCCTGCAACGTCGCCGAGAGCGACCTCGCGGCATTGACCACCGCCGTCGCCGAAGAGGAGCTTCATTCGTCCTCCTCGCCTGCCGCCGCGCACGTCCGGGCGGTCCGTGAGTACGTCAAAAGTCACCTCGACACGGAAGCGGTGGTCATCAGCGCCCAGATCGAGAGCGAACTGGTCGATCTCTCCGAGGAAGACGCCGCCGAATACCTCGCCGGTCTGGGAGTGACGGCGGAGGGCAGCGGCGTTGCCACGCTCATCCGCGCCGTTTACCATCTCCTGGGACTACGCACCTACCTGACGACCGGCGAAAAAGAGACCCGCGCTTGGACGATCCGGGCGGGCGACAAAGCTCCGGCGGCGGCCGGCGTCATCCACAGCGATTTTGAGCGCGGGTTCATCGCGGCGGAAATCGTGCATTTCGACGAACTCGTCCGTCTCGGGAACACCGCGAAGGCGCGCGAGGCCGGAAAACTGCGGATCGAGGGCAAGGAATACGTCGTCAAGGATGGCGACGTGGTCGAGTTTCGTTTCAACGTCTGACCTGCCGAGCACGCGTCGTGCTGCGAGTGTCCCGACACCGGCGGGCCTCGGACAAACCATTTTACAGGGTCCGCACCCTCATCCATTGTCATCCACCCTACCATGACCCGCCCCTCTCCGAAGGCGTCGGCCTTCCTGTTCTGCTGCGCTTTCCTCTGCCTGCTGCCGATCCGCCCCGTCCGTTCCGAAATCGCGGACGTGCGCCGGAGCGTGGTGCGCATCACCACCACCTCCCAGGACCCCGATTACAAGGTACCCTGGAACCCCGGCAACATCGCGCGCGGCGTCGGCGCGGGATTTATCATCAGCGGGCCGCGCATCATCACCAACGCGCATGTGATCAGCAACGCTCGCTTCATCACCGTCGAACGGGAGAACGATCCCAAAAAATATCCCGCGCGCGTGAAATTCGTCGGTCATGACTGCGACCTCGCCGTGCTCGAAGTGCGCGATCCCGACTTCTACAAGGGACTCAAACCGCTGGAGATCGGTGGCATCCCCAAGCTGGAATCCAGCGTCTCCGTCTATGGCTATCCCATCGGCGGCGAACGCCTCTCGGTGACACGCGGGGTCGTCTCGCGAGTGGATTTCCAGGTTTACAGCCACTCGGCCGTCGATAGCCACCTCGCCTGCCAGATCGACGCTGCCATCAACCCCGGCAACAGCGGCGGACCGGTGCTCCAGGAGGGCAAAGTCGTCGGCGTGGCGTTTCAGGGCTACAGCGGCGACGTGGCGCAAAACGTCGGCTACATGATCGCCACGCCGGTGCTCCAGCATTTCCTGGAGGATATCCAGGACGGTCACTATGATAAATACGTGGACCTCGCCATCAGCGCGGTCCGGTTGCAAAACCCCGCCGAGCGCCGTGCCCTCGGGTTGACGGACGACGATACCGGGATGCTCGTCGGCTCCATCGTGCCCAGCGGCACCTGCGACGGCGTGTTGAAGGTCGGCGACGTGATCCTCGCCCTCGACGACCGCCCCGTGGCCAGCGACGGCTTCATCGAGATCGAAGGCGAGCGCGTGGAAATGGCCGAAGTGGTGGAACGAAAGTTCAAGGGTGATCCGTTGAAACTCCACATCCTGCGCGACAAAAAGGAGATGGACGTGACGGCCAATCTCAAGCCCGCGTGGCCTTTCCTTATCCAGGCCAACACCTACGACGTGAAGCCGCGCTTCGTGCTCTTTGGCGGACTGCTTTTTCAACCGCTCTCGCGCGACTTCCTGGAAGTCTACGGCATTGATGACCTGCGCGTCCGTTACTTTTATGATTCGTTCGTGGACCGCGCGATCTTTCTCCAGCACCCGGAGGTCATCGTCCTGAGTCAGGTGTTGCCTGACCCGATCAACACGTACCTGGAAGAATTCCGCAACTCGATTGTTAGCGAGGTGAACGGCCATCCGATCAAGCGGCTGGAAGACCTCGCCGCGGCTTTTGCCGAGCCCTCGGATTACTACGTTATCAAGTGCATCGGCGACGGGCGGCCCATCGTGTTGGAGCGCGCCAAGGTGGAAGCCGCCCGCCAGCGGATCAAGACCGTGTACAACGTCGTGTCGGAGTCGAACCTCGACCAGACACCGGCCTCACCCCCGGCCAAGACGGGGGAAGCGGTCGCCCGGCGCGATGTGCCGATGCCCGATCCCGCGATTCGTTAGCCCCTTTTTGGCCGCGCGCGTTAACGCCCTCCGAACATGACCCGATTTCAGCATCTGCTTTGCGTCTCGTTTTTTTTCGTACCAGGCATCACCGCTCTGGCGGCACCGGCGGCCCGGCCCGTGTCGAAAAACGAAGTTTCCGTCGTTCGCGTGAATTCGACGAACCAGGAGTATGACTTCTTCCGTCCGTGGTCGAAGAAGAACCCCCGTGTCTTTCATGGCCTGGGCGCGGTCATCGACAACAAACGCGTGCTCGTCACCGCGCAACTCGTCGCCAACCACAACTACGTCGAACTCGAACGTGCCGAGAGCGGCCAGAAGATCGATGCGCGCGTGGTTTGCGTCGATTACGAGGCCAACCTCGCCCTGTTGGAGCCGACCAGCGAAAGCTTCCTGAGCGGCGTCCCGCCGATGGAATTGATCCAGGACGCCGCCGTGGGCGACCGCGTGAACGTGCTCCAGCTCGAAAGCAACGACGCTCTGGTGGCCACTCCGGGACCGATCACCACCATCGAGGTCGCGCATTACCAATTGGAGGGCACGTCCTTTCTCGTCTATCGGCTGAGTCTCTCGCTGCAATACAAGGAGGGCAGTTTCACGGCCCCCGTCATCAAAGACGGCAAACTCGCAGGGATCCTGATGCGCTACGATCCGCGCACGCAGAGCGTGGACGTGCTGCCGGCACCGGTCATCGCCCATTTTCTGAAAGACTTCGGCGACGGCTCGTACAACGGTTTCCCACGCGCAGGGATGGATTACGCCCCGACCCGTGACCCGCAGTTGCGCCATTACGCGAAACTGCCCGCGAGCGGCGGTGGGGTGTATGTCACCGACCTCGTGGCGCACGGCCCGGCGGCGGAGGCAGGGTTAAAGGTGGGCGACGTGGTGCTCGACGTGGACGGTCACGGGATCGATCAGGACGGGAACTACGAGGAACCGCTCTATGGCCGGATTTCCATCGTGCACTTGCTTTCCACGAAGACCTTCACGGGGCAGAAGATCGCCGTCAAAATCTCGCGCGAGGGCGAGGAGAAGACGTTCGAGATGACGATGAGCCACAAGCCGCCGGGCGATTACGTCAGCGAGCCCTACGTGGTGGATCGCGCGCCGCGGTATTGCGTGGTGGACGGCCTGATCTTCGAGGAACTCTCGCGTCAGTACCTCAAGGAATGGGGTGGCGATTGGCAAAAGCAAGCCCCCCAGAGGCTCGTCTATCTCGACCGTTACCAGTCGTCGATGATCCCGCAGGATCGGCACCGCATCGTGATCCTCAGCCAGGTCCTCCCGGCGGCCAGCAACATCGGCTACGAAGACCTGAAGTACCTCGTGGTCACGAATGTCAACGGCGAGGCGATCAACAGCCTCGACGACCTACCGAAGGCGCTGGCGAAGCCGCTGGATGGGTTCCACAAGTTCGAGTTTGAGGAATCGCCGCGTGAACTGTTCCTCGATGCCGGGACGCTCGCGGACGACAACCACAGCGTCCAAGAAAGCTATAGCTTGCCCTCGCTCCAGCGTTTGGACTGAGCGACGCTTGCGCGGGAACCAGGGATAACGTGGCGTCCGCCCGTCCGGCGGCGAGCGTTATCAATGGCGAGCGCCCGGCGATCTGCCGACGCGATATTTCTTATCCTTCCCTTCTTATGAGCGATACCAGCGTCACGAAAGTCAGCTCCGAATACTCGCCCGAGGGCAAACTCGGCCAGAAATACCTCGCCAGCGGCGTGACGCTCTCCATGCGGCTGTGGACCGACGAGGAGCCCGGTGACACCAAGCCGGAAGTCGCGCGTGAATACGAGACGGTGGGCTACGTGCTGAAAGGCGCTGCCGAACTGTCCCTGGAAGGGCAGACGCTGCTTTTGAACAAAGGCGATTCGTGGGTCGTGCCAAAGGGGGCGAAACACACGTACCGCATCAAGGAAACGTTCAGCGCGGTCGAGGCCACCAGTCCGCCGGCCCACGTCCACGACCGGGACCACGCCTGATCGGGGCCGCTGCCGTCTAACACGGTACAGTGGGATCGGCCATTGACGTAGCGCGGCACCGGGAACAGACTCCGCACCCGTGCTCCTGCGTCTGCTGTTGCTCCTGATTCCGCTTTCCCTCGCGCTGCGGTACTGGTGGCACGCGCCGGCGACCTTGGTTTTCCTGGTTGCCGTCGGCGCGATCATCCCGCTTTCCGAGTACATTCGCAAGGCGACGGAACAGGTCGCAAACGTCGCCGGTGGGGCGGTGGGTGGGCTCCTCAACGTCACCTTCGGCAACGCGGCGGAGTTGATCATCGCCATCTTCGTCTTGCTCAAGGGAGCCGTGGAAGTGGTCAAGGCACAGATCACCGGCTCCATCATCGGCAACAGTCTCCTGGGTCTCGGAATGGCCATCGTCGCCGGTAGCATCGGGCGGGAAAAACAGGTCTTCAAAAAAGAACGGGCGGCCCTGCTCTCCAGCATGTTGATCCTGTGCGTCGTCGCCCTGATCCTCCCGGCGTTTTTCGATTACACCGAGCGTCAGTCGCTGGGTGCCGAGGTCGCGGCAGTCCGGGACGAACACCTGAGCCTGTGCGTGGCCGGGGTTTTGATCTGCATCTACCTAGCCAATCTCGTCTACACGCTCATCACGCACCGTGACATCTTCGCCATCAGCGACGGCGAACTCACCGAAGGGCCGATTTGGAAACTGCCGGTTTCCGTCGGGGTGTTGCTCGGCTGCACGGCGCTGATTTCCGTCGAGGCCGAACTCGTGAGCGATGCGCTGGAAGCGACCTCGAAGAGCCTCGGCCTGTCCGAGATTTTCCTCGGGATCATCGTGCTGGCGGTCGTGGGCAACGCTGCCGAGTACACCTCGGCGATTTACTTCGCCCGCCGCAACCGGATGGGGCTCGTGATGACGATCACCGTGGGATCGACGATCCAGGTGGCGCTCCTGACCGCACCGCTGCTGGTGTTCATCTCACACTTCATCGGCCACCCGATGAACCTCGTGTTCTCGAACCCGCTGGAGATGGCGTCCATCGCCGCCGTCGCGTTCGTCGTCAACGCCATCGCGCAGGACGGCGAGACGACATGGTTCGAGGGTGTTCTCCTGATCGGCGTGTACGTCCTGCTGGCGCTCGCGTTTTTCTTCGTCGCTTGACGGATGCGGTCCAGCTTGGGCACATCAGTGGCCGACCTTTTGCAACGCGTCGAGATCGACCTCCCCTTTTTGACTGGTGAAAACGATTTTCTTGCCGCCGCCATCCTGGCGCTGCTGCACGCCAGAAACCTCGTGCTCGCCCGTGTCGTACACGCTGATCCCGCTGCCGTTGTCGACGGCGAGACGATGCTTGTCGCCAAAGTATGCGTAGCGCATTTCGTTCTGGCCCCCGGCGGAGTTTGGAGCGGTGCCCAGGGCTTCCGGCCACCAGCGGCTCGCGGGATCATCGGAGAAACCTTTCATTGGCTTCATGGGTTCCATCGGTTTCATC
>CAZZYS010000047.1:0-20472 GCA_964658285.1 uncultured Verrucomicrobiota bacterium
AGGTCCATCGTGTCGGCCACCACGAAGCGCGGCCGGGCCATCTGGTCGAGGACGTGGCTCTGGAGCGACGGCGCGATGTTCGCCAGCAGGACGTAGGGCGTCTGGCGGTAGGAGTCCGGCAGGTGCGGGTTGAAATGCTCGAAGACGTTGAGCGCCACCGAACGCGTCTCGCGCACGTTCATGTCGGTCATGTATTCGCCCGACCAGCGGAAGGATTCGCCCTCGACCTGTTGGAGACCTGCCAGGTCGATCTTGCGCGACTGGAAATATTCGACGTGCGCCGGCGGAAAGTCGCTCCCGACGATGCCGACGAGCTGCGCTTCGGTGAAAAAACTGGCGCTGACCGCCGCGTACGAGGCCGAACCGCCGAGCAGATCGGCGTGTTCCTCGACGGGGGTTTTGACGGTGTCCAGCGCGATGGAGCCAACGATGAGAACGGGCATAGAGGCACACCGATACAGGAAATCGGTGCAAAAGGAAAAGGGGAAGATGGATGCGTGTGCCCGTGATTCGATGATTGCATCGGCTGCGCGTTGAAGATAGGCTGGCAATTGTGATCCAGACCGTCGAAGCTGTCGTCGATAAACACGGAAGCGTGCGTCTGCTCCAGCCAATTGAGGTTTCCGGCACGCACCGTGCGCTCGTCACCATTCTGGATGAGGAACCTGCACCTGCCGCCATCGAGACAGCCGTTCTGAGCGAACACGCTTTGTCCGAGGATTGGAACCGTTCCGAAGAGGAGGACGCATGGTCGCACCTTCAGCCGGATCGATAGTACTGGTTCGCTTTCCGTTTTCGGACCTGACGCAGTCCAAGCTTCGCCCGGCGGTCGTCGTGGCGTCTGCCGGCCGCGACGACTGGATTTTGTGTCAGGTCACCAGCAAACCCTACGGCGATGCCCGGGCCGTCGAACTGACGAACGCCGATTTCGCCTCGGGTGGACTCCGGATGACGAGCTACGCCCGCCCCGCAAAGCTTTTCACGGCTCACGTGAGTTTATTTGTGAGCGAGACGGGCACATCGCGCGCAGCCTCTCTCCGAAAATTCGTCAAGCGATCATCGCTTTGTTGCGCTGATTGCCCTGCACGAAACGCAACCGGTAATTTCCCTCATGATCCCGCCGCAGCCGCAACGGCGCGTCGAACGTCTCCGTCAGCCGTGCCGTCGTGAGCACACGCGCCTTTTCCCCGGCCGCGAGCACCTTTCCTTCTCGCAATAACAACGCGTGCGTGAACACCGGCGCGATTTCCTCGACGTGGTGCGTCACCAACACGAGCGCGGGTCCACCGCGCCGACGCCCGAGGCGGTCCAGGAACCGCACGAACCGCTCCCGCGCCACCGGGTCCAACCCGGCACAGGGTTCATCGAGGATCAACAGCGGCGGCGCGGCGATCAGCGCGCGGCCGATGAGCACCCGCTGGCGTTCGCCCTGCGAGAGCACGCCCCACGCACGGTCCGCGAGCGCGGCGGCCTCCACGCGGCGCAGGACGTTTTCTCCGCGCCGGCGGTCGCCAGGGCTGAGGCGGCCCGAGGGGTTTAACACGGCGTCCCGGCCGCTGACGACGATTTCCAGCGCCGTCGCGTCGTCGCCGAGCATCTGGCGGATCGATGAACTCACCAGACCCACACGGCGGCGCAGTTCGCGCCAATCCGCGCGGCCGTATTCCGCGCCGAGCACTTCCACGGTGCCCGACGAAGGCGTCAGGTACGCCGTCAACGCGCTGAGCAGCGACGTTTTGCCCGAGCCGTTCGCGCCGAGGATGACCCAATGTTGTCCACGCTCCACGCGCCAGTCGATGCCGTCGAGGATCGTGTCCTTGCCGCGCACGACGCGCAAGCCTTCCACGCGCAACACCGTCCCGGGACGCCGGGTTTTCATTTCCCGGCCAGCATCGCTGCTGCCTTGCGGGCGTATCCGGCCACGTCGTCCGCCAGCAGCAGACCCGAGACGATCACCACCCGCCGCGCGCCGGCGTCGAGGATGCGCGGGAGGTTTTCCAGTTTCACGCCGCCGATGCAAAAGATCGGCCGGTCCGTGATTTCCGTGTGTACGCGCGCGATGTCGTCGAGACCGATGGGCGCGTAGTCGGGTTTTGTCGGCGTGGCGAACAGCGGACCGAATCCGAGGTAGTCCGCCCCTTCGTCCCGCGCGGCCAGCGCCTGATCCACGCTGTGCGTCGAGCGTCCGACGAGCTTGCCTTCCCCGGCTTTCGCGCGTGCGGCGGCGAGCGGGCCGTCGTCCTGGCCGATGTGCGCGCCGTCCGCGTTCGCGCGCGGGACGAGCCAGGGGTGGTCGTTGATGATGAGCGGCACGCCGGCGGGCTCCGTCAACGGCCGGACCTGCGCGGCAAGATCGAGAATGTCGGGAGCCAGCAGGCCCTTGGCGCGGATTTGCAGGATGTCCACGCCGCCCGCAATCATCCGGCGGGCGGTTTCCACGGCGTTGGCCGGGGCGACGTAACCGAGGTCGAGGATGCCGTAGAGGCGGCAGTCGGAGAGGGATTTCATAGGGAATGACGAATGACGAATGAAAATTCTGATGAGTGCCAGTAATGATGACTACCCTGATTCGTTCTCTGTAGTTCGCTCTTCGTCATTCGTCATTCGTCATTTTGACTGCTCCCCTCCGCCTTCTGTTCGTATGCAGCCGCAACCAGTGGCGCAGCCCCACCGCCGAAAAACTCTTTGCCCGCCGCCCCGGATGCGAGGCGCGTTCGGCTGGCACCGAACCGTCCGCGCGCGTGCGGGTCAACGCCGATCATCTGCACTGGGCCGACCTCATCTTTTGCATGGAACGCCGGCATCTCCAGCGGTTGCGGGAACGGTTTCCTGACTCGCTCGCGGGCAAGCGCGTGATCTGCCTCGACATTCCCGACGACTACGGCTTCATGGACCCGGAACTGGTCGAACTCCTCACCACCGCTCTCACCGAATATTTTCCGTCTCCCGACATGCCCGATCCCATCGAACGCGACCTCGGCGAACAACCCATCGCACGCCTCCTCGCCGAACTCGCCCTCAAGCATACGGACCTCGTGGCGGCTTCGACGGAACAACTGACCCATAAAATGGTAGCCCGGGCGTGCAAGGGCCGTCGGTTGACGCCGAATGTGCAGGCGAAAGTGTTGCGCGCGCTCAACGCGGCGAGCAGCCGGCAGTACGGGATGGAGGAATTGTTTACCTACTGAGAAAGCGTGTGCGGCGGGGAATCTCTCACACCCCCGCCTGCGCTTCCATCCGCGCGTGCGTGCGCTGTTCGGCGTGGAGCCGGCCCAGGTCGTACCCCGCCGGGTCGATGTATTTCATCGTGCCCGCCAGGAGCCGGTGTTCCGCCCGGTCGCGGATCAACTCGAACATCCGGTTGCACACCCGCCGGTATTCGGTGTGCCCCTGCTCCTGCGTGCGCAATTCCAACAGGTGCATCGCCTCGCGCGCGTTCATCTGCATCGTGAACCGTATCTTGTAGGCGAACGGCACGCCGTACTGCGCCACGAGTGACCCATATTTGTCCCGCACGCGTGCTTCCAGGGCGGCGGCGCGGTCCATGTGGCGCGTCCATTCCCCGGCGGAACCGGACACGAGCGCGAGGTCTTCCGGCACCTTGCAGCCGAGCGACGTGCCGAGCGGCTGCCACTCGATGGTCAGCATCCGGTGACGCTGCAAGTCACGGAAACAACCGTAGTCCGTCACGCAATCGAACTTGTAATCCGTGCGCTCGAACGCTCTGCCCGGCCGATGGCGGCGGTTCGTGCGTTCGCCCACGTAGGCGGCGAGGAGCCTTTCCTTCGCGTCGGCGCTCATCGCGCGCACGGCGGTTTCCAGGGTGGCGGTCGGCGCGTCCGTGTATTCAAAAAGCGCGGCGGCGAGCACTTTCTCCTCGCCTTCCGCGTCCCATTCCACGAGGTCCACGTCGGGCGTTTCGCGGTCCGCACGGATCTCCAGCGACGCGGCGGCCGCGGTCATGCGCGCATGGATGTCCGCGTAGTAGGCCGACCAGCGTTGCCCGCGTTCGGGCATGTCCACGCGGCGCAGGAACGCGGGAATGATCTTCCGCAATTCCGTGAGCATCGACGCGGCGCATTCGCGCGCTTCGTGCAGCGGGTGCGCGAACATCCGCAGCAGCATCATTTCATACGCCTGCCCCGAACCGTAGACCCCCACGTTCGAGAGCACGGCCGCCGGCAGGAGGCCACGAGCCACATCGCACGCCCTGGCTCGAATGCTCGCCTGCCACGGGGCCTGCGCGGTCTTCGCATCGCGCGGGAAAACTTCCTCGTAGCGCGCGTGGAGTTCGCGCACGAGCCGTGCGTAGAACGTAAATAACCCGTCCATGACCGCGTAGAACTCCGCGCGCAACGCCGGGTCCGTGATCTCGGCGGGCGCGGCGAACTTCCAGTGCCCATCGCCCTCGCGCCGCTGATCGTACACGATGTAGCGCGTGCTCTGTTCGAGGTAGGAAGCCAGTCGCGGGCGCTCGATGATTTTCGTCAGGACGTTGGTCACGTCCTCGCAGGCGAGGTGCGCGCCGCCGAGTTGCGCCACGGAATCGTCGCCGTATTCGGTGAACACTTTTTCGTAGAGTTTTTCGGCGCGGGACTGGCCCATCGCTTCGCGGGGGGCGATTTCCGTCGCGGCGAGCGCGGCGACGCCCTGCGCGGGGTCTTTGTGGAACTCGTCCAGGAACAACCGCCGCAGCGATTTCGCCGAGCGGCTGTAACGGGCGAAAAGCGCGCCCTTGACGACTTCAGGCAGGTTGACGAGTCCGAACACCGGCTGATCGCCGTTGGTGAAGTATCGGTCGAGGATTTGTTGTTCAGCGGGGGTAAATGGGTCCATACCTTCGGCGGGGGCAACCTACACGCGGAGGACGTGCCGCAGCCAGCTTTTCTTGGCCGTCGGATGCCACCGTGCATCCCCCGCCGTTCCTTTCGGGCGAGCAAAAGGCGTTTGCCACGAATTGCACGACGTGACGAAACCGTCACATTCTACCGCTAGCACTCTCGAGTGCTGGGATTTACTACCGATGGTAGATGGCTGCCCCCACTCGCTACCGCACCGCGTGGATCAGCGACTTGCACCTCGGCACGCGCGGGTGCAACGCCGAAGCCGTCCTGCGGTTTTTGCGCGAGGTCGATTGCGAGACGCTCTACCTCGTCGGCGACCTGATCGACGTGTGGAGCCTGCGCCGCAGCCGTTACTGGCCGCAATCGCACAACGACGTGATTCAGAAGGTCTTGCGCAAAGGCCGCAAGGGCACCCGGCTCATCTACATCCCCGGCAATCACGACGAACTCCTGCGCGGGTTCTTCGGCGAATACGGTAATCTCACCATCGCCAGTCGAGCACTGCACCTGACCGCCGACGGCCGCCGCCTGCTCGTCATCCACGGCGACGAACTCGACACCGTCATCCAAAACGTCAAGTGGCTCGCCTACATCGGCGATGTCGGCTACCAATTTTTGCTGAAACTCAACCGCCCGGTCAATTTCCTGCGCCGGCTCTGCGGGTGGGGTCATTGGTCGCTGAGCGCCTACGTCAAGGCGCGCGTCAAGAACGCGGTGGCGTTCATCGGCGAATTTGAAAACGCCGTGGTCCGCCTCGCCTCGCGGGACACCGCCGACGGCGTGCTTTGCGGGCACATCCACAGCGCCGCCGTCCACGAAGCGCCGGGGACGGTGAGTTATTACAACTGTGGCGATTTCGTGGAGAGCTGCACGGCGCTCGTGGAGGATTTCGACGGCCGGATCACCCTGCTCACCGGTTTCCAGGGTCCCGCCGACACGGAGGCGGCGTCCACCGGCGGTGACGAGGACGAACCGGCCGAGGAGTTGCTCCTGCCGTTCCTTCAAGAAAGGGACGGCCCTCTGCAGGAAAGCCGTCCCCGGATTGACTATTCGCCATAGATTCCGCGACGGCGCGTGTCCTCATTCGTCGCGCAACGCGACCATCGGGTCGAGCTTTGTGGCCCGCCGCGCGGGAATCCAGCATGCCAGCAACGCCGCCGCCGCCAGCAGTGCGCACACTGCCCCGAGCATTGGCAGGTCGTTGCTTGCCCCCGCCCCATCGAGCACGCTGGCCAGCAACCGGCCCAATCCCAGGGCCGCCGCCAGCCCCACGCCCAACCCTACCGCGACGAGCACGGCCCCCTGCCGGAGCACGAGCGCCAGGACGGTCGAGCGTTGCGCGCCCAGGGCCATGCGAATCCCTAGTTCGCGCGTGCGCTGGGTCACGCTCAGGGCCATGACCCCGTAGAGACCCACCGTCGCCAGCCCGAGCGCCACCACCGCGAACGCCCCCAGCAACAGCATCGTCAAGCGGCGCGGCGCGAGGCCCGTAGCGATGTGCTGGTCCATCGTGGCCACGTCGGACATGGGCAGTTCGGGGTCGAGTCCGAGCACAATCTGGCGAAGTGAATCAGTCAGGCGCAACGGGTCGCCGCTTTTCGCCCGCACGACCAACTGCGAGTTTTGCCGGCCGAACTGGTTGTTGCAGATGTAAACTTGCGGCATGGCTTCGAGCACCAGGTTCTCCCCCGGCATCTCGTGACGCACGTGGGGCACCACGCCGATGATCGTGAACGGTGGGGTGTTCTTGTCGTCGGTCGTCATGTCGTTGTCGAAGTGCTGGCCGATGGGATCGCGACCGGGGAAATATTGCCGCGCCAGGTTTTCGTCGATGACCGCCACGGGCGGCTGTCCGGCGACATCCTGCGGCCCGAAATCCCGGCCGTGCAGGATCGACATCCCCATGGTCTTAAAATAATCGGCCGAGGCGAAACTCACCTGCACGGACGGCTCCTGGCCAGGCGGATACGGCGGCGTGCCGGTCACGTGGATGTCACTCTCCCAATCCGAGTTGCCGAAGGGTTCGTTGAGGACGACCGCCGCGGATTCCACGTCGGGCAGCGCGCGGACGCTGGCGAGCAGCGTGCGGTCGAACTGGATCGTTTTCTCGTCTGTATAATTTGTTTCGGGCAGCGAGAGTCCGGCGACCAGCAGCCCGCTGGGCCGGAAGCCAAACGGCCGGTCTTGCACCTCGTAGAAGCCGCGCAGCACCAGGCCCGCGCCCGTGAGCAGCACGACGGCCAGCGCCACCTGCGTGACGACCAGCGCCGCGCGCGCCCGGCCCTGGCCCACCCCGCCGCTGGCCCCGCGCGCGCTGCTCTCGCGCAACGCCGCCGCCATCGCGTCGATCCGGGACAAACGCCACGCCGGCCACACCCCGGCCAACAGTCCCGTGCCGACCGACACCACCGCGGCGACCGCCAGCACGGTCGGGTCCAGGCGCGCTTCCTGGAAACGCGGCAGCGCCGTGCTCAGCGAGATGATGACATCCACCAGCCAAAGCGCGAGCAACAGGCCCAACCCGCCGCCCAACGCTCCCAGCAAGGCGCTCTCGGTCAGGAGCTGGCGCACCAGCCGCGCGCGGCTCGCCCCCAGCGCCACGCGCACGGCCAGTTCCTTCGTGCGCGTCGAGGCACGGGCGAGCTGGAGGTTGGCCACGTTGGCGCAGGCGATCAGGAGGACGCCGGCCACCGCGCCGAGCAGCAGGAAAAGACTCTTGCGGTAGTCCTCGACGGTGAACTCCATGAGCGAGCGCATAGCGACGGTCACACCGGTGTTCGAGTCAGGGTAGCGGCGGGTCAGCTCGGCGGCAATCGCGCCCAGGTCCTGATTCCCCTGCGCCTCGCTGACCCCGGGCCGCAGCCGTCCGAACACCGACAGGCCGGGATGGTTGCCGCGCTTATTGAAGCTGTCCGTTTTGCGTGCGTCGCGCATCGGCACGACGACCGCCGACTTGCGCGGGAAGTCGATCTGCGGCGGCAGCACGCCGATGATCTCCGACGACACGCCGTCGAGCACGATCCGCTGGCCGATGACGGCCGGGTCCGCGCTGAAATGCTGCCGCCAGAAGCTGTCGCTGAGCAGGGCCGCCGCCGGGCCGCCGGGCGTGTCCTCGGCCTCGGTGAAGTCCCGACCCAGGGCCGGGTGCATCCCCAGCACGGCCAGGTAATTGGCGGAAACCGCTGACCCCTTGACCCTCTCGGGGGTTATGCCGCTGCCGGGGCTGAAGGACACGTTGAAGATATCGCGCCGGAAGAGCGCCAGATCGGTGAACGACCGCTGCCCCGCGCGCCAATCGAGATAATCGGGATAGCTGACGGAGGCGTCCTTGAATTCGGGCAGGTTCTCCCGGACGATGCAGAGCTGTTCCGGGTGTGGGTAAGGCAGCGGGCGCAGCAGCACGGCGTTGATGACGCTGAAAACGGCGGTGTTCGCGCCGATGCCCAGCGCGAGCACGACCACGGCGATGACCGTGAAACCCGGTGAGCGGAACAGTGTGCGGCAGGCGTAGCGAAGGTCGGAGAGCATGGGAAGAAAAAGCGAAGGGATCAGATCGGGAGCGAAATTTTCTATTCCTCGCGCAGGGCCCGGAGCGGGTCGATGCGCGTGGCTTTGCGGGCGGGCAGCCAGCTCGCCAGCAGCGACACGCCCCCGAGCAGCAACGCCACCGCGGCGAGGGTCAACGGGTCGGTCGGCTTGATGCCGTAGAGCAGGCTCGTCATCAAACGGGAAAGCGCCAGCGCCGTGCCCAGGCCCAGCACCAACCCGGCCGCGACCAGGCGCACCCCCTGGCCGAGCACCAGGCGGAGCACGTCCACGTGTTGCGCGCCGAGCGCCATGCGGATGCCGATCTCCCGCGTGCGCAGACCCACGCTGTAAGCAATCGTGCCGTAAATGCCAAGTGCCGCGAGCCCGAGCGTCAGCCCGGCGAACACCGCGAACAGCACCGTGTACATCCGCGTGTAGGCCACGCTGCCGCTGGCGGCTTGCTCCAGGGTCTGGACCTTGCCGACGGGCTGGTCGGAGTCGATCCGCACGATGGCTTGTTCGACCGGCTTGCGCAGGCTTTGCGGGTCGATGCCGGAGGTGCGCACGTACAGCGCCGCGTAGGCGCTCGGTCTCTGGAGATAACAGAAATAACCCGCCGCCGGTGCCTCCTCGCCGAGGCCGTTGCGGCGGATGTCGCCGACCACGCCGACGATCTCGAATTCGGTCGCGTGGTTGCCCGTCGTCGTCAGGTGCCGGCCCACGGCTTCACCCGGCGGGAGGAATTTTTTGACGAACGCCTCGTTGACGATCATCACCTTGGGAGCGCCCTCGCGGTCTCCCGCGTTGAACAGCCGGCCGCGCCGGAGCGGGATTCCGAGCGTCCCGAACGTCTCCGGGTTCACCGAGTCATCGATGGCCTGCTGCTTGCGCGCGGCGGCCTCGGCGGCATCCTGGCCAGGCAGGGAGAATTCGAAGTCGTTGTACCAGGAAAACAACGCGGTGTCCGTGAGCCCGGTGCCCTCGACGCCGGGGATGGCAGCGACGCTTTCGAGCAGCCGGCGATAGAATTCCGCGCGGCGCGGAGCGTCAGGGTAGCGGGTGTTCGAGAGCGACAGGCCGACGATCAGCGTGCGGTCCAGCCTCATGCCGACATCCGTCCGCAGCGACGCCAGGAGCGAGCGTCCCATCAATCCCGCTCCCGCCAGCAGCACGAGGGCGAGAGCGATCTCGGCGATCACCAGGGCCGCGCGCACCCGCGTCCCGCCCGGCCCCTCCGAAGCGCCGCGCCCGGCGGCGGCCGACAGCGAGCCCACCGGGTCCTGCCGCGAGGCGGCCCACGCCGGCAGGATCCCCGTCAGGACCCCGGCGAGGGTCGCCACCAGGACGGCAAACCCCATCTCGGGCCAGCTCAGCGCGATGCCGTCCTGCAACGGCGAGTAACCGTCGGGCAGCAGCGCCGCGACGGCGTCCACTCCCCAGGCGGCCACGAGCACACCCAGCCCCGCGCCGACGGCCGCCAGCAGGAGGCTCTCGGTCAACGCATGGCGCATGATCCGCGCGCGGCTGGCTCCCAGCGCGAGGCGGACGCCCGTCTCCCGGCGGCGCGACGCGGCGCGCACGAGCTGGAGATTGGCGACGTTCGCGCAGGTGACCAGCAGCACGCAGCCCACCGCGCCGAGCAGGAGATAAAGCGTCTTCGTCGCGGCGAGACCAATGAGGAGATTGCCCGCGAGCGGGTCGAACGCCAGGTGCCAATCCTTGTAGCGCACGGGATCGTCCTGCGCGAGCCGGGCCGAGAGCGTGCTCAGAAAAGCGCGGAGTTTCGCCCGGCCCTCCGGCCCCGCGTCCGCGAGCCGCGCCACGGTGATGAAACGGCGTTGGGAATTTGCCGCCATTTCCGGGCTGCGGTCGGACAGCGGCAGCCACAGATCGGTGCCGCTGTTGAGTTCCTTGAAATTCGCGCCCATGACCCCGACCACCGTCAGCGGCCGGTCGCCGACGGCAATCGTCCGGCCGATGATCCCCTCGTCGGAATGAAACTGCGTGCGCCACAGGGCGTGACTCAGGATCACCGCGGACGCACCGTCGCTGCGCGCATCATCCTCGGTAAAGGTTCGCCCCAGCAAGGGCGGGACGTTGTAGACGCGAAAGTACCCGATTGAAACGATCCCGGCGAGCAGTTGCTGCGGGACCGGCACGCCGGTGAGGTTGGCGTAATCGTACCCGAACCCGCCGACCGCCGACACACCCGAGTCCGGATCATCCCGGAGGATTTTGAACGCCGTCGGCGGCAGCCCCGCGAATGATCCTTCGTCCGGGGAGGCAAGATTCCCCATGCCGACGTGCACGAGCTGGTCCGGGTGCGGGTAAGGCAGCGGGCGCAACAACAACCCGTAGACGACGCTGAAAATCACTGTGCTGACCCCGATGCCCAGCGCCAGCGAGGCCACGGCCATGAGGGTGAAAAGCGGCTGGCGCACGAGGGCGCGCAGGCTCTGGTGGAGGTCGCGGAGGAGAGTGGTCATGTGGAGAATCCGAACTTTGCAGTGTCAGCGGCGTTCCAAATCAAGGGAGGGATGGCTCTCCGAGCCGTCCCAAATGTTTCCGGCGAGACGCACCGCGCGCCCGTTGGTTATCCAGGCCAATCTTGGGACGGCTCGGAGAGCCATCCCTCCCTGGTGTTTTCGACGCCTGCGGCGCACCCATCCGCATCCGCCGTTCCAGCGCGCGGCCCGCCGGCGTGTCGAACCAGCCTGCCAACCGGAACCAGGCGTCTTCGGTCTCGCGCATGGCGGTCACGCGATCAATGCCACCGGCGCTTCGGTCGCCGCCGGGGTGTTCTGGTCGTCCACCACGCGCCCGTCGAAGAGATGCACCGTCCGGTCCGCCCGGTGGGCGTAGCGGTCGTCGTGCGTGACCATCACGATGGTCGCGCCGCTGGCGTGGAGTTCGCTCAGGAGCCCCATGACGGCCTCGCCGTTGCGGCTGTCGAGGTTGCCGGTCGGCTCGTCGGCGAGCAGCACGCTCGGGCTGCCCGCCAGCGCCCGCGCCACGGCGACGCGCTGCTGCTGGCCGCCGGAGAGTTGGTTCGGCAAGTGCCTTCCACGGTGGCTCATGCCGACGCGGTCGAGCGCCTCATTGGTACGCCGCTTGCGCTCGGCGGCCGACACGTCGCCACGGTAGGTCAGGGGAAGCTCGACGTTCTCGGCCACCGACAGGTCGCCGATGAGGTTGAAGCTCTGGAAAATAAATCCGATCTCGCGGTTGCGCAGCCGGGCGCGCTCGGCGAAGGACAGACCCTCGACCGGGTGACCGTTGAGCGTGTAGGCTCCTTCGCTCGGCGTGTCGAGCAACCCGAGGATGGACAACAGCGTGCTTTTGCCGCAACCGGACGGACCCGCGATGGACACGTATTCGCCCGGCCGGATGTCCAGGTAAATGCCGGCCAGCGCGTGGGTTTCCACCTCGTCGGTCAAGAACACTTTTTTGACCCCGTCGAGGTGGATGAGGATGGGACTTTCGGTGGATGCTTCGGTGCTCATGCGAATCGAGTTTTGTTCGTTAATCCAAACGGATCACGTCGCTGTTTTTGTCTGAATTGCTGGTGTCGGAGAGGATGATTTTGTCCCCGGCCTGGAGGCCGTCGCGGACTTCGACCGTGCTGAGCGAGCCGCGTCCGAGTTTGACTTTCACGCGCGCGGCCTCGGTGCCGTCGGGGGTCAGGCGATAGACGCTGACGGTGCCTTCCTCCTGCCCGAAGGCGGGTCGGCCGACGACGAGCGTGTCGTCGATGTGTTCGAGTTCGATGGTGCCCTCGACGCTGAGGTCGGGCCGCGCGCCACGCGGCAGCGGAGTGTCGCCGAAGGTGATGTCCACCAGCACGGTGCCCGCCTGCACGGAGGGATCGACCCGGGCGACGTGGCCGGCGGCGATGCCGTTGCGGGTATCCACGTCGGCGGGCTGGCCCGGCTGGATGTCCCGCGCCTGGGTCTCGGGGATATGGACCTGCGCCTTGAGCCGCGCGGGATCGGCGACGCGGGCGACGTTGGTGCCCGCCGTGATGCGCTGGCCGACTTCCACGGGGACGAGTTGGAGCACGCCCTTCATGCCGGCGCGGACCTGGAGGGCGTCGAGTTGTCCCTGGCGCAGCGCGGCCTGGGCTTTCGCGCCGTCGAGTTCCCCCTGGGCGACGGCGAGTTGCGGATCGATGGATTGACGGGTGAAATCCACGCGCCGGCCCTCGATCTCACAGCAATCCGTCAGTTCCTTGGCGGAGATGCGCGATTTTTTCAATTCCACTTCGGCGATGAGCCCCTTTTCGGCCAGTTTCTCGTTGACCTCCACCTGGGCAATGGCCGTGTCGCGGTCGCCCTGGGCCTTGGCGTAGGCGCTCTGGCGTTCGAGCGCGGTGCCTTCCAACTGGGCGCGCAGGTTGACGAGCTTGGCCTGCGCGGCGGTGACGGCGGCGTCCCCGTCGAGGACGGACTGTTGGAGTTCGGGGCTGCTGAGCACGAGGATCACGGTCTCCGGTTCCACGGTCGCGCCGGGGAAGATGACGATGCGCTCGACGCGGGCGTCGGTGCGGGCGGCGATCCAGCGGATCTCCTCCGGCACGAGCGTGCCCAGCCCGCGCACCTGGCGGATCATCGGCCCGCGCCGCACGGCGTCGATGGAGACGCCGACCCGCTCGACGATGGGCATCGCCGGACGCAGCCGCGAGAAGACCACGCCTGCCGCCGCGAGCGTCAACACCGCGCCCCCGGCCAGCAGCCACCGGCGGCGCTGGCGGCGCCTGGCAATCTGCGGCGAACGGCTCACGTCCATGCCGCCGCCGCTCGGGGTGAATCCCGGCCGCCCACCGGGGACGGGCGTCGGGGCCGGGAAGGGCGTGGGGCGGAGGTTCATGGGAGCAATGAGCAGGGACGGGCGGGAAGATCGGAGCGACGGCAGGTTTTACAGGGCCTTGGCGACGGGGGCCACGGCGGGTTGGACGCAGGCCACCGCCGTGTGGGCATCGGGCAAGGCGGGCAGGCGGTCGTGGGCCGTGGCGACGTTTCCGAGGTGCGCGCCGGTGATCGTCAGGGCGGCCACCAGGCAGGCCATCAGCAATCCGCGCAGGCACACTTCCAGGCCCTCGCCTTCGGGTTCGGAGGAGAAGCGAGCGGGCTTGATGGGCGGGTAGGTGAGGCCGTTCAGGTTGCGGTCTTGGAACAGCGTGAAATTGGAAGAAGCTTTGGTATTCATGGAGTGATTATTCGGTTTCTGCACTCCCTATTTGCAAGGCCCGTGCCACGCGCTTAAAATATTTACAATATGCTCAAAACGAGCTATTTACATTTTACATACCCTTTAATGTACAATCCCCTCGTGTCCCGTCGTCGGGACAATGCCGTCCCGAAACCGGGATGCTCAAAACTCTGCCCTTGGCCTACCGTGGCAGCCGCAACGTCGCCCGGCATCCCCGCGCGCCGTCCGGGCGATTTTCCAGCGTCAGAGTCCCTCCGTGCGCCTCGGCGATCTGCCGGCTGAACACCAACCCGATGCCGCTGCCCTGCGGTTTGGTCGTGAAAAACGGCACGAACAGGTTGGCTGTCCCACCCAGCCCCTGCCCCTCGTCCTCGATGAAGATCACCGCCGTCCCGTCCTCTTCCTCCGACCAACCGGCGCGCACGCCGCCGCCGGTTTCCAACGCGGCGTCGCTGGCGTTGCGGATCAGGTTGATGAGGGCCTGCTCGATCTGGTCGCCGTCCACGTTCGCAGCGATTTCTTCCCGTCCATCCACCGCCACCGCCAGCCGCGTTTCCAAGCCCGCCGCGCGTCGCACGAGCGGCGCCAGGGGCTGCGGGCAGCGCACCGGCACCGGCAGCCGCGCCAGCCGCGAGTACGCGCCCATGAACCGCCCAAGCGACTCCGCCCGCGCCCCGATGATCCCCAGTCCCTCGCGCACGTCCTCCTGCCAGTCCGGGGCGCGTTGCCCCTCGGGCCGGGCGAGGAGCGTGCCGATGCTGCCGGCGATGGAGCCGATGGGCGTGAGCGAATTATTGATCTCGTGGCCGAGCACGCGGATGAGCCGTTGCCAGGCGTCGCGTTCCTCCTCGCGCAGGGGCGCGCTCACGTCGGCCAGGACGAGGAGTTGATGGGGACGGCCGCCCGCGCGAAAGCTGCTGCGATGCAGGCTCCAACGCGCGCCGGGTCGGCCGGGGAAATCGGCGGTGAGCGTGCGGTGGGTGTCGCCGTCCAGGCAATCGGCGAGGCCGAGTTCGTCCGCCGCGCGGCCGACGAGCGTTTTTTCGTCACCGCGCAACAGGGCGGCGGCGGTGCGGTTGACCAGGCGCAGGCGGCGGGCGTCGTCGAAGGTGAACACGGCCACATCGATCTCGGCCATGATGGCGCGCAACAGGGCGAGCGCCTCGGTGGCCTCGCGGCGGCGGGTGGCGAGCGTCTCGCCGAGGGCATTGATCTCGCGCATCACGTCGCCGAGCGCGTCGTCGCGGCGGGCGCGGCGGGAACGCAGGGAGTAGTCGCCCTCGCGCAGGGCGGCGAGCAGGTTGGTGAGCGTCTGCATCGGGTAGACGACGCGTTCGCGCACGGCGGCGATGCACCCCAGCCACACGCCGACGGCGAGGACGGAAAACGTCCACTGGACCTTCGGCGTCCAATCCCCGGCCCATAGAAGGGTCACGCTGGCGACGACGCCGGGCAGACCGCCAAAAAACGTCAGAAGCTGGATGTAGCGGTCGTGTGAGAGCTTGGCCGTTGATGGCGACGCGTCGGGAAAGGCCGGCAGCAACGAGGAGCGCGGCAAGTCTTCGCCCCCGCCGCTTTCCTCAGAGGCCATACTGCTGGAGCCTGCGATAAAACGCGCTCCGGCTCAATCCCAGCGCCTCCGCCGCAGCGTTGGCCTTTCCGCCGTGGCGCGCCATCGCTTTCTGGATGAGGAATTTCTCCACTTCCTCCAGGCTCATTTCCTCCAACGCCATGCCGCCGCCCGCCGTCGTCGCGGCGGACGCGAGGTCCGCGCCCAGGCCGAGATCGGCGGCGCAGATCGTGTCGCCCGCCGCCAGGAGGACGGCGCGTTCCATCGCGTGGTCGAGTTCGCGGACGTTGCCGGGCCAATTGTGGGTCAGCAACGCGGCGACCGCCTTGTCGTCGAGCCCCTGAAGGCGCGGTTTGCGGTAGCGGGCGAGGTGCTTCTGGAGAAAATGCGAGGCGAGCGCCGGGATGTCCTCGGAACGGTCGCGCAGCGGCGGCAGGCGCAGTTCCACGGTGTTGAGCCGGTAAAGGAGGTCCTGGCGGAATCGCCCGGCGGCCACCTCCGCGCGCAGGTCGGAGTTCGTCGCGGAGAGCAGACGCACGTCGGCTTTTTGCGTGCGCGAGGAGCCGACGCGCTCGAACTCGCCCGTTTCCAGCAGCCGCAGCAGCTTGGCCTGCTGGGCCAGCGGGACGTTGGCGATTTCGTCGAGAAAAAGCGTGCCGCCGTCCGCGAGTTCGAAGCGGCCCACGCGGTCGGCCTTGGCGTCGGTGAACGCGCCTTTGACGTGACCGAAAAGCTCGCTCTCGAAGATGTTCTCGCTGAGCCCGCCCATGTTGACGGAAACGAGCGGTTTGGCCGCCCGCGAACTGGCGGCGTGCAACAGGCGCGCGGCGAGCCCCTTGCCCGTGCCGTTCTCGCCGGTGATGAGCACGGGCGCGTCCGAGGGGCCGACGCTGGCGACCGTTTCGAGCACCGGGCGCATCGCGGCGGAACGCGCCACGAAATCCCCACCGGGTCCGGTCTCCGCGATGGTGTCGCCCGTGCATTCGCTCCGCAGGATGCCGTTCTCGGCTTCGAGGCGTTCGTTGCGGCGGCGGATGGAGGAGAGTTCGAGCTGGGTGCGGACGGTGGCCAGCACGCGGGCGTTTTCCCAGGGCTTCTGGATGAAATCCCGCGCGCCGCGCCGCATCGCTTCGACGGCGAGGTCCACCGTGGCCCAGGCGGTCATCACGATGACGGGCGGAGCGCCTTCGAGGGAAAGCAATTTGCCCAACAGGTCGAGCCCCTCCTGGCCACTGGTGGTGTCGCGGGTGTAGTTCAGGTCGATGAACGCGAGGTCGAATTCTTCCTTCTGGATGGCGGCGAGCGTCTCGGCCGGCGAGGAAACCGGCGTGGTCTGGTAACCCTCGCCTTTCAGCAGGAAACGCAAGGCGTCACGGATGGCCGCCTGGTCGTCGGCGAGGAGGATGCGGCGGGCGGATGGGCTGGCCATAAGTGAAAGGAGGTTAACACGAAGCGACAGTGACCGCTGCTCCGGCAGGGAACACTTCCGGCAAAGTCGCGTCGTCCCCCGGCCGGACTCCCTGGCCGTCGAGGCAAGCGCGAAACCACGCGGGCGCGCGCTGGCCGTGGAGACGCACCACCCCAAAACCGGGTGACTGGCGCGACATCTGCCGGGCGGGCAGCAGACACGTCGTCGGGTCGCCGAGGGCGTGGGCGGCGTAGTGCGAAAAGGTCGAACGCGGCGTCGCCAGCAGCACCGAGCACCGCGACAGCGCGAACAAATCCGCCACCGGATGCCCCCGCGCCTGGTGCCCCTCACGTTGGAACGGATACGCCGAGGTCGCCTCCGCCTCGAACACGTCGAAATTCTTTTTCAGGGCGCGGAACTCGTCCGAATCGCCCGTGCACGACAGCAGAAACGCGGTGTCCGGCTGCCGCGCCACGATCCGGCCCATCATCCATTCGTACCACCACGTCGGCACGGCGGGGAACCGCGTGGCGTTCACGTCGTAGGTGTCCTCGTCGGCGAGCGTGAAATCACCCCGGCGGATGTGTACCCCGGCCACGGGTCGGTTGCCGAACGGCGCGAACGCCGCGTCCACCACCCGTGCGAACGCCGGCCGCAGCCGCACCCGGCGCGCCGTCGGCAAAAACAACGGGTCGAGCACCGCGTCCGGGCCTTCCGGGCCGCGCAGGAAAATGTTTCGCCAGCGCCCGAGCCGGTCGAATTCCTCGCGCGTGCAGGTGTGCAACCGCAGCAGGCCGACCCGCGCCATCACGCCGGGGCTGCGGGTGACGGTGCCGTCGATTTCCAGGGCGTCGAGCTGCGGCCAGTCCACGCAGATTTCGTGTCCGTGGCGCGCTTGGATGGCAAAGGCCATCGTCATGGCTTCCAGCCGGTTGCACAGCCCCAGGTAGTCGGTCACGAAGATTCGCCTGGGCAGCAGCGGCATGGGGAAAATTACTTCCGCCCGGGTACGATGCCGGACGCGGTCCGGCGTGGCGAAAGCTGCCGTCCACATAATCGCCGCACGCGGGACCGCGCAAGCCTAAAACACGAATCCCCTTGCCGCAGGGACGCGGCGATGGCATGTCGATTCTCCCCGTCTTTTGAATATTCTAGCCATCCAGCTCAAGCGCATCGGCGACCTCGTGCTCACCACGCCGGCACTGCACGCGATGCGCGCGGCCGGGGCGCGCGTCACCCTCGCGCTGACCGACGGCACCGCCGCACTCCTGCCCATACTCGGCGAAAGCGTGGACGCGTCGCTCATCCACCGCACGCGCGGCGGCGCGAACGCCAACTACCCGGTCTGGAAACAAGTGACACGCGGAGGCTTCGACGCCTGCGTGGATTTCACTGGCAGTGACCGTTCGACGATGATGACACTGGCTTCAAGGGCGGCACGCCGGGTGGCCGCGCGTCCCGCGTTGCGCCGGGGCCATTGGCGGCGTTGGGTCTACAGCGACATCGCGGATTCGTCCGTGCGTAATCGGCACACGGTCGATCATTACCTAGACCACCTCGCGGCTCTGAACATCCCGTACAATTTCGCAGAAAACGAGTCAGCTACGCCGGTTCTAACCCTTCCGGAGAAGTACCTTGCGAAAGACTGGCGGTTCTTCAAGTATCAGACGGACAGCTCGGCCGACCCATACGTCGTGATCCATCCGGGCAGCGCACGGAGCGAGAAATACTGGCTGCCCGAACGCTGGGCGGAAGTCATCCGCCACGTGCACCACGAGCGCGGTCGCCGTTGCGTGCTTACCGGCAGCCCGGGAGCGTTCGAGACGGAACATTGGGAACGCATCCGCGCCGCCCTCAGTCCGGCGGAAGCAAGCGCTTGCGTGGACTACACCGGTGGGACGGATCTCGTCCCCCTGGCAGCCATCCTTTCGCGGGCCGCGCTCGTCGTCAGCGTGGATACCGGCCCGATGCACCTTGCCGCCGCGTTCCGACGGCCGCAGATCGCGCTTTTCGGGCCGACCAACCCCTTCCATTGGCGTCCCCGGCATCCCGACGCTTTCGTACTGCAATCCGGCCACGGCGATCAACCCGTGAAAGAGTTCGATCCCGAAAGCTCCAGCGGCCCGATGGATGCCATCTCGACGCAGGCGGTGATCGACGCTATAAAACAGGTGCCGCTCTGAGTTTTGTTTCATGCCGCCCGAACCGCCCCCGACCGCTGAGCTCGATCTGGCCGCCATCGCCGACGATCCGCGCAACCCCTCCCTCACCGCCGCCGTCGTGGACGCGATGGTGGACCCCGACGACCGGGAGGCACGCGAGGGCACGTTCCGCGAGACGGTCGATTTTTTCCGCAAGCTGGGCCGCTACGTCGCGCCGTACAAGACCGTGCTCATCGGCGGCGAACTCGCGGGCCTCGCGTTCGCGCTTTGCAACTCGCTGCTGCCACTGTTGATCACAGGCGTCCTCGGCCAAGCCACCGGTCCGGGCAACTCGACCGGCGTTTCCAAGGCCAACGCTTTCGTCGGACATTTTCTCCATCGCTTTACCGAATCCCGCTACGGCATCGTGATCGTCTGCGCGGCGATCCCGGCGCTGATGCTCTTGCGGGGGGTGTTCGACTTCTTCAACAACTATCTTTCCGCGTGGGTGAGCCTGCGGGTGCTCGGCGACATGCGCAAGAAAGTGTTCGAGCACATCAACGCGCAATCGCTCGGCTTCTTTTTGCAAAACCAGTCCGGCCACCTCATCAGCCGCGTGGCCAACGACACGCGCATCGCGCAGACGGCGCTCGCGTTCATCAGCACGGACCTTGTCAAGCAGCCTCTGAGCGTCGTCGGCGGAGTCGTCACGCTGCTGGTCCTCGACTGGAAGTTTACGTTGATATCCCTCGTGCTGTTTCCCGCGTGCATCGTGCCGGTGGCAGTGTACGGCAAACGCATCCGCCGGAGCGGTCGGCGCGAGGAAGAACAGGTCGGCGAGATGACCGTCATCTTGCAGGAGACGTTCGCGGGCATCCGCGTGATCAAGTCATTCGCGCGCGAGGACTACCAGGTCGCGCAGTTCGAGCGGGCCAACAACGAGCAGTTCGAGTCGGCCCTGCGCGTGCGCAAGGCGACGGAAATGGTCAGCCCGATGGTGGAAGTCGTCGCGGCGGCGGGCGTAGGGCTGGCGCTGTTGTACCTGCATTACACCGGCATCGGACTCAACGCGTTCTTCGGGCTGGCGGCGGGGATGTTTCTCCTCTACGCGCCGGTCAAGCAGATCAGCCGGATGCACATGCAAATCCAGAAGTGCCGCGCGGCCACGACGAACATTTTTTCCCTGCTCGATCTCCAACCGACCGTGCTCGACGCGCCCGACGCGAAAGCACTGACCCACTGTCGGGGCGAGGTGGCGTTCGATGACGTGTCCTTCCGCTACGACGCTGCCAACGCCCGCGCGCTGGAGCATTTCAGCCTCCGCGTGGAGCGGGGCCAAACGGTGGCCCTCGTCGGGGTCAGTGGCGCGGGGAAAAGCACGGTGCTCGCGTTGCTCCAGCGTTTCTATGACCCGACGACGGGTACGGTGACCATCGACGGGCAAGACGTGCGCGGACTCACCCAACGGTCATTGCGTGAGAGCATCGGCATGGTGACGCAGGATACGTTTCTCTTTCACGACTCGATCTACGAGAACATCCGTTACGGCCGGCTCGACGCGAAGGAAGCGGAGATTCACGAGGCCGCCCGGCAGGCGTACATCCACGACTTCATCCTGACGCTGCCCGACGGTTACCGGACACGAGTCGGCGACAAGGGCGCGCGGCTTTCCGGTGGGCAACAGCAGCGTCTGGCCATCGCGCGGGCGCTGTTGAAGAACGCGCCGATCCTGTTGTTGGACGAGGCCACCAGCGCGCTCGACAGCGAGAGCGA
>CAZZYS010000048.1:0-20238 GCA_964658285.1 uncultured Verrucomicrobiota bacterium
CAAGGTAGGGATGCCTCTCCGAGGCAGTCCCTGTTTTTGCTTGGTTCACGGTGTCCTTTGTCGAGCGGTCTTCCAAAGGAATCTAGGGAGTGCCTCGGACCCTCATCCCTACCTTGGTGACGAGCGCCGTCGCGCGGCGCGGGGTTATTCCAGCGGGACCGTCGTCAGACTGCCGGCGGCGGTCTCCGCGTAACGGGCGGGGTGGTACATCTCTTCGATTTTCGCCGCCGGGGCCGTGACGGTGCCGGCCGCACGCACCCGCGCCAGGTATTGCAGGTGGAAACGCCCCGCCGACAACGAATCGCAAAAGAACACCGCGCGATCTTCGCGCAATTCGTGGAAGTCGCTGACCCAATCGACCGACCCGTCAGTGGGAGCGTTGCCGCCAGCTCCGGCCGTCTTGAAATCGGGGTTGATGGCTTCCAGCACGGACGGCAGCGGGTCGTTCACGGCCAGATAGGACGCGGCGGCAGGCACCTGGATGTCCAGATTGACGAGGACGCGGTCGCCCACCTTCAGCTTGCCCCTGGCAGCGTCCGTGAGCGCACCGTCAGCCGACACTTTCTGGTAGGTGCGTTGGATGATGTAACCGCCCTGACCCGTGGTGGCCGCCGCGTTCGCGCCCGCCCCGCCGCGCGGGCGGGAATCCACCTTGGTCTGCACGTAGAGGATGCGTTTGCCGTCGGCGTTGGAGAGGACCACTTTTTCCTTGCCCGCGCCCAAGGCATCGAGCGGAAATTCGCAGGTGAACGTGCGCCGTTCGCCGCCCAGACGGAACGGCTGGTTTTTCCCGGCGAGGCTGACAGACCCGGCAGCGGGTCCGGCGGCTTTTTCGACCTGGGTGGAGTACGCCGCCAGGGCCATCAACGCCCACGCGTTGCCCTGGGTCGTGCTCCAGTCGCCGGACGCCGAGCGTTCGCCGAGCAGGGCGGTCAGTTGTTTTTCGACCGCGGCGTCGCGCGGTGCGGACAGGCACCACGCCAGCAGCCGCATCCCGTCGAGCGCGGCGGGACTCGCGAAGGCGTTCCAGGTCTCGGGTTTTTCCTTGTCGCGCGGGCCGGGCTGGAGGAGGGCCCGGATCATCGCCTTGTCGCCGCCGCTTTTGATGAGCGCCAGGGCGACCAGCGTGCGGTCCTCGGGACAGAGCTTGTCGCGCGTCTTGAAGAAAGTCTCGCAATAGGCGGGCTCGGCTTTATCGAACATCGCCAGCGCGTACAGGGCCAGGCAGGGGTCGGTCTCGTCGTGATCGTGGTAAGTGTCGTGCACCGGTTTCGCATCTTCGCCTTCGGAGCGGAGCGCCTTGCTGAGATACTCGCAGAGTTTGTCCACGTTCGCCTGCGGCACGAAGTAACCGGCGTCCCGTGCGAACGCGAGACCCAGCGCGCCGTAGGCACTGCCCCAACGATGGGACGTGCGCCCGGTCACGCCCGGCCAGTACGCGAGGCCGCCGTCGTCGGTCTGCATCCCGAGGATGCGGTTGATGCCGCGGTTGACGGCTTCCTCCGCGTCTTCCGGCGACTTGCCGAGGTCCGGCATGGTGTCGTGGAAGTCCTTGAACACCAGCCACGGCAGCGTGCTGGAAACGGTTTGCTCGATGCAGCCGTACGGATAATGCAGCAGCGAGTCGATGCCCTCGTGCAACTCGCTCAGACGCGAGGTGGACACACTGACCCGGATCAGTCCATCCTCGCCTTCCAGCAACGCCGGATCGACGCGGCCGAGCAGGTCGGCGTTGCTGCCCGTGGGATGCGTGTAGGCGATCTCCGCACGGCGCGGGGTGGGGTGATCGACGTTGAGCGTGCTCTGGACGGCATCCTTCCACACGGGCGCGCCTGCGGTGGTCCCCGCCAGCCGCGCGTGCCAGGTCCACTTGGCCGCGCCCGTTTTGCGGAATTCGACGGGGAACTCGACCGGCCGCGACTCGCCTGCTTCCAGATGGACGCGGCGAACCCGCGCGGTGTCATCGCTGCTGCCGTTCGCAACGTCCATCACGGCCTTGTCGTCGAGTTCGAGCGTGACCTCCACCTCGCCCGCCACCGGCGACTGGTTATGGACCACGGCGCGCAGGATGACGTGGTCGCCCACGTTGCCGAAACGCGGCAGCGCCGGTTCCAGCATGAGGGGTTTGTTGACGTGGAACGAACCCTGCCCGCCGCCGAAGCGCCCGGCCGCCGCCTTGTCCCCGCCGCCCTCGTGCACGATGGCCATCACCTGGAATTCCGTCAGGTTGTCCGGCGCGGTGAAATGGGCTTCGACCCGTCCCTGGGTATCCGTGACGAGCGTGGCGTTCCAATAAGCGCACGCGACGAAGTTCTGCCGCAGCCGCTCGCGCAAACTATCTTCGCCGCCACCGCCGATGAGGTAGCCCTTGTTTGCGGCATCCCCCTTTTCGCCGACGAACTGCATGTCCGCCGGGTCCTCGGAAAGCAACGCGGGCAACGTCACGCCCGTGCGCACGTCCAGCGGCCGATCATGGTAGAACGACTTCCAAATCCCGGGAAGCTGATAGCCGGTCAGGCTCAACACGCCCTTGTCCACGGCATACAGCGTGACTTCCGCGCCAGCAGCCGGACGGTGCGCCTCGTCGGTGACATTCACCTGCACGGATACCTCGTTGCCGGGTTGGTAGTCGGGCTGGCTCGGACGGACCTCGACGCTCAGTTTGGAATCCGCCTTGGGCACGTTTAGCTGGCAATAGCCCGCGCGGTACTCCGGCATCTTGATCCTGCGTGGCGATTCACCGACGCCGCGCAGCAGCAGGACCGACACGAAAACATTCGGCGCGTCGGCGTCCATCACCGGCACCTCGATGGCGGGATGTTCTTTCTTCAACTCGGTCACGAAGGAACGCGACACGCCTTCGCGCTCGACGCTGACGAGCGCCCGGCCGCTGATGGGCGTCTTGACGAGGATCGTGGCCCGGTCGCCGGGATGGTACTCGGCCTTGTCGGGCACGAGTTGCACCTGCCAGGCGTTGCGGTAGCCCCACTCGGCTTCCTTGTCGCCGAGCACGTCGATGGTCGTGGAGGTGGCGACGACGTGACCGGCGGCGTCCTGGCCGTTGATTTCGAGGAGGTATTCGCCGGGTTCGGTGGGAACGAGGTTCCCGAGGCCGGCCGGCGTTTCCGTCACGGGTTCCCACTGGCCGCCGAGACGATGCAAGGTGATCGCGTCGATCTGCGTGGAGGCGACGGGTTCGAGGTGCGGCGTGCTTTCGTAATCGGAGTCGCCCGATTCGATGGCGATGCGCTGGGTGCGCCATTCGATGTGGGAGAGCTTGGCCGTGACATGCACGGGTTGGTCGCGCGGCAGGCCGTCGGCGGCGTTGACGGCCACGACTTCGAGCGGCAGCGGATCGCCCGCGCGCACCACGTCGGGCATCTCGTGCAGGCCGAGGTAATACTCGGAACTGTGCACGGTGTACGACGCGTTGCTCGTGACCGTCTGCTGATCCTGATCGGTGACGCTGGCCTGCACGCGCACGCGGCGCGGGGAAGGGGCGGTGGCGTTCAGAACGATGTGCGGCGAGAGCGTCAGTTCCCCTTTGTCGGAGAGCGCGGCCTCGCCGTCGAGCGCGAGTTCTCCTTTCTGGCGGCGCAGGCGGTAGTCCACGTCGGTCGTGCCGAAAAGGTAGTCCTCGAAACCGTCCGGCGTGAACACCGTGTCCACCGCCTTGAGCGACCAGACGACCTTTGCCCGCGACAACGGAGTCCCCATGTAATAACGCGCCGCCAGCGGCAGCGGCGTCACGCCCTCACCCACCGGTGGGGCAGGGGGACGCCCGAGCCGCACCTCGAAGGCGTTCGGCTGGAATTCCTCCACCTGGAAGCGGCAGACCGTCGGCTGCGGCGTCTCGGGATCGGCGTCGTCGCCGTCGCCGTTGTCGCCGGCGGCGATGGACTCGGCGTCGGTGTCGTCGGGCGGATTGCCGTCGAAGACGATCTGGGCGCGGTAATGGCCGAGGGAGATTTTCGGCAGCGGGATCGCTTCGCTGAAAGAACCGGTTGCAGAGAGCTTGCCGGCTTTTTGGAAGAACCGGCGTCCACGCGCGTCGTAGGCCCGCAGAGTCACCGGTGTATCAGGCGAGGCGTTGACGAAACCACTGTCGTGCCACTCGCGCACGATGGCCTTGAACTGCACGGTCTCGCCGGGCTTGTACACGCCGCGGTCGCTGAAGACGAGCACGTCGCGCCGGACGACGGGTTTCTTAACGGCGGCGGCTGCGCCGGTGTTGCTACCCTCCTCCGTGTCGGCGTTGTCCACGTCGGCGTCGCTCTGGTAAGCGGTGGACGGCAGGTGAAAGCCGTAGGTGGAGATTTCGTTGCGCTCGTTCGCCGTGAACGGCACCACGAGACAATCGTCGCCGGACACGGCTTCCAGCCAGCCGACGTTTGCCGGGTCGGCGGACAGGGCCGCGAGGCCGTTGGCGTCGGCCGTCGCGGTGGAGTCCGCCGCGCTTTTGCCCAGCGGTTTGCCGTCGGCGTCGAGGCAGCGCACGGTGGCCTTGCCGATGGGCGAAGCGTCCGCCAGCGAGAACACGAAAGTGTGCAGTTGATCGCCGGGCGCGATCTGCCAGACGACGCCGAGGTTGGTCACCTGCACGAGCGCCTGGACGCCCGGACGTTTCTGCCCCTTGGGGGCGGCCGGTTGCTCGGCTTCCAGCAGGAGCACGCCGTTGCGGCCCGGACCGAGGAGTTCGTCCCACTTCAGGCGGATCGTCTCGGGCTTATCAATAGTCGGCGCGCCCTTGACCCTGGCGTCGTAAACGACCTTGCCCGGCACCTTGTCGAAGTTGACGCGGTTTTTCTCCGTGTGACCCTCGCTCGGGGTATAATATTGCTTCTGGTACTGCGCGAGGGCAAGCGGGGCCTGCTCGGGCGGCACGAGCTTGATGCGCAGGTGAACGTCCGGGACGTTGAGCGCGAAAAGGTCGAACTCGCGCCGTCCCACGCCGAGCTGCTGCGCGCTGAAATCCGGGAACGCGAGCTGCGGCGGCCGGCGGTCGAACTGCGCCGCCTGCGTCCATGCCGCCGCCAATTTCAGACCCTCTTCCGCCGCCGGGATGCCCGCGTCCACGGTGACCGTGTACGAACGGTCGAGCGCGAAATCACCCGCCACCGTGACGACCTCGCGGTTGGTCACGTCGTACTTCAGGTTGGCGGGCGCGGGTGAGACATGGATGGATCGGCTCGCGTTGTCGTCGGTGATTTCCTCGGCCAGCTTCTTGGAAAACGTGACGACCAGCTTGCGCTCGCCTTCGCCGCCGTTGTCGGCCGCGAGTTTGCTGACGGCGAGCGGTTTCACCTCGCCGACGACCACCTCGTAGGCCGTCGTGCGTTTCGCGCCGGGGTCTTCGCCCGCCAGGCCCGCTTCGCCCACGAGCTTCCAACTGCCGCCGACCGTCAGCGGCGACGCCGGGACGATTTCCAGCCGGTTGCGCGAATCGGGGGGCGTGCCGGCGGTTGCCCTGGCATCGGCGGGCGTGTGGGCGTCGAGGAACTGCTCGCGCCATGTGCGCATGGCGAGATGGCTCCACGTACTGGACGTGACATTCTCCGGCGTGGGGGTGACATGTGCGGCGATCCGACTGCCTTCGGCCGAACGGAAGGAAAATGCCGGGGCGATCTTGGCCGCGCTGACCGCCGAATTGAAGACGAGGTGCATCTTCGGCCGGACGGGCAGGTCGTTGTTCTCGGTCGCGTTTGCGATCACCGCGCCGATCTCCAGGCCGGGCATGTGGAACGCGCGCTTGAGGTCGGCTGCCCCGGCGATGGGCTGGCCATCGGCGGATTTCAGGTCGTGACGCAACGCGGCCTGATAGGTGGCACCGAGCGGCGGCGGGTCGGAAAGCGTGTAAACGCCCCCGCGCTGGCTGGTCCAACGAAAGCTGCCGGGCAGTTCCGGCGTGAACACGAGCGGCGAGTCGGCGGCCTCTTTGCCGACCTGATCGGCGGCGACCATCGGGGACGCGAACCGCAACTCAAACGCGGCCGTGGGCGGCAGCAGGGTTTCGTCCGGGGCGGGTTTGTCGGGCTTTTCGTCGTCGTCGCTGGCCGGTTTCGGCACACCGAGCAGGGTCAACTCGACGGCGGGCGCGGCGGCGCGCGACCACGCCGGAGCGACCCCGATGCCCAGGGCCAGCAAAAGAAAGAGACAACGGCGTGCCGGGGGAAGGAGACAGCGGGTCATAACGAGGAAACGTCAGGCGGGGGACGCCTTGCACGAAAATCGCGCGGCGCGACCGCTCCACCCTATCCGCACGGACGGGCGGCGTCACGATAAAATCAACGCGCCGACGGGCTTTCGTCGGGCGGAACCTGCACCGCCGCCCAGTCGAGGAACGACGGGAAAGCCGGCCGCCAGCCGAGCGCGCGCAGGCGGCCGTTGGCGACGCGTTTGCTCGTCCAGCCGCGTTTGCGGTCGAGATCGACGGGACCCGACGGCGGCAGCGCGCGCCCGAACCGCGCGGCCAGCGCCGCGTAAAGGTCGCGTTGCGTGATCGGACCGTCGTCGGCCACGTTGTAGACGCCCGGCGGCGCGTCGGGTTGCGCGAGGCGAAAGAGCGCCCCGGCGGCGTCGTCGCGGTGGATCTGGTTGAGCCAGCGCCCGCCGTCGCCCTCGATGACGGCCTCGCCGGAGAAAAACTTCCGCCACAGGGCCGAGCGTCCCGGCCCGTAGATACCGGCCAGCCGCGCGACGATCCCGCCGGACGACGCCAGGACGGTTTCCTCGGTCTCGCGCAGGATTCGTCCGGTCTCGCGTTCGGGGGTGGCCGGGGCGGATTCGTTGAGCCAGGAGCCGTCCGTCTGCGCGTAGACGCTCGTGCTGCCGGTGTAGACGAACCGCGCCGGACGGAACGCCGCGAGCAAGTTCCGCGCGCCGCCGAGGTAAATACGGCGGTATTGTTCGGCCCCGCCGCCCCGGCCCGTGGAAACGCTCATCACCAGCGCGTCGAGCGCGGGCAGTCCAGACGCCGCCGCGTGGACCGAGGCGGGATCGGTCACGTCGTGCGCGGCGACGGGATAGGGTTTTTGCGCGCCGAGCCGGACGGCGGAATCAGCCGAGCCCGTCCAGCCCGTGACCTGCCAGCCAGCACGGTGAAAAAGGTCCGCCGCCGCTTCCCCCACGAAACCGCAACCGACGATCAGGACGCGGGGCACGGGTGGGGGTCAATTCCTCTAATGGGGCTTCGGCGCGTGCGCGGTGGTTTCCGAAAAAATCAGGGAACGGCTCGGAGAGCCATCAGGACCTTGTTTGGAACACCTGTGGCGACGCAATTTCTTACTGCACCGGCTTGACCGTCCCCAGGATCTTCTCGGCGGCTTCCTCGGCTTTCGTCGAGTCGTCCTTGGTGGTCGCGTACGCGGCCAGTTCGCACGTGTTGGTCTTGGTCGGCGCGAACGTCGCAAAAGAGTAGAGAATCGACGTGCCGTCGATCTTGCAGGTGGCCGAGGCGATGGCCACCGGCATGTCGGAAGGCGTCTTCACTTCCTGCGCGTCGGTGTGCGTGGGCTCGGTGAATTTTTCGTTCTCCATCGTGCTCTTGACCACCTTGTTCAAAGCGGACTTCAGGTCGCCCAGTTTGGTGCCGAGGCTGAGAATCTTGATCTCGAAGTCACCCGCGTCGGGTTTCATCGTCAGCTCGTGCAGGTCACCGTCCTGCTCCTCGTAGGTCCAGCCTTCCGGGATCTCGAAGGTAAACTGCGGCTTGGCCTTGGGGTATTTGACGGTGCCAGCCTGGGCGGGCAAAACGGCCAGCCCGAGCAAACAAGCGGCGGCGAACAGGGTGCGGAGCGAAAAGGTGGAGAAGCGCATGGTAGTGTCTTGGTGTTGAAGATTGCGGAGCGCCGTCCACGGCGCGGGCGGGAACCCGGCAGCGAACGGCACGACAGGAACGAACCGCCGCCGCCTCCTTGCACCACTTTCGGCAGTGGTGCGAGTTGGCGCGCGGTGGCGAAGCACGTTTCTAGCGGTGGAAACCGCTCGCCGCAAGGGAAATCAACCGTAAAGGCGACCTCACCGCCCGCCGGCCACCGGCTGATTTTCAGATGCCGACCGCGTCGGAAGAATGGTGCGCCCACTGGATGGCGCGTTGGATGAGTTCGCTGCCGTCGCGCAACCCGAGCTTGGTCTTGATGTGCTCGCGGTGGCTCTCGATGGTCTTGCGGCTGAGGTGCAGGTTCTCGGCGATGAGGCGCGTCCCGAGCCCCTGGCCGATGAGCCGGAAGACCTGGAGTTCCCGGTCGGTCAGCCGGTTGACGTAGGAATCCACACTCTCCGCCGCCGCCTCCTGGGCGGTCACGCCGCCCAGCGCCAGACGCTGCACCGCGTGGGCCGTCACCTGGTCGCTCACGTAGATGGATCCGGCCAGCACCCGGCCGATGGCCAGCAGCAACCGGTCGAGTTTTTCCTGCTTCATCACGTACCCGCGTGCCCCGGCCCGCAGGGCGCGCTCGGCGTAGATCGTCTCGTCGTGCATGGACAGCACGAGGGTCAGCAGGTGGGGCATCCGCACGCGCAGGTCTTTGATTAATTCGATGCCGTCGCCCGTGCGCAGCGATAGATCGACCAGCGCGAGGTCGGGCTGGAGCCGTTCGGCGGCGGCCACGGCATCCGACCGTCCCTGCGCCTCGCCGCAGACGGTCAGGTGGGGCTGCGCGTTGAGCACGTTGGCCAGGCCCTGGCGCAGGATTGGATGGTCGTCCACCAGGAGGACGCGTTTCCTCTCGGACTCGGTGGATTCGGGCGACGGGTGCATGGGACGAATCACTCGCCGACCACCTTTGGGACGCCGATCCGCTGACACTCCTCCTCCGTACAGCCCCACGGATGACAGCGGAACCCGTTTATGCCACGCCCGACGGTCGCTGGCAAGCATTTTCCCCACCATTATCAGGGGTTCCCCCGGTCAGGGAGTGGGGCGCACGGACCAAGGCACAAACGGACTTCGGCCCGATGGCGTCAGGCATCCGCGGAGGGCACACTGGAGTCCGCCATGACCGGCCCGAAGCCGTCATCGCCAGGATTCATCCGCTTATGCACGCACCGCAAGACCACGCCACCGAAACCGACGCCACGAAGATCGCTCCTGGCGACGAGGAACTGATGGGTCGCATCCAGGCCCGGGAGCCACTCGCGCTCGATCAGATGTACGCCCGCTACCGCCCGCTGATCGGCAAGATCGTCATGGAAATCCTGCCGAACGAATCCGACGCCGAGGAGGCGCTCCAGGACGTGTTCATGGAAATCTGGAACCGCGCCGCCAACTTCGACGCGCGCAAGGGCAAGGCGCTGGGTTGGATCATCTGCATGGCGCGCCGCCGGGCCATCGACCACTACCGGAAGATCCGCCGCCGCGCGGACGCCAACGAGAAACTGCGTCTCGAAAACGACGAGGGCCAGGGGGCGCTCGGAGAGAGCTTCCTCGGCAAGTCAGCCGCCACGGGGCCCGGCGCGACGGACGTGCGGAAGTTCTTGAAGCGCATCATCGACAGTCTGCCGGCCGAACAGGGGCGCGTGATCCACCTGAGTTACTTCCAGGAGATGAGCCAGCGCGAGATCGCGTCGCGGACGGGGATCCCGCTGGGCACGATCAAGACGCGGCTCGACCTCGCGCTGCGCAAGCTGACGCAGAAATCCCTGCCGTTCCGCAAGGAAATGAGTTTTGTGCAGTAGGGTGGGCGGCGGGGAATGCATCTTGCATTGGATGTCTCCGGCCACGCCAGAACAGGCGGGCTCCGCGCCATTGCAACGATTTTTTCACCACCGAAGCAACTTCCGGCGGGTCTCGGCACGATAGCTCATCAGACTTCCACCGAAAGCACCCTATGTTTTGGATTGCACTCTCCGTCTGGCTGCTGCTCGTTCGACTGGCCGTGGGCACACCCACGCGGCCTGAAAGGTGGATGGCGCGAGCCGTCGTCCGCCGCCGCGCCCCGCGCGCTGCCTCCCGTTCCTAGGACGCGACGGCTATGCGGTCGCCGTTGCCCGTGCCGCATTCCCGGCAGTTGCCCTACGGCGTGCTGATCGGGTGCCTGGCGGCGCTGTATTTCGCCAAGGAGGTGCTGATCCCTCTGGCGCTGGCGCTGCTTTTCAGCTTCCTGCTCGCGCCGCTGGTCCGCCGCCTCGAACGCTTCGGCCTCTGGCGGGTGCCGTCGGTTTTGTTGGTGGCCGCCGCGTTCTTTTGCGTGTTTGGTCTCGTGGGATGGCTGACGGCCACGCAGGTCATGGACCTCGCGGCCAAGGTTCCCGGCTACCAGGACAATATCCAGCACAAGCTCGACGCGTTGCGCGGTCACGGCGGTTCGTTGCAAAAAGCGGTGCAGGTCATCGAAACCGTCGAGAAGAAAGCGGCTGACAACGGGAAGGAACCGGCGGCGTCGCCCTCGCCCAACGGTTCGCCGAACCCACTGGAATCCCTGACCCCGGCGGCCGCCGAAAAAACGCCTGTGCCCGTGCGCGTGGTCGAGCCGCCGGCCAGTCCGCCGATGTTTTTGCGCAACCTCTTCGGCCCGCTCCTCGGCCCCCTGGGCACGGCGGGCATCGTCGTCATCTTCACGGTGTTCATGCTCATCCAGCGCGAGGACCTGCGCGACCGTCTGCTGCATCTCGCCGGTCCCGAACGCCTGCCGCTGACCACCCAGGCGGTGGACGAGGCCAGCCAGCGCGTGAGCCGCTATCTCCAGGCGCAGGTGGCGGTCAATTTCACCTTCGGCGTGCTGATCGCGGCGGGCCTGTTTTTCATCAAGGTGCCCAACGCGGCGTTGTGGGGATTGCTCGCCGCGCTGTTGCGTTTCATCCCGTACATCGGCGTCTGGATGAGCGCGGCGGCCCCGCTGGCGCTGGCGCTGGCATCGACGGATTCCTGGCGTCCGGTGGCGATGACGGCCGGGCTGTTCGTGGTGTTGGAATCGCTGACCGGCAACGCCCTCGAACCCTGGCTCTACGGGTCGAGCACGGGTCTTTCCCCGGCGGCGGTCATCGTGGCGGCGACCTTTTGGACGTGGCTGTGGGGTGGGGTGGGGCTGCTGCTGTCCACGCCGCTGACCGTGTGTATCGTCGTCCTGGGCCGCTACGTGCCGCAGATGGGGTTCCTGCACACGCTGCTCGGCGACGAACCCGTCCTCGCTCCGGAATCCCGGCTCTACCAGCGGCTGCTGGCCTTCGATCAGGAAGAGGTCTCGCAGGTCGTGGACGAGTACCTCGCGGCCCATCCGCTGGTGGATTTCTACGACCAGGTGCTCGTGCCCGCGCTCAACCAGGCGCAAAAGGATTCGCACCTCGGCAACCTCGGCGAGGACCGGCAGACCTTTGTCCGGCAAACGGTCGCCACGCTCGTCGATGAACTCCACGAACGCCCCGCCGAGGCCCTCGCCGCCCCTTCCGCGCAAGAAGGCGAACGCCCCGCCGCCCCGCCCGCCAGTCCGGCCAAGCTGCCCGTCCGCGTGTTGATCGTGCCGGTGAAGACCGACGCCGACGAACTCGCGGGCAAGATGCTCGCCCACCTCCTCGCACTCGGCGGCGTCGGCAGCGAGGTTTTGTCTGCCCGCGCGCTCGCCCACGAGGCGCTCGACGCCGTCGCCGAGCACCACGTGGACCTCGTGTGCCTCTCCGTCCTGCGCCCCTTCGCCGTGATGCAAGCGCGCTACCTCGCCAAACGGATGCGCGCCCGGTTTCCGCAAGTAAAGATTCTCGTCGGCCTGTGGGACTCGAAAAAACCGGCGGAAGCCGCGCGTCACAACCTCGAATCCGCCTCGCCGGACTGGATCGTCAACACCTTGGCCGAGGCGATTTCACAGGTCTGCCCGGTGGCGCATTGCCAGCCGTGCGCGGCGCTCGCCGCCGGGACCGGCGCGCCCGCCGACGAAACCGCTCCCAAGAGCGCCGGCCCCGCCTCGCCGGAAACGGCGGAGATCCCTGAAAAAACACAAGAACTTGTGGATGCCGGGGGGTGATTCTGCTTGTCCTTGTGTAGAAAATGTAATAAATTTGCGGCATTCCCATGCCTGCCGCCAGTTCTTCCTCCGCCGTCTATGACGAGAGCAAAATCAAGACGCTCTCGTCGCTCGAACACATCCGCGCCCGCACGGGCATGTACATCGGCCGCATCGGCGACGGCAGCCATTACGATGATGGCATTTACGTTTTGCTGAAAGAGGTCATCGACAACGCCATCGACGAATTCATCATGGGCCACGGCAACGAGGTGTTGCTGACCATCGACGGTGTTTCGGTCGTCGTGCGGGACCAGGGGCGCGGCATCCCGCTGGGCAAAATCGTGGAATGCGTTTCGCGCATCAACACGGGGGCCAAGTACAACGACGATGTGTTCCAGTTCAGCGTCGGCCTCAACGGCGTGGGCACCAAGGCGGTCAACGCGCTGTCGAGCACGTTCACGGTCGCCAGCTTCCGCGATGGGCAGTTCGCGCGGGCCACTTTCGAGCGCGGCGTGCTGCTCCAACACAAAAAAGGGGCGGACAAGAACGGCGAAAAAAACGGCACGCTCATCGAGTTCTCACCCGACCCGACAATCTTTAAGAAGTCCGAGTTCAAGGAGGAACACGTCACGCGGCGGTTGCGGATGTACACGTACCTGAACGCGGGCCTGAAGATTCGCTACAACGGCACGCTCTACCATTCCAAAAATGGGTTGCTCGACCTGCTCGACGAGGACACCGACAACCAGCAGGACGCGCTTTACCCGCCGTTGCATCACCGCGACCGCACGCTCGAAATCGCGCTCACGCACACGCAGCGTTTCAGCGAAACGCACTATAGTTTTGTCAACGGCCAGTACACCAGCGACGGCGGCACGCACCTGAGTGCGTTCCGCGAAGGCGTGCTGAAGGCGGTCAACGATTTCACCAAGAAGAAATATGAAGGCGACGACGTGCGCGAGGGGCTCGTGGGTGCCGTGGCGATCCGGTTGAAGGAACCCATCTTCGAGTCACAGACCAAGAACAAGCTCGGCAACACGGAAATCCGCGGCGAGTTGGTCAAAAAAGTACAGGACATCATCAGCGACCTACTGCACCGCAACCCCGAGGCGGCCGAGAAAATCGCCGCCAAGGTCGAGGACACCGCGCGGCTGCGGCGGGAGTTGGCGAGCGTCAAAAAACTCGCGCGCGAACGCAGCGCCGCCACCACCTTGCGCATCCCGCAGCTCAAGGATTGCAAGCTGCATCTCAACCAGAAAAAAGGGAACGGCGGCGGCTCGATGGTCTTTCTGACCGAAGGCCAATCGGCGGCGGGTTCGCTGGTCAGTTGCCGAGACGTGATGACGCAGGCGATCTTCGTGCTCAAGGGCAAACCGCTCAACGTCAACGACCTCAAGCGCGCTGCCCTCTATAAGAACGATGAGTTGTACAACCTCATGCGCGCCCTCAACGTCGAGGAAAGCGTGGACGGATTGCGCTACGAGAAAGTGATCCTCGCCACCGACGCGGACGTGGACGGCCTGCACATCCGCAATTTGCTCATCACGTTTTTCCTGCGGTTTTTCCCGGAACTCGTCACGCGCGGGCACGTCTACATCCTGGAAACGCCCCTCTTTCGGGTCCGCAACAAGAAGAAGACGATTTATTGCTACGACGAACCCGAACGTGTGGCAGCGATCAAATCGCTTCCGAACCCGGAGATCACGCGTTTCAAGGGATTGGGCGAGATCAACCCGACGGAGTTCAAGTCATTCGTCGGGCGGGACATGCGCCTGAGTCCGGTGGAAGTGGAAAACCTGCCCGCGACGCCGCACATCCTGGATTTCTACATGGGCAAGAATACGCCCGAACGCCGCAACTACATCATGGACAAGCTGGTGGTCGAGGCGGAGGAAGCGTTGCTGGCGGAGGCGGTGTGAACGCTGGCCAGGAGTATTGATGATCGCGTCGGTCTCTCGCTGCAACAGAGCGGGCAAAGAAACAGGCACCGCAAAGCCCATTTTGCGGTGCCTGCCTAGTCTGCGCAATAGCTGGGCCAGCGGCTACTTGCTGATGGTCTGGCCGGTGTTGAAGACGTAGAAGAAGCGGAAGCCGTCGGTGTTGTAGTGGTCCGGGTCGTTCGGGCTGGGGTAGTAGTACACGGTCGAGTGCTCCTTGAAGTCGTACAGGAACGGGAACGGAAAGCTCGGGCTGGTGTAAAAGAACCCGTTGCTCTTGAAGTCATACAGGTAGACGCCGTGCCGGTCGTCGTTGGCGTCGAAGACGTACTCGTAGCCGAGGTCAGCGTGGTAGATGTAAGCCGGGTCGTTGAGGTAGCCGTAGTAGCCGAAGGGGTTGCCGCTGGGGAACTTGAGGTAGTACACGCCCTGGCTCAAGTACACTTCGCCGCTGAAGAAGACCACGTGGTTGTAGCTGACCGTGGGCGCGGCCTGGACCATGACCGTCGGTTGATTGATACCCGTATTGGCGGCAAGGTTCTCCGGGATCACACCGAACGTGCCGACGGCGGCGTCGTTGACGTAATTCTTGGGATAGGAACCGTCATACGTCGCGGTGACCTCACTCGCAATCGTGTTGTCGTGCGCCTGAAACGTGGAAAGGTCGATGGAGTTTTCCCGGCCGGAGAAGTTGAGCACATGCCCGAGGGCGTCGAGCTTGACCGTCCAGAAGTCCGGGTGGGCGAGAGCGTCGCTGGCGTAGCTGAAGCTCGAAGCCGTGAAAGCGTAGCCTCCGTCCGCGGTCTGGACCGCCGAGGCGAGCGGAACCTGGGTGCCCTGGCCGCCGCTGTAACCTTCGTCCTTCGGGCCGCCGATGCCGCGCGCGAAGACCGGGTTGCCGTTGGCGTCCACCTTGAGCAGCAGCACGTCGGTCGCGGTCTCGTTGGTCGTGGTCGTGCCGGTGAGCAGGTAGCCGCCGTCACTGGTTGGCGCGAGGTTGGTGCCGGTGATGTTCTGGAGCACTTTCTCCCACACGGGCACGAGGTTGGCGTCCACGCGGTGCAACGTCACGCCCTGGCCGTATTGGCCCACGTCCAGGCCGAGGAGCAGGAAGCCGCCGTCGGCGAGGGGCAGCGCGCGGACGATTTCGTCGGCGGGATAGTTGGCGACGCCCGCGTCCGAGTGGAAGGTGCGCTCGGCGAGCAGGTTGCCGCTGGCGGCGTCAATGAGCAACACCGTGCCGCTACCCCGCAGCTAGGCGATGATGCGCGAACCGTCGACGGACTGACAGGTGACCCGAAAGCCCGCATACTGGCCGACGTTTTTGAAGGGGCGATGCACGCCGAGGGAACCGTCGGCATTAAACTTCGCGTAGAAGGGGACGCTGAAAGTTTGCCCGCTGCCGTCGATGGGATATTCGCTCGTTCCCACGATCACGCCGCCGTCGGCGGTCAGGCTGAAGGAATTATCGAAGTTGGTCGGGCCCCCGTTGTAGACACCCGCCGCCCGGACGACGGGCGGGGTCGCTTCATCAGCGAATTTGTCCCCCGCGAAACCGTTCTGCCAGACCAGCGCGCCATCGGGGCTGAACTTGGCCACCGTGTCGTGGCTGTCGGTCGTCGAGGGAGCGCTTTGGTACAGATACACGAAGATGTTGCCCTGCGCGTCGGTCAGGACCTGGTAGGCCGTGCCGGTGGCGACGAGTTGGGTCTGATACCCGGGATTGGTCAGGTCGTTGTCCTGCCGGAGCGCCTGCTGCCAGAGAATCGAGCCGTTGGGGGCGTAGCGCACGAGCGTGGCGAGGCCGTTGTCGTTGACGGCGTGCGCCCGGTTGACGTTGGTTTCCGGCAGGTTGAGCCGGCCGCAGACCACCACGCCGCCGTCGGGCATCGGCGCGATGCCGGTGGCAAGATCATTGCCGCTGCTGGGGTAGGTCAAGTCGGGCGCAGGCGTGCCGTCAGGGTTGTAATCGCCGACGCCGTAGGTTTGCGCCCAGGTGGTGACGGGTGTTTGCGCCTGCGCGGACGGCGCGGCGGACAAGGTGGCGAAGAGCGCGCCGCAAAGGGCGGGCAGTGGCAGGAAACGTTTCATGGAATGACGTGGTTTCATGGGCTTGGTTGGTAGAGGGCAAAGTGGACCGTCATTCTTTCATGCCGGAAAACCGGGCAAGACGGCTCAAAAAAATCTCCACTATTTTTGCCGCAAGCATCTGACCCGCCGTCTTCGTGGCGCTTGCCGTCGCAAAAATTGTGGTTTTTGCGACGGTGCGGCAACACGCTTCCAGCACTCTCCGATGGATGCGGACAAATTTACGAGATCGTTCTCGTCAGGGAAAACGCCCGCAGTTTTCACCCCTTGTATGTTTTCGGCTCCGCATTCGCTTTCTTCGATTCGCGTTTGTCGTCGGCCGGTTCGTTCAAACTTGAACCTTCACACAGGCCAAGGTATGTCTATTGCTGAGATTCGTTCCCAACGATGAGCGCCAAGACCCCGCTGCCTGCTACCGCTGAGAACGGCGTGTGGCGGCACATCCAGGGAGAATGGCGGCAGCTTTTCGGCAGTTTCGCGCGCGAAGGCGTCAGCATCGAGTACCACAACTTCCGCTCCGAGAAGGAATTGGATTGGAGCCGGTCCTTCCACGCCGACAGCCTCGAAATTTGCCTGAACCTGCAGGGGACGGCCAATTTGCGCGCCGGGAGCAACGGCCGCGAGACGGGAATCGGGGTGCGCACCGTGGCGTATTACGCACCCGCCGAAGGGGAAATTTTCGTGGCCACGCGCACGCCGGGTGAACACCACCATTTCGTCACGGTGGAGCTTTCCCGCGAGTACCTCAGTCGGAGGGTAGGGGAAGTTTGCCAGGCGATGGAAGCGCCGGTGGGCGCGTTCCTGCAAGCGCGGACCGGCGCGAAAGCGTTCGTGGTGGCCCAGCCGATGAATCTGGCACTGCAAACCATCGCCCGGGCGATGGCGGAGCCGCCGGTGAACGTCCATTCGCCCGCCGGCCGGCTCTGGTACGAGTCGAAAATCCTGGAATTGCTCTCGCTCCTTTTGTTCGCGCCGACCCCGGCGGGCGCGGAGGCGAAAAAGGAGATGTTCTGCGACCGGCAGAAGCGGCTTTCGCGCGAACGTGTCGAGCAGGCGTGCGCCATCCTCCGGCGCGACCTGGAAAACCCGCCTTCGCTGGAAATGCTCGCCCAACAGGTCGGCTGCGGGACGTTCCACCTGAGCCGGATGTTTTCCCAACAGGTCGGCCAGACGGTGCCGCAGTATCTCCGGCAGTTGCGGCTGGAACGCGCCGCGCAGCTTTTGCGCGAGGGGAGGCATAACGTCACGGAAGCGGCGACGGCGGTCGGCTACAGCAGCCTGAGCCATTTTTCGAAGGCGTTCTGGGAGACGTACGGGTGCTGCCCGGGATTGTACGGCAACGCGAAGCTGCGCGAGAGCGCACCGGCGGCCGGGATGAAGAAGCGCGGGCTGAAAAGTTGAGCCCTCCGAGATAGACGAATCGCGTTCGCCTTATTCGGCGACTTTCGTTTGTCCACTACTAGTTAGGTCTTTGATTTTCACCCGCTATATGCGCAATCAATTTCTCCTTATTTATCTGATGGTTCATGGCAGTTCCTCGTTTGGCAGGTTCAATGCGTACCTCGAAAAGTATGATCATTTCGAGGTTTTCAGTCTGCTGACTTCGCGACTGGTGATTCTGCGGACTGGACGGCTGTTCGGAACGCGCTGGCTCTATTGATCGATCAGACGGCGGACGTTCTGACGGTTGAGCCGGTGTCGTACGAGGATCTTCCTGCCAAGGCCCACGCGTTCGCTCACTGGGCGTCATCTCCCGCCCACTCGGAGTGACCCACCGCGCGCTACCAAATTCACATTCTAGTAGTTCAACGGCCCCGGTATACTCCCCCTGTTGTTCACAGTAGATACGGAACTCCAGTACATGCTCCATGATTCTCATTCCGTCCTCCCTTCCTGTTCCCCCGCCAGACCTAACCGCACACACGCACAGCACCTCAATCTAAGGCGGTGCTACGCGCATGGACGAGGACACGTTCCAGATTCCCGAACTTGAGCTTCGTGGCCGCTTTACCTGTCATGCCGCACCCGTGCAGGTCGAGGGGACTGTCGCCCAGCACGCTTTTTACTTCCGCGCCAAGTACGACGAGTGGTCTTTTTCCGTGGCGTTGTCCCCAGAGGTCGATCCTGCGGACATCTGCTTTTCCGAGCAGGGCTTCTACCGAGATGCGACTTACGGAGTCGCGCGACGTTCCGAGGCGAGCTTCATGTCCCTAGAGGAGGCACGTCGCATCATCGTCGAGTGTGCCACAGAGTTCCTCCGGGGCCGCGCCGCCTAACTCCAGCGAACAAAGGCTGGCGGTGGGCTCTGTTCCGTAGTTGAGTCTGTTCTCGCCAGCCTCTGTCGCTGAGCTTGGAGGCATTTGGTGTCAGACAGTCCTGTTCCGCCTCGATGAGTCAATCGAAATCCAAGCTCATTGGATTTAGGAACGCCGGGTTTCCAGCACGCTTGCTTTGAAGGGGACACTGGAACTACTGTTCGCCATGCCAACCGCGGTTCTCAAGGCTCACTATGATGGCGAACATATCGTCCTCGACGAGCCGTTCCAACTGCCCGCGAATGCCTCTCTGGTGGTCACGGTCATTGCTCCCGACGATGAGCGGGCCGCGTGGGCGGACCTCGGCGCACAGAATCTCGCCCGCGCCTACGGCGACGACGAACCCGAGTACACGGCGGCGGACCTCAAGCCTCAATGACTGAAGGCGAAGTAGGTCTGACGCCGCTGCCGCAGGCCGATGGACGTTCCAAACCTCGCCCCGCGATTCTCCTGCGGCGAATGCCTCCCTACGGCGATTGGCTGATCTGCGGTGTCAGCTCACAAATCATCAGCAGGTCGTCGGCTTCGACGAAATCATCGAGCCATCGCACACCGACTTTACAAGTAGCGGCCTCAAAGTCGCATCGGTCATTCGCCTTGGATTTCTCACTACCATGCCGGGAGATCGGTTTCTCGGTATTCTCGGCTCAATCTCGCGGGAACGTCACACACGTTTGCTGGAACGGCTCTCAAAGTTTCTCGCTCCAAAAACGAGTGCCTGACCAAGTCTTCACCGACTGCCTTGCGGTGATCGCTGAAGTTTTGTCCCATCAAGCACGCGTTGCCTCGGCCGGTGCCGGTGCGACTACCCGGCCGTTCGCACCGTTCGTGCCCTCGCGTTTCTCGCCGGTGATCTTTTTGAACATCGTCAGCGCCGCGCCGACGACCTGATCCATGTTGTAATACCGGTACGACGCCAGCCGCCCGACGAAGTATGTTCCCGGGGTTTCGTCCGCCAATTCCTGATAGCGTTTGTACAACGCGCTATTTTCCGGGCGCGGTATCGGGTAGTACGGATCGCCTTCCGCCTGCGGGAATTCGTAGACCACGCTTGTCTTGGTGTGTTCCTGGCCGGTCAGATATTTGAACTCCGTGATACGCGTGTAGGCGTAGTCGTTCGGATAGTTCACCACCGCCGCCGTCTGGAATTGCGGCCGGTCGTGGGTCTCGTGTTTGAACTCCAGGCAACGATACGGCAGCTTGCCGAAACGATAATCGAAATACTCGTCGATGGGCCCCGTGTAGATCATCTCCTTGAACGGAATGAACTCGCGCACATCGCGGTAATCCGTGTTGAGCATGACCTTGATGTTCGGGTGGTCGAGCATGTTCTCGAACATCCGCGTGAACCCATGCAGCGGCATCGACTGGTAACTGTCGGTGAAGTACCGGTTGTCACGGTTGGTGCGGGTCGGCACGCGCGCGGTCACGGAGGCGTCGAGTTCGGACGGGTCGAGGCCCCACTGCTTGCGGGTGTAGTGCTTGAAGAATTTTTCGTAGAGTTCGCGGCCCACCTTGCCGACGACCACGTCCTCGCTGGTCTTGACGGGGTCACGTTTCTCGGCCTTGGAAGCGAAGAACTCCTCCACCTGGAAAGAGGTCAGATTCAGGCCGTACATCTGATTGATGGTGTCCAGATTGATCGGCATGGGCAGGAGCTGCCCATCCACGCTCGCCAGTACGCGGTGCTCGTAGCCGCGCCACTGGGTGAACTGCGAGAGATAATCGAAAATCTCCCGCGAGTTCGTATGGAAGATGTGCGGGCCGTATTTGTGGATGAGGATGCCCGCCTCGTTGTAATGGTCGTAGGCGTTGCCCGCGATGTGGTTGCGGCGGTCCACGACGAGGACCTTCTTGTTGCAAACGCGCGCCAGCCGGTCGGCGAGCACGCTGCCGGCGAAACCCGCCCCGACGATCAGATAATCAAAAGCCATGAAAGAGAATGCAGAATGTAGAATGCAG
>CAZZYS010000049.1:0-19743 GCA_964658285.1 uncultured Verrucomicrobiota bacterium
GCCGGGGTGCTGGCCGGGCCGTTGTCCGCCGTGTCGTGCTCGTCGCTCGCCGCCGGTGAAGACGCCGGGGCAGGCGAGACCGGCGCTTCGGGCATGCTCGCCGGGCTGCCGTCGAGGGCGGCCAGACCATCCGACGGGGCCGGTGCGAGCGGCGGCGGTGCTTTGTCTTCCGTGGACTTCGGCGTCGGTTCGGCTGCCGGCGGGCTCGGGACGGGGGTGGCGAGCGCAACGAGGGGTTGATTCGGCGAAACAGCCGGCGGTTCGGTGGTGCTGACAGTTGAAACCGGCGCGGGTTGGATGGACACCGGAGCCTGGACGATCCCGGGTGCCGGGGGCGTCGTGGAACGCGCCGCGTTCGCCGTTCCCGACGAGCCGTGCCGATAAACGAGACCGCCGACGCCCAGCGCGACGGCCACGACGCCCAGCAGCGGTGTTTTCCAATGAATCAGCCTCCGCCCGACGGGAGCGCCGCCCGTCGCGCGGGGAAAATGGCTGGCGATCTTGCCGACCAAGCGTGACACCGGGAGCGCGGCGTCATCGACCACCGTTTCCCTGGAACTCGCGTCGGCCTTCGCCAACACCGGCCGCGCAGGGCTTCGTTCGGAATCGGCGAGGTCCGCGCCTTCCGCCGGCACCACGTCCTTGCCGGTCACGCAGCGCAGGCACGACTCGATGGCGACACGCAGTTCGGTCGCGGTCTGGTAGCGTTGCAGCCGGTTTTTGTCCAACATGCGCTCCAGCAGGCCGCGCACGGCGTCGGCGCATTCGCCCAGTTGCCACCACGGGGGCGGCGCGTGGAGATGCTGGGTGATGACCTGCGTCATCTTGCCCGCGAACGGCGGCTGTCCGGTGAGCAAAATCCACAGCGTCACGCCCAACGAATAAATGTCCGAGCGCACGTCGAGATCCTTTTCCTCCAACTGCTCCGGACTGGCGAAAAGCGGCGTGCCGACGAACCCGGTGGCGGTCAACTGCGGGTGCGAATCGTCCCCGGCGTAGGAACGCGCGAGGCCGAAGTCGATCATCTTGACGAGCAGACGGTCCTCGCCTTCCTCGTCCTGGTGCAGGACCATGAGGTTGGCGGGTTTGATGTCGCGGTGGATCAACCCCTGGCGCGACGCCGCCGCCAGCGCGCGGGCGACCTGGAGGCCGATGTGCAGCACGGTGGCCAGGGGCAGCGGCCCGACGCGTTCGACGAGGCTTTCCAAGGTCTCGCCGTCGATGAACTCCATCGAATAAAAGAAGCCCTGCGGGTCGATCCCCAGGTGGTAGACGGCGGCGATGTTCGGGTGGCGCACGCGCGCGGCGATCCGGGCCTCGCGGATGAAGCGCTGGCCGGCCATCTCGCTGTGGAGATAGTGGGCGCTGATAACCTTCAGGGCGACGTGGCAGCGCAGGTTGGTGTCGAAGGCTTTGTAGGTGACGCCCATCGCGCCCCGGCCCAGTTCCCACAACGAGCCGTCCTCGCGCCGGAGGACCTGGTAATGCTGGAAGGTTTCCCCTTCGCTGGCAAAGGCGCGCCCGCCCTCCGCGTCGGCCGGTCCGGGCAGCGGGTCGTCGAGCGAAAGGGAGGTCTGGGTGGCAGGGGTCGCGTTCACGCTGGAGTGAACGAGAACGAAGCAGGATGTATTCCCGGCGATCCGCCCGCTACTCGCGTGCGTCACGCCCGGCGAGGGCGAGGAAAAACGTCAGGCAGACGAGTTCCGCCGTGCCGAAGACGATCTTGAGCCAATACGGCAGCACGGGCTCGTGGTATTGCGAAAAGAACGCCTCGACGATCCCCGCCCACACGAGCATCACCGCCACGCCGCCGATGAGCGTGACGAGGTCCGCGCGGATCGCGGTGAGTCGTGCGCGCAACGGCACGCGCCGGCCCCAGCCGATGATCGCCCCACCGAGGATCAACCCGGCCTGCCCGGCCAGCAGGATCGCGGGGAACTCGATGGAACCGTGCGGCAGCAGCCAGCCGGCGAGGAACACCCCCTGGCCGTCGTGCACGTAGTCGAAGCAGATCGCTCCCGTGGTCACGCCGTTGTAGAACAGGACGATCACCGTGCCCACGCCCCACGTCAGCCCGAGCGCGAGCGCCTTGACGGAAACGCCGATGTTATTGGCCATCAGATAACCTGAGAACGATGCTTTGTGGCCGGCGAGGTGTTCACCCCGGTCCTCGTTTTCCTCGGCGACGCGTTCGGTGGGCGTCATCCGGTCGTGGCCGTAGAGCATCGTGGCGGTGCGCGCCTCCCGGTCGATGGCCACCGCGAACGCCCCGAAACCCATGCCTAGCAGCGTGATCGCCACGGTCAGCCAGAACGCCGCGAGGTGGCGGCGGAAGGTGCGCGGGAACGTCCCCGCCAGCCAGCGCCAGGGCAAACGCCAGTGGAAGGGCCGCGCGCGGCCGGTCTGCGAATGGATCTCGGCGTATGCGCGGGCCACGAGCGCGCCGAGGGTGCGGCGCAGGTCGCGTTCGGAGGAGAACGTGTCCAGGCGCGCGAGGTCGCCGGCGGCGCGCTGGTAGAGGTAGTGCAGACGTTCGGCCGCCGCGAGGTCGAGGCCGCCGCGGCGCGAACCTTGTTGGTCGAGGGCGTCGAGGCGGGTTTCGAGTTCGTCCCAGTAGCCGCGTTCGGCGGAAACGAAGCGTTCGAGGTCGATAATCACGGCAGGAGCTATTCTGTAAGGCAAAAGACGGCTGGCGAGAAGCTCCAAAACGCTGGTTCTCCACGGACAGCCCACATCCTTTCTGCCCTTCGCGTCCGTACTGTCATGCACCCATGAAAAAACTCTCCTTCCTCTCGGCGCTTGGCGCGCTGGTGTTTCTGTTGCCCCTGTCGGCCGCCACGACCGGTGGTTCGATCTTCGACCTGCCGCTCAAGGATATCGACGGCAAGGAAACCTCGCTCAAGCCGTACAAAGGCGAGGTGATGCTCATCGTCAACGTGGCTTCCAAGTGCGGCAACACCCCGCAGTACGCGTCGCTGGAAAAGGATTACGAGAAGTACAAGGACCAGGGGTTCGTGGTGGTGGGGTTCCCCTGCAATCAGTTCAGGAGCCAGGAACCGGGCACGAACAAGGAGATCAAGGAATTTTGCACGCAGACCTACGGCGTGTTGTTCCCGATGTTCGACAAGCTGGAGGTCAATGGCCCGGGCCGCAGCCCGCTCTATACCCAACTGGTCGGGCCGGAGTCGCCGTTCCCCGGTGACATCAAATGGAACTTCACCAAGTTTCTGGTCGGCCGCGACGGCAACATCCTCGCCCGCTTCGAGCCCAAGCAAAAGCCGGACGACGCCGAGGTGACCAAGGCCATCGAGGCGGCGTTGGCGGTGAAGTGAAACCGACGGAGGGTTGCCGAGCTTTCCGGTGTCTGGTATATCGTCCCGCAGGTTAGCCGAGGATCAGACTCCTGCGCCACCGGCGCATCGTCATAAGGTAGGGATGGCTCTCCGAGCCAGTCCCTATTGTTTCTGGACGGCGATGCAATCCAAAATAGGGACTGGCTCGGAGAGCCATCCCTACCTTGGTTGGACGCCGCTGGCGCGGCGGGAAGTTTTCGCGCCACGGTAGCCCGCGTCAAGGCGGCGGCGCTGCACCCGTGGTGGGACTGACGGGATGCTCCTGGAAAAACCGGACGATCAAGGCGGGTTCCGCCGGGTCCATCGCGTGCCCACCGTCATATAGATAGGTCACCAAAGGGGTCTGGCCCTTGGACGGATAAAGCGTCCCGACATCCTGCCACGATTCGCCGGGGGCATCGCATCCGTTGATCCGGGTCAGGGCGGCGATCATCATTTTTTGCCACTCGAATTTGACCAGTGGGTCTTCGCGGCCGGCGCTGAGCAGGACGGGCTTCGGGGTGAGTTGTTGCACGTACGCCGCCGCGCCGGAGCAGGGGGCCATCGCCGCGAACACCTGCGGCCTCGCCAGCCAGAGCAAATAAGTAAAACCGCCGCCGTTGGAATGCCCCGTGGCATAGACGCGCTTGGTATCGACGGGGTGATCCTTCTCCAGGCGCGCGAGCAACGCGTCGAAGAAATGCAGATCGCGGTCCTCCTGATCTCCGACCGTTTTCTGCCAGCCGGATTCCAGACCCTCCGGATCGGTGAGCTTGCCGGGCGTCTTCAGACCCTGCGGATAAACGGAAATGGCCTCCGGCCACTGACGGTCCATCTTGAAGGTGTACAAAGCGTTCCGCGAACTGCCCCCGTGCCCGTGGAAAACAAACACCAGGGGCAGGTTGCCGTGAGTCGCGCCGGGCGGGATGTGCACGAGCGCGGTGCGCGTCACGCCGTCCACGGTGAGTTCCAGCGTTTGTGGTTCTTCGACGGGCGCGGCGGGCGCGAGCGTCGTCCATCCTGCCAGACAGAACACGAGGATCGCGCGAGAAGCATTCATAACATGGATGAACCGGACCACGGGGAAATGGTTACGCGATTTCTTTTAAATGAACGATCCCCACGATCTCAACCGTTTCGTCCGCGCGCAGGAAGACGATTACGAAACCGCGCTCCGGGAAATCACCAACGGGCGCAAGCGCAGCCATTGGATGTGGTACATCTTCCCGCAGATCGACGGGCTGGGTTTCAGCGAGATGGCCCGGCACTACTCCATCAAGAGCGCCGACGAGGCCCGTGCGTACCTCGCCCACCCGGTGTTGGGTGAGCGGCTGCTGGCCTGTGCGCGAGCGGCGGTCGCCCACGAAGGCAGGACTGCCATGGAAATTTTTGGCACGCCGGACGACCTGAAACTGCGTTCGTCGGCGACGCTGTTCGCGGCGGTCTCGCCGCCGGACTCGGACTTCCAGCGGCTGCTCGACAAATACTTCGCGGGCACGCCCGACGGCGCGACGCTGCGGTTGCTCAAAGGATCTGCCGCCGCTTGACGTTCATGTATTGCGTGACGAGTTGCTCGGTCATGCGCGCGGGATCGAGCATTGCCACGCGGACGCCGGCGCGCCGCAGGAGCAGCTCGCGTTCGCGCAATTTTTGCCACTGGAGATGGCCGCCGAGACGCTGGTAAACGTCCTCCGCCCTCGTCACCGCCGCGCCGCCGTCCGCGTCCGCGAAGAGCGGGGCCACCCCCGCCGGCCGCAGGCTGCCCACGATCACGACGTGCTGGCGACTGACGCGTTCGACGGCGCGCGTGAACGCTTCCGATTGCAAGGGATCGTCGAGCGAGGTCAAAAACACCAGCAGCGCGCGCCGCCGCAGCCGCAGGCGCAAAAACGTGCTCAGTTCATCGAAATCCGGGCTGACCGGGGCCGGTTCCAGCGCGTAGATGGCCTCGCGGCAGGCGTCGAAGTGCGCCGCGCCGTTTTTCGCGCGCAAAAACCGCTGCACCCCGGCCGCGAACGTCGCCAGCCCGAACAGGTCGCCCTGCCGTTCCGCCGCCAGGCACAGCATCAGCGCCGACGACACGTAACGCTCCAGCACTGTCGGCACCGTCTCGGTCTGCACTGACGCCAGGATACCGGCCTCAGGATTTTCGCCATCGTCCACCGCCGGCTGGCCCTCGGCGGACCGGCCGCTCAGGCGCGAGGCGTCGATGACGACGTAGACCTCCTGCGTGCGTTCGACCTGGAACACCTTGCTCACCGGTTTCTGGCGGCGCGCGGTCGCCTTCCAACTGATGTCCTCGATGCTGTCGCCGGCCGTGTAATCGCGCAGTTTTTCGAAATCCCGTCCGCGCCCGACCTGCCGTTGCGCGTGGCTGCCGAGGCCGCTGCGCGTCAGGAACACCGCCGCCGCCCGCCGCTCGGCGCGCAGGTCCGGGTAAACGCGCAGTTCGCAGCCCGCCGCCTGCGAACGCCGCACGCTCCAGAGCCCCAGCGGCGAGTCTTCTCTATAATAGATGCGTTCCAGCCGGAAGTTGCCCCGCCGCCGCCCCGTGCACGGCCAGGTGAACAATGTGCGCGCCACGCCGGGGGCGAGGTGGGCGTCGAGTTCCTCGTCGGGCGTGTGGATTTCCTCCGGCAGCGCCAGCCCGAGACGCAGCGTCCGCGCGGGCGCGCCGGGCCGCGTGTGCAGGGCGACGAAACCCACGCTGCCCTCCCGGCCCTTGGACAGCCGCACCACTTCCGGGAACTGAAACGACAGCCCCCCGCCCGCGCGCCGCCGTCCCAGCCAGGCATCGACCACTGCGACGATCCCCGCCGCCAGCGCCACCAGCACTACCGCCGGGACCAGCACGGGCCGCAGTCCACCCGCGATGGCCAGCGGGGTGAGCAGTCCGCCCACCAGGAGCAGCAAGGGAATGCGCGGGATGAGCATCGACGTGCAAGATGCCCGAGGCCGACGGCATGGTGAAGGGAAAATTTGTCTACGAGGCAGGGTGAGTCCCATTCGTCGAGAAGTCGGCACCAGAAAGATGTTCCCCGTTTTCGGGAGAGATAATTCTCATGTAAATCACTTGAATGGAGATAGATATGCTAGAAAGTCCAGCGCGCCGGGGACGGAGAGGCTCCGGCCGCGACAGGCCGGACGAGAAAGTTTGAAATTAAACGTTGTCATCCCGCAGGCATCTTGATATCCGTTGCGCCAATCAAGGCGGACAGCCGGCGCGGGCCTTCGGGCAGCGCACGGCCAGAACGAGGGATGCACGTGCCAGACGGAGGGAAATTTTCTCCGGGGGGTGAGTTTGTCTTCTCAGCCACTGCCACCACTGACTGAGTTGTTGCTGAACGAAAGACACTATGGATCAAGGAAAACGCAAAATCGCCACCGCGCTGCTCGCTGCGGCCTCTCTCACCGCGCTGGCGGCCCCCGCGCACGCTGTCACTTATGCCGAGCCGGGTGATGCCGGTCAGACGCTCGCCACCGCCTCCAACACGACCGCGTCCGGTGGTGCTGGCGTCGGGCTGACGGCCATCACGGGCACCTTCAACGGGGAAGGGGATGCCGATCTGTACGTGATTTCCATTCCTTATCCGTCGCAGTTCTCGGCGACGACGGTCAACGCCGCCACCAACGCCGGTGGCCAGGACACCGAGCTGACGCTTTTCAGCTCGACGGGAGTCGCGATTGCGCTCAACGACGACGCGGCCGGCGGTCTGACCGTCGATTCGACGCTGCCGAAGGGCAACGCGTTGTACGCGAACCTCGCGGCGGGCACCTACTACCTCGGCGTGGCCCAGTCCGGCGACGAGGCGATCAACTCGGCCAGTCAGTTGCTCTTCAAAGGGTTGAGCCAGTCGGGTGACACCACGACGGTCCGCGGACCGGCGAGCGGCATTAATCCGACAACATTGTCAACCTTCAACGCCGCGAACGTCGGCAACGGCGGAAGCGCCGGCGCGTACGAGGTGGATTTCGGCATCGTCACGGTGCCCGAGCCTTCGACCTGGGCCATGCTGGGCTTCGGAGCCATCGCCGCCGCTTTCGCTTTCCTGCGCCGCCGTCAACAGGCCGCCTGATACCCGCCATCGCTCCTTATACTCCACGACCTGTCCCTTCGCCGGCAGTCCTCCTTTCCTAAAACTTCCATCTTTCCATGATCAACACTCCATCCTATCTCACCCGTCTGCGCCGCCGTCTGCGGCTGACGGCCGTCTCGGTGCCGACGCTCGTCGGCTTTGCCCTGCTGGCCGGTTCGTCCGTCCAGGCCAAGCCCGTGCCGGAAAACCTCGGCAACGGCCTGGGCAAGCTCGTCGAGAGCAATCTCGCCGTGCAGCAGGCCAAGAAGACCGGCACCTCGCTCTCGGGCGCGGTCACCGTCAACGGCAAAACGTACTCCGACCATCAGGCCGCTTTCCTGGCCAGCGCGGCGATCAGTGATTCGACCGACCGGGTCATGGTGCGCATCACCCTCAACGGCAAGGTCGACGTCGCCTCCCTGCGCACGGCCATCACGGGCAAGATCGGCTCGCTGACCGTCACGGCGATGGACACCAAATACCGTGGCGTCGGCGTGATGAACGCCTACGTCAACGTGGCGGACGTGTCCACCCTGTCGCAGGTCCCCGGCGTCGCCGCGGTGATCCTCGAATTGAAGCCGCGTCACAACCAATTGGCCCAACAGCCTCCGGGCAAGGGCGGCGGCGGTAAGGTCGGCGCAGCCCCCTCCGCCACCGTCGGCGAGGTGATGACCAAGCTGGGCACGGACTTCGATCAGGGCGTCACGCAGCATCGCGTGGATCAGATCAACCAATATTACAACCCGAGTGCCGCCCTGGATTACGAGGGCACGGGCATGCAGATCGCCTGTATCTCCAACAGCTACGCCGCGCACACCGCCAAACCGGCGACCACGGACGTGGCCAACTTCGACCTGCCCGGTGCGTCGGGCAACCCGGTCAACACCCAGCCGGTGTTCGTGCTCCTGGACGACCTTTCGAGCACTGCCAGCGACGATGAAGGTCGCGGCATGTGCCAGATCGCCTACAAGATGGCGCCGCGGGCGCGCATCGGGTTCGGCACGGCCGACACCGGCGAGGTCGGTTTCGCCAACGTCATCCGCGGTCTCGCGGGCGTCAACAGCAGCGACTTCCCGAACGCCTCGACCAACGGTTTCAAGGCTGACACCGAGTGCGACGACGTGGGCTATTTTGACGAGCCGTACTTCCAGGACGGCATCATCGGCCTGGGCGTCGCGGACGCCAGCGCCAACGGCACCTGCTACTTCTCCAGCGCCGCCAACGACATCGGCACTAACGGATATGATTCCGACCTGCGCTGGGTTGCCAACGGCACGGGCCTGACGGCCGCGACCAACACCGCGCTCGCGGGCAGCAACATCAATCTGGCCAACGTGCCGGCGGCGTTCTACGCGGGTGGGTTCCACAACTTCAACCCCGCCGCCGGGCAGTTGGACGTGGCGCAGACGGTCAACGATCCGTCCACGGGCACCACGCCCACGGTGCTCCAGTGGAACGAGCCGTACGACCAGACGTCCTCGCCCAATAACGAGACCCTGATCTGGACCCAGAACGGGAATTACACCAGTTCGTCCGATAACGCCTACACCTACACGATCACCCCGTCGCTCACGGCGGGCACGATCTACGAGTTGGACGAAATCGCCAACGGCGACGGGTTTGACGGCGCGATCACGATCACGGACCCGAACGGCAACATCGTCGTGCCCCGCCAGGACAACGCGGTGGACGAAGCAGCGCGTTTCCGCGCGCCGGTCACCGGCACGGGCTACACCGTGACGGTCGGCCACTACAGCACGACCACGGGGGCCTTCACGCTGAACCTCTATTCCACGACCGGCTACAGCGGCAACACCGTCCAGACGGCGGTGCGCCTGCTGGTGTTCGATGTGAACGGCAACTACCTGCCGAACAGCTCGGGCGTCGTGGACGGGACGGCGACGGACGAGCCGCTCCAGCTCGTGCTCACGGTGCCGACCACCGGCTCGCAGGTGCAGTTCGTCATCGCTCGCGCCAATGTGCCGACCGGCCCGATCCAGGCCACGCACGTGCGCTATCTGATCCCGGGCAACGGCGCGGGTGGCCTCGGGCCGGATGAGTACTTCACGTACACCACCGTCACCACGGGCGGTCATGCGATGGAAAGCTCCTGCAACGGCTGCGCGGCCTACAGCGTGTTCCGTCCGAGCCTGCCGGAGTACTTCTCCTCGCCCGGCCCGGTGACCATCTACTTCGACAAGATGAACAACAAGCTGGCCACGCCGGAAATCCGTTTGCAGCCCCGCATCGGCACGGCGGACGCGGCCAACGTCTCGTCAAACATGAACGGCTACTTCGCCGGCGATTCGGGCAGCGACCCGGACTCCAACGGGAACTTCTCGGGCACCAGCGCGGCGGGACCGCACGCGGCAGCCATCGCCGCCCTGGTCCTCCAGGCGCACGGCGGCCCGAAGAGCATCACCCCGGCGCAGATGACCAGTCTCCTGGAGCGCAGCACGTTCCCGCATGATCTCGATCCGAACTTCTCCAGCGGCACCGCCAAGGTGTCGACCGGCGGCAAGGTGACGGTGACGATCAGCAGCGATAACGCGGCGACCACCAGCGTGGGCTTGAACGATCCCAATGCGTTCACCGTCAACTACATCGGCGGCAGCAGCGTGACCAGCATCGTGTTCAATCCGGCGGGCGCCGCGGCCACGGCCGGCGACGTGAGCGGCGGCAACAACGGGGTGACGTACAACACCACCAGTTCCACGGCGGTCGGCGGTACGGCGACGTACTTCTCGAACAGCCTGCCCGGCGCGGCCTTCCTGCCGGCCACCAAGGCGTTCACGCTGGGCACGGGGGTCACGATCAATCCCACGACGGCGGTGACGTACACCAACCCGTCGAACACGGCGGCCACGCAGTACTACACGATGAGCATCGCGATCCCGAGCGGCACCCTCAGCGGTGGCCAGTTGCTGCGCTTCGGCGTGGGCCGTGGGAATGCGCATTCCTCCTCGACGGGTGCTGTCGCCACAACGGTTACCAGTTCCGTCAGCGGGTCTGCTTACTACTGCGCCGATATCTTCGGTGGCGGCGTGATCATCCCGGACGGCACGGTGCTCACGAACGGCATGACTTTCAGCGGCACGACCGCTGACGGCGGTACGTTCCAGGGCGTCATCAAGAACAACATCGGTGCGGGCTACTCGCCGCTGGACGGTTATGGGTTCGTCAACGCCCAGACCGCCGTCTCGCAGACGGTGCAGTAAGCCACGGCTGTAATCGGTCCTCAAAGAAGGGCGCTGCTCGCAAGGGCAGCGCCCTTTTTGTTTTCGCCGGTCGGTCGTCCGTGGAAACGACCGACGCCCGCGAACGTCTACCTCGGGACAGCCACTTTTTCGAGCACCTGACCGATCACTTCCGCCAGCGTCAGGCCCTCGATCTCAAATTCCGGCCGCAACACCAGCCGGTGTTCCAGCACGGGCTGGGCGAGGGCGCGCACGTCGTCGGGCGTCACGAAATCGCGGCCGTCGAGCGCCGCCGCCGCGCGGCTCGCCAGCAGGAGGGCCTGCGTCGCGCGTGGGCCGGCACCGACGAGCACGCTTTCCTGCGCCCGCGTGCCGCGCACGAGGTCCACGACGTAGGCGATCAATTCGTCGCGCACCACGACCTCGGCGAGGTTGGCGCGCAGGGCGACGAGCGCCTCGGCGGTGATGACCTGCCGGACCTCGCCCCGGGCCAGCACGGCCTCCGGCGCGCCGTGCGCGGAGAGCGTCTTGCGCGCGAGCGAAAACTCGTCGTCCCGCTCCGGGTAAGGCATCACGATCTTGAAAAGAAAACGGTCGCGCTGCGCTTCCGGCAACGGATAGGTCCCCTCGCTCTCGACTGGGTTTTGCGTGGCGAACACCGTGAAATTGGGCGAGAGCGCGTGCGTCTCGCGGTCGATGGTGACGGCGCGTTCCTGCATCGCCTGGAGGAGCGCGCTCTGGGTCTTGGCGGGCGCGCGGTTGATCTCGTCGGCGAGCAGGAACGTCGTGAAGATCGGTCCCTTGACCATCTGGAAGGCGTTGCGCTGGAGGTCGAAGACGTTCGTGCCGGTGATGTCGGCGGGCATCAGGTCCGGGGTGAACTGGATGCGGTCGAAATCCGTGCCGAGCACGTGCGCGAGCGTGCGGACAAGGAGCGTCTTGGCGACCCCGGGCACGCCTTCGATGAGCGCGTGCTGGCCGGTGAAGATCGCGATGAGCGCCTTATCGACGACCTCCTGTTGTCCGATGATGACTTTGCCGACTTCGGCGCGGGCAGCGCCCAGCAGGCTTTTGAGTTGTTCGAGACTCTCCATTTGGCGGAAAGGATGCAGGAGGAAGGAGGAAGGATGAAAGCAGAAAGGCGGATTCTTCCTATCCTTTCTGTCGCGCCGCCGCGCACATCGCCCGGTAGACGGCGGCGACGGGGGAGCGTTTGCGCGCTCCCCGCGAGGTTTCCTTGGCGAGCACGGCGCGCACGCGTTCGAGCGACCCGGCCGTCAGAGGGACGCCGGCGTTTTTCCCGGTGTCCCCGGCTCCGCGCCCCCCGGCCGCGCCCGTCTCCCATTGGGCGAGGCAGACGGCAGGCAGGTCACGCGGACGCACGCTGCGGCGCAGGAGGTTGAGATAGCCGCTGCCTGCCGATTGGCCGAGCACCGTGTTTTCTCCGACCGTGCTGCCCGATCCCGCCCGCACCGGTACGAGGCTGACGAGGTTCCGCCAGACGAAAAGCGCGACCAGCAACACGATGGCGGCCAGCGCCCCCTGGAGCCGGTAACGACGCGCGAGGGTCATCAATCCCGGTTCCTCGCGGATATCGAGGTGGCTTTCGTCGAAGATCACCCTCTGGCCGTTGCCGACGAGCGCCGCGAGCACCGCCGGGCTGGGGTCGTTGCGCAGTCCCTCGTTGCTCAAAAAATAACTGTCGCCGGCGAGGATCAACTCGCCGCCGGCGGTGCCGAACGGCCGGGCGACCATCACCGGCCGACCGCGCCGGTTGTAAAGCGGATGCCACCGGGACGCCCGCGCGATGATGTTGTCCGTGCGGAAATCCAACGCCGAGTGCCACGGCACCGCCTCTCCATCCACCGCGAACGCCGCGTCGGGGCCGCCGCGCAGGGTGAGCGCCGGGTCGGGCGTGGCGTATTCCACCGCGTCGGCCGGCGGCGTCGGCGAACCGGCAGGCACGGGGATATTGTGCGTGTCGTCGGTGTGGCCAGAGCGGGACTTTCCCTGCTGTCGGTAGAAGTCGATGCCCCAACGCAGGATCAGGTCGGGCGACCGGCTTTTCTCGGCGAGCATCCGGGCGGTCGGACCATCGCCGCCCGCGCTTTTGCGAGGTTCCGCGTGATCGTCCCGGGCGCCGGAGAGGGCTTCGAGGGTCGGCGTCGTGGTGGTCGGTTGGAAGGTGATGACCACGCGACCGCCGCGCCGCATGATGGCTTCCAGACGTTCGACGGACTCGGGTGGGAACAAAAACGGCCATCCGTGCGCGTCCGTGCCGAGGTCGAAGCAGGTGAACATCTTCTCGCCGTTGTCGTAATCGGCGGGCCGGAGCGGTTCGGTGCCCAGGGCGGACAACGGACGCAGGCTACGCTCCGTGCGCAGGCCCGGCAGCGCTTCGAGACTGGCGAAGAACGCCTTGGCACCCAGCGGATCGCTGCGCAGCGTCGAATAGGGCGGGTAAACGTCGCCCACGTCGAAGCGCAACTCGAACAGGTGCACCACCCCGGCGGCGAACACCACCAGCAGGGCGGCGAGGGCCACGATTCCCCAGGGCACCCGCCGGCGCGGGGGGCGCGGCGCGGTGGCGGGGGATTCGGCGGTGGACGAAACGGGCGGCATCGGAAGAAACGGTCACGCAGGCAACGCACCGGCGACGGGAGAGGGGAGTTCGGCGGCGAGACGGGCGCGGTCGTCCTGGAAATCCGCGAGGAGATCGTCGTCGGCCGGGTGGGAGCCGTACCAGACGCGCTCGAAACGCCCGACGAGCCGCCCGAAAATTTCCTGCAAACCCGCCCGGTCGCGGGCGCGTCGGCGCAACTCGCCCTGGTAGTCGCGGTTGGACTTGTGGCGGGCGATGCCGAGCAGGCCGTGTCCGCCGAGATTGGAAAGCGTCGAGAGATAGAACGCGCGCAGGGCCAGACGGCGTTCCCCGCGTTCGAGCAGGCGGCGGGCGAGCGCGAGCCATTCGTCCTCGGGGAGCTGGTCGGCGAGCACGGATTCGTCGGCCACGTCGGGCAACGCCACCGCGGCGGCGGGCGCGGCTTTGCCGGCGAGTTCGCGCGCGGCGCGGCGGGCCCGCAGGCCCCGATAAAGCAGGATCACCACCGCCGCCGCGCACAGGCCGAGCAGGACGTAGAGCAGCGTGCGGAGACCGATGCCCACGAACGTCGGCCCGCTCTGATCACTAGCGGAGCGGTCTTCGACCGGTTTTTCGTCGTCGCGGCTGAACCAACGGCGAAAGATGCTGAGCCATTCATCGATCTTTTTGCCGATGGCCTTGAGATATTGCGCGATCATCCCGGGCTGCTCGTCCTTCGCCTCCGGCGCGACGGGGGCGCGGGGGTTGCGCCAGGTGAACTCCCGGCGGTTGAGCACGTCGCGGACCGAGCGTTTCATGGCGTCGGGCGAGACGTTCGCGTCACTTTCGGGTGCGGCGGCGGGCGTCGGCACGGTCATGGCGGACGCCTGTCCGTGGACGGGAAAGGCGGCGAGCAGCAGGACGCAGAAAAGGCAAAGGATGAAGGCAGAGCGAAGGCGGAAGGCGGAAGGCGAGGTCATGGGCTGATTGGGCGTCTTGTTTCCGTCCTTCATCCTACGTCCTCTCCGCCACGGGCGGCAGGGCGCTCAGTTCGCTCAGGAGATCCTCGCCGGAGGTCTCCGCGTCGGCGTAGAAGCAGCGCAGCGCATAAAACGTCTTGGCCAGCGGGTCGAGCGCGAGGTACACCAGCGCCACGCTGACGGCGAGAAACGTCGAGTTGAACAGCGCCAGCCCGCCGCTGCGCGTGAAGGCGTTTTCCTCGCCCGTGAACATCTTCACCAGGACCGGCACGGTGAACATCGACGCCATCAGCGCCAGCCACGCGAAAAAGCCGAGTCCGCTGAGCAGGCCGAGCGCCCGGTGGTTCTGCCCGGACCGCGCCAGGCAATGCCGCCAGGCGCGCGCGGCGGGCGAACGGTCCGACGCCCGGCCGTCGCCGCAGACCGTCAGGCTCTGGTAAAACGCGTAGGCCCAGCCCATCGGGAAGACGACCGTGGACGCCAGCGCCAGCACGAAGAGGCCCGTCGGCTGCCAGGTCGCCTGCACCAGCGCCACGCGCGCCAACCGCCCCGGCGTCCAGCGTTCCGCCGGGCGTCCGGCGAACTGCGCGCGCAACCGGGCGGCGAACACCGTGTGCCCCGTTTTCATGGCGACGAACAGCAGGGCCAGGCCCAGGGCGAGCGCCGTCCCGCGTTCGGCGGCGTCGGCGCTGCGGCTCATGTCGGCCCAGAAGTACAGCAGCGCCAGGATGAACGGCAGCGTGGCCGCGTAGTAAATCCCCAGCGTGGCCGCCGGGGCGGTGCGCAGACGGTGCGCGGCCTCGTCGAGCAGCGAGAGCGCGGACAAACGCGGGTCGGGCGCGCTCGGGGCCCTGGGCATGACCCGGCGCGGGGCGTCCTTGGCCGGTGCGGTGGAGGTCATTCGTCGGTTCCTCCAAAGATGGACTGCTTCCAGAAAGTGCCCTCGTGGAAATTCTCGGGCAGGGACACGAGCCATTGCGCGACGAGGTGAAAGAAAAACCACGCCGTGGCCACGCCCGCGCCCACCTGCGCCGCGCGCCAGGCTCCGGTCAGCGCCGCCCGCAACGCCTGCCGGGTCCGGCCGCCGCCCGGCCGCAGGCGGCGTTCCCCGGCGGCGAGTTGCGTGCGCAGGCAGGCGGCGCAGACCATGCGCCCGGCGTGTTCGGTGACGCATTCGCGGCAGTAGAACCGTGAACACGACGGGCAGCGCGCGGCGGCCTCGCGTTCGGCGTGGTTCCAGCAACGCTGGCGCGTCAACGACGCGGAGAGGGAGGGGGCGGCGGTGGGCATGGGGTTTACCTCTGACCCGTTTGCGCGCGGTCCACCTGGAGCGCGGCCTCCTCGGGCCGCAACGCGCCCTGCACGGCCCCGGTGCCGGCGATGATCGCCTCCAACGCCCGGCGCGCGGGGCGCATCCGGCTGAGCGAGGGCAGGGGCTGCGGGCCGAGCGCGGTCAGCAGGACGGTGCGGCAGGTGGCTCCGCGCAGAATGTTGACGAGCAACAAAATCAGGAAGGGAGCCGCGATGCACCCGCCGACGATGAGGCGCGTCTCGGCCTGGCTGTCCGCCGCCCAGGCGAACAGGAGGTCCAACATGAGCAAGGTGCCTAGCACGCCGTTGTAGACTAGTCCCCGCACCGTGCGCCGGATCTGGATAGCCTGGATGTCGGCAAAGGCGAAACGCTGGATTTCCTGGGTGTAGCTGCGCACGGTTTCCTGGACGAGTTGGCGGTCGTCCATCCACAACCGGGCGCTGGCCGTCGTGCGCGAGAGCCGGAACGAGGGCGAACGTCCGGGCAGACGGCGCAGGCGCTGCGGCGACGGGATGGCGGGGGCTGCGGGCGGCATGGCGTCGGTTTCAGCGCCCCCTCGAAGGCTGGTGCAGGAAGAAGTACAGGAGGGTGGACCAGCCCGCGATCTCCAGGAGGGCCAGGACGCCCGCCACGATCAACCGCGCGCGGGTGCGCGGCACGGGGCTGCGCGCGGGCTCGTTCCAGTAGCGGACCACCATGAACAGGGCGATGGGTGCGGTGATGATGCTGCCCCAGCCGATGATCGCGGGGCCCAGCGCGGCCAGGGTCAGGGCCACCTGGTCGTGGAGCGTGCGCTGACCGCTGGACCGCAGACTTTTCCCCGACTGCCGGGCGGCATCCACGCACGTCGGGCAGACGTGCCGGCCGTCGATCTCCAGGTCGCACAGCGCGCACAGGAAACGCCCGCAGTCCTCGCAGGGCACCACGGCCTTTTTGTGGGCATGGTAGAAGCACCCGGCGTCTTCCTGGGAGGCCAGCGCCTCGGACGAACGGCCGCGTGCGACGGGGCGCAAAAACGCCGGAAACACCTGCACGATGAGCGAGGCATGGCAGGCCGGGCACGCCACGGGGGTCAGCGTATTGACGACCGCCCCTGGCAGCGGCGTCTGGCATTTGTCGCAACGCAAGAGCGCCATATCCGTCGCGGCCTATTCCTTGAAGACCACGCGGGTGTCAGCCATGTAGTCGTGCAGCGCGCGTTTCTGGGCGTCGAACCCCGCGATGATGAAGCCGATGGTCAAAGTGAAGTAGTTCACGACCTTGGCGAAGAAGCGGCCCAGGGCGCGGAGGTAAGTGACCCGCGAGCCGTCCGAACGCACCACGCGCAGGCCGCAGATCAGCTTGCCGGGCGTGCCGCCGAAGCGGCCGGTGAAAAAAACATCGTACGAGGCCTGGATGATGAAGCTCACGGCCTGATAGATCAGTTGCGGCCCGATACCGTGCCCCGGGCGGTAAACGAGCGCGTCCGGGTACAAGCGGGCCGCCGTGAAGCTCAGGATGAGGGACACCGGCAGCATGATGAGCCCGTCGAGGAACACCGCGCCGAAGCGGATCCAGAACCCGCCGTAGCGCGCGGGCATCACGCCGTACGCGCCGGCCGCCGGAGACATGCCCTGGCGGATTTTTTGGATGAGCAGGGGTTTGCACTCCGCGCAGACGTTGAACCCCTCCAGCCGGATGACCTCGTCCGCCGGGAAGACGCGTCCGCACTGGGAACACTGCGCCTGGTAGACCCCGCCGGAGGCCACCGGCGAGGACGGGCTCGCTGTGGGATCGCCCACCACCCCCGGTGATGGCGGCACCAACGGGATGGCGCGCGCCTGGGCAAAGGGCATCCAGTCAGGCATCCCGCTGTGCCAGACGAGCGTGGTCTCGACAATCGTGCCGTCGCTGACCAGCCGTGCGAACTCCTCGTCACTAGCCGGGCCGGCCCGCTGGCCCTGGTACGCGTAGAACCAATTCATAGAAGGAAAGCGAGCGGGAAGAGTGCCGGGAACGGGCGCAAAATGCAACGGGTGAGTTGCGGAATCGGAGGGCAGGGGCAGCCGCGAGCGGGCAAGTTCTTCCGCCCCAGTGGGGTAGGGGTTCATCGACCGGAGACGCTGGCCACGGGCGGATTTCCATCGCCACGCGCCGTCACTGGCGCCGCGCGATCTTCTGACGCGCATTCTCCAGCGCCCGCCGCTCCTCGTCGGTCAGGCTGCCGAGGCCGTGCCGCGAAATCTTTTCGAGGATCGGGTCGATGCGCGTGCTGATGTACTCCCGCGAAGACATCCGCCGCTCGACCTCCGTGAACCGCGGCACGACCAGCTTGCCCGCCGCTGCCGCCAGCGGGGCCGCGAACACCGGTTCCTCGAACGCCTCCTCGTCCGCCTGCAACGCCGCCGCCGCCCAGGCCGCTTCCTCTTCGGGCGAACTCCGCGCGCGTCGGCCGAAGCCCAGTTGACGCATGTACACGCAGGCCACCACGCCCGCCGCCAGCGCCCGTGCCGCTGCCAGTTCCGCCCGTGGCATGGACCGGTCCAGCAGAGCCGCCGCCGCCTCGGACGCCACCACGGTGCCGGCCGCCAGGAGCACCGCCGCCAGCGCCCCGTGCTTGAGCCGCAGCCGGCCCGCGCCGCCCGTGGCCAGCGACAGCGGCGGCACCACGTCGGTCTCGGGTGCCGCGCAGGCTAGCGCCACGAACACCGCCAGCACGCCCGCCCCGGGTCCCATCACCGGCAGGTCAGCCGCGCCGTGCAGGAAGCCCACCGCTGTCTGCGCGATGCCTCCCGCCGCGCCGCCCGCCAGGAACAGCGCGATCAGGTGCCGCCGCCCGACGACCGCTTCCAGATGCCGCCCGGCCAGCAGGAGCACCGGCAGTTCGACCAGCAGCAGCCAGGTCACGCTGCCGGGCAGAAAAAGATGCGTGAGCGGCTCCCACAACCGGCCCTCGTACAAACCGCCGATGGTCAACCCCGCCCATTCGCGCAGGGCGAGTTCCGCTCCTTCGCCCGGCAGGCGGGCGGCGTACCACATCGCCAACCCCGCGAGGCTCGCCGCCAGCAAACAAGCCGTGGCCGAAGGCAGGGTCGGGCGTCGTCCGCGACGGCCCGGCCGCCAGGGGGAGGTACGCCAAGGGATTTGCATGGAGGCGCGGCGGTGTTGAGAGTGTTGGGGTATCGTTTAGATACAGGATGCGGCCCGCTTTGTCGAATCTTCCCGGATACCAATTTTCCCCCCGCCAACAGTGACAGAAAGCCAGTTTCGCGCCATCGTCTGGAGTCCAGAGCACCTGCCATGAATTTTGAGGAAAATTCCGTATTGTTCGGCGCCGACCCGTCCACGCGCATCGTCTCGGTGGAACTCGCCGGTGAGAACGAGATCCACGTCTACCGCCGACCGGCCGACGGCCAGCCGACGGAGGTCGAGCGCGCCAGCTTCCAGCCTTTCCTGTGGCTGGCGGGCGCGCAGGAGGGCATCGAGAGCGAACCTCTCGCCGGCGGGCTGTACTTCGACCAGCTCGTGCGCTGCGCCGGCTGGGGGGACTACAAGTCGCTCCAAAACGTCACCTTGCGCGACCGTTCGGGCGTGCGGTATTTCGCGTTGAACGACCCCGTCCAGCAGTATCTCACCGCTTCGGGTCGGACGCTGTTCAAGGGAATGGATTTCTCCGAACTGCGCCGGATGCAGATCGACATCGAGACCTATTGCACCGAAGGCTACGAATTCCCCAACGCCGAACGCGCCGGCGACCATCTCATGGCCATCGCCGTGAGCGACCACACGGGCTGGGAAGAAATCATTCTCGTGGACCGCGCCGGGCCCGACAAAAGCGAGAAAGCGGCGCTCGAACGTCTCAACGCCCTCATCCGCGAACGCGACCCGGACGTGTTCGAGGGGCACAATTTCTTCAAGTTCGACCTGCCCTACCTCGCCGCCCGCGCGAAGCGCCACAAGGTCAAGCTTGCCTGGGGCCGCGACGGCACGCTCCTGACCTCCCGACCCTCGCGTGTACAGATCGCCGAAAAAACGATCAACTACCCCAAGTTCGAGGTGCGCGGCCGGCACATCATCGATACGTTCCTGCTGCTCCAACTCTACGACATCGGCACGCGCGAGCTGGAGAGCTTCGGGTTGAAGGACGCCGCGCGGCATTTCGGCCTCGTCGGCGGCGGCAGCGTGGAAGGCGCGGGCGCACCCGACACCGCCGACAGCGAGACCGGCACGCCCGAGCGCACCTACCTCGAAGGCAAGGGCATCCAGTGGGCCTACGAAAACGACCT
>CAZZYS010000050.1:0-19616 GCA_964658285.1 uncultured Verrucomicrobiota bacterium
CTTCGGCTGCGCCTCAGGATGACAGAGAAAGGTTATTTGCCCGCCGCTTGCTCGTAAGGTCTTCGCAAGCCCTGGCAGGGGCGCAAGAATCCAGCCCACGGCGTGGGCCGAGGGAAAGATCGCCAGCCAAGCCAGCCCCTGCCGGGGCTAGGCCATTTCGCGGTTGCCACCCACGGCTCACGCCGTGAGCTGAACTCTTGCGCCCCTAACCGGGGCTGAAAACCGGACAAGCAACTGAGAAACGCTTTAGTTTTGGGTGAGGTAGAGCGAGCGGTGAAGAGCCGCAAAGTTCATCCGGCCGACGTGAGCGATGAAGAGTGGGAGTTCGCCGGGCTACACTGGCCGGCTTTTGCCTGCCTTTTGCTCGGCAACCTGTCCGGGATCAGTCCTCGAAGTGAATGACAGGCTCTACTGTTTCAGGCATCCGCGTCTCATTGCGCGCCCCACGTCTTGTTGGGTTGCGGTCCCAAAACGAGATCGAGATTTCCTCCGGCTGAAATTTCTGAATAATTCAGCCAGCAGCGGTTGAAGGGCTTGCCGTTAAAGGTCGCGGACTGGATGTAGACGTTCTCGGGCGATTGGTTCTTCGCCGTGATCGTGAAGGTGCCGCCCCTCGTATATTTCGGGTCGAGCGTGACCTTGTCAAACAGCGGCGTGAAGACTTCAAAGCGGAGATCGCCCGCGCAGATCTGGTGCAGCCCGACGGCGGCGAAGACGTACCAGGCGGACATCTGGCCGCAATCGTCGTCGCCCGGCATGCCCTCGGGACCGGTGAGATAGACTTTCATCGATTCGCGCACCCACTTCTGCGTCAGCCACGGCGCGCCGGCGCGATTGAACAGGAGCGAGATCAGCTCCGTTGGTTCGTTGACCGGATTGTTATAAGGGTTCCACCACGGCTCCTGCCCCCTGGCGTGGTATGGATGCGGGATGCCGCTGTAGGGACTCCACGTGCTGAAGTCCGGCGTGCGCTCGAAGAAGTCGCGCAGCTTGGCAATGAAAAGATCCTTGCCGCCGTCGAGCTGGATCATGCCGGGAACGTCGTAGTAAACCGTCCAGCCGGCCTGATAGACCGTGGCCTCCCGCGTCGTTCCCTCCTCCAGCAGGCCGGTCCACTTCACGAAGTTGCCCTTGGCGTCCTTGGCGCGGAACCAGCCTTTCCATTCCGGCTTCGCATCCGTGCCGGCGGGGTCGTAGGTCCAGGGCGCGTCGGGATCGAAGATCAGTTTGTAGGAGGCTGACTGCTGCTGGTATTTCGCCGCGTCGTCTTTTTTGCCCAGTGACGCGGCGAACTGCGCCAAATTCCAGTCATCCAATCCGTACTCGGTGGTCTCAGAGATATTGCCCGGGTTATATCCCTGCTCGGTGTAGCCGAATTTCTGCACCGAGTTGACCGAATCTTCGTAGGCTTTGGCGACATCGAAACCGCGGATGCCCTTCTGGTAGGCGTCGTTGATGACGGCGACCTCCGGGTTGCCGATCATGATCCCGCTGTAGTAACCCATGATCTCCCAGCGTTCGTAGTAATGGGTGCCGTTGGACTCCGCCAGGTTCACGGCACTGTTGATCTGGTCGTTGACCACCGTGGGATCGATCAACGTCAGCAGCGGAAACTCGCTGCGGTACACGTCCCAACCGCTGAAGATGGTCCGGTTCGTGAAGCCGTCGGCGTGGTGCGGCTTGAAGTCGCCGCCGGGATAATTCCCATCCACGTCCTGATCGATCTGCGGGAACTGCAGCGCACGGTAGAGGGCGCTGTAATAGATGGTCTTGTTGTCCTCGGTGCCGCCCTCCACCGCGAGCCGGCCGAGTTCCCTCGACCAGGCGTCGCGCGCCTGCTGATGGACCCGGTCGAAATTCCAGTCGGGAATTTCCGCGGCGAGGTTGGCCCTGGCCCCGGCCACGCTGACGAAGGAGATACCGCCCTTGACGAGCACGGTGTCGTTGGCCCTGGTCGGAAACTCGGTGTAAAAACCGAGGTGAGCGCCCTCCATTTCCCTGGCGTCCGGCGTCACGTGCGCGGCTCTGCAGGCCGCGACGAAGTCAGCATTGCTCGTGTTGACGGTCCGGTTCATCTTGAAACCGGGGGCCATCCAATCCGGCGGCAGCGTGGCGCTCCACATGCCGGACTTGACGAAGGGCTTGCTGAACTCGAGATGGTAATAGGCTGTGTACGTGCATTTCCAACCGCCGCCGGCGGGCGTGTAGTCGATCTGACCCTCAATCGTGTGATCGCCGACCACCTTGCAGGTCTGGTGGAAGGACGTGCCGCCGTTGCGGTGGGAGAGGTCGATCTGGACCCGCGACTGTGCGTTCTCCGGGAACGTGAAGCGCAGGATGCCACTGTGCGGTGCGACGGTCATTTCCGCGCGCGTCTGGTACTCGTCGAGCGTGACGGCGTAATAGCCCGCGGTCGCCTGCTCGGTCGATTTGGAGTAATTTGAACCGTAGCGCTCGCCGGGTTTGCCTCCGCCCCAGAAGGTGCTCAGCGGACCCGTCGTCGGAGTCACCAGGACATTGCCCAGCTCGCCGCCGTCCGCGCCGCCCAGGTGGGTGAAGCTGAAGCCCTGGACGAACTTGCCGCCGTACTTGTAGCTGATGTTCCCGCCGTTATCCGGGCTGAGCTTCACCAGGCTGAACGGGACGCAAGCGCCGGGAAAATCCTTGCCCATGTGGCCGGTGCCGATGAAGGGATCGACGTAATCGACGGCCTCTTTCGCACCGAGCGTCGAGGGTGAGCAAAAACCGCCTAAGAAGAGGCTCAAAGCCAGCGGGCGGAGGAGAGACCAGGTGTCTGGAAATTTCATCAGGCAAGTTTCTTCGATTTTGAACGAACCCCGCGTCATGCTTCCGGTTGCGCCTCATGGGCAAGGTGACGTCGAACTGCTCCCTCGACAAGCTCGCACATCGGCTTGCAGGTCGAACGGTGAGCCGTCTTGGGATGATACCCACGCGGACGGGTGCTTATCCGACGGGAGTTATCGCTGGCAGCGAGCACTGATCCGTGGAGCGCAACCGATGGCCATCTGCCGTGTTGATAGAAGATATGAAGAAACTCCTTCTGGTCGTTGCAGCGTTGGTCGGCCTCGGGTGCCTCGCCGCCCCGAAGGCCGAGGCCTGGGTCGGTGTCAGCATCGGCATCCCGGTTCCCGTGCCGGTCGTCTACGGACCGGGGCCTTACTATGGCTACGGGTACGGTGGCTACTACGGGCCTCCCTACGGGTATTGGGGCGGTGGCTACTGGCACCATCGTTATTATCGCGGAGGTTACTACAACCGGTACGGATACGGCCGCCGTGGGTATGCCCACCGCCGTTACTACCGCCGGTAACCTGGCGACGAAGCATTGAGAGCTAGGCGGTCCCCAACGGTGGGGGCCGCCTTCTGCTTTTCGCCGGACCAGGGGAGTGGCCGTGCCATTCACCGCTGCTTTCACTGGGCGATCAGCCGCAATTCGCTGCCGCCGACGCTGGCCCCGTGTCCCACGAGCTGCATGACGATAAATTGGCCGGCGCGAGGATGGACGAAAGGGCAAGCCCTCAGGAGAGAGTCGTTGTGCCACTGGACCGTGATCGTTTCATCCGGACCGCGCTTGGTTTTGACCTGAGGAACCACCGGGCCGCCACCGGGGTCGGTGTCGAAAAACCACAGGTTGATCGTCGTCGCATGGTTCGCGCCGGGTGGAGAGGAAGGTGGTTGCGCGAAGGCCAACCCGTTCGCCTTGATCGGTTTGCCGTAGTCGGTCCAAATCACGGGAGCGTTCTCCCTGGGCGCGGCCAAGTAGATGCCGCCCAGGTCAGCAGCCTTCCCGATGGAATCGGGCGAGAGATTGCCGTCAAACAAATGACTGGCCTCCCTGCCGGGGGTCTCGCTCGACGCCAGCGTCTTGACGGGTGGAGGCACGAATTGGACGGGTAGAGGCGTCGCCGTGATCTTCACGGACCCCTGCGTCCCGGGGAGGCCAGGGAAGCCAGCCTTCACCTCGTGCCCGCCTGCCGCCAGCTCGGCAAACGAAACGGTTTGCGAGGTCTCCTTCGATCCGCTGACGTCCACGTGGGCACAGCGCACGGTCTGGCCGTCCACCGCCAGGGGGATCGGCCACGAGGTGTAACGCCCTCCCGAGGTGCCGGCGTTTACGTAGGTCAGCTTCACCGTGGGCTTGCCGTTGCGGGCGGGTGTGGACTCGCAGCCGATCAGCTTGATCGACAACGGAACCACCTTGCCGTCGGCAACGTTGATCTCGCGCGGCATCACGTTAAAGCCCTCGATCATGAGATGCGGTTCCGCTCCGGCCAGCAAAGCGGTGCGGTAGCGCACGGTCACCTCGCGCTTCTCGTGAGGCATCAGAGTGAGCGCGTTGTCGGTCCAAAAACTGGGCAGGACCTCGCCGCCCTGCGGGCCGGACAGGATCTCGGACCTGAGGTCGCACGCCGGGACGTTCGAGGTGTTTTCGATCCCGATGGTGTCCACGGTTTCAGCGCCATCGACCTGCGTGCTTTTCACCGTGCCCACCACCGTCGCGGGAGTCAGCCCCTGTAGCTCCCAGCAAACATCGTCGTCCGCCACCCAGCGGACATCGTGGTCGAGCATCTTCCCATCCGCCGTGGTCAAGGTGAGCGCGAGGAAATGGGCGTGGCCGTCCGCGTACTGATCTTTCAAGCTGCCGGCGACCGTGGTCGCATCCGCCGCCACATCGACCGTGAAGTCCGCCTTCGACTCCGTGACGCCCTGGAGGCTGACGATCTCCGCGTGCACCTTCGCGCCTTTCAACGCGCCCGGCTCGGTGCTCACGACCTGGACGCCGCTGTCGTCGATGCTGTACTGGACGTGGAGCGGCTTGAGAGCCTCCTTCATTCCGTAGTAGCCGGAGTTGGGGTGCAGATACCAGTCGAAGAGCTGCCAGATCATGGAGGGCCAGGCGGCGTTGACCTTCCAGAGATGGGTGCCCGAGTTGCGCGGCCGCACCTTGTTGGCCGCTTCGTACACGCCCCGGTAAAACTCCCCGTCGAACAGGTCCCCGAGCCAGAGATACTCCATCAAGTCCGGCATCGGGCCGAACTGCTCGGCAATCGCGCTGTGCGTGGGGACATAGTAGGTGACGGCATCGTGAAAACCGAAAGTCACATTGAGCGGAAAGTTTTTATCGTCGGTCTGATTCCAATCGGGAATGGATCGGACGACGGAATTGATGTTCATCGGTGCCGCCATCCCGATCTCATTCTTGGAGGTCATATGGGGATCGTGGGCATAGAGGTCGAACAAGGTCCGCAACGGTTGCTGGAAATAGGGTCCCCCCGAATCCGTGTGGATGACGGGCACCCCCCAGGGGGCGTTCCGGCTGCTCGATACCAGCCACGGACGCGTCCCGTCCATCGCCGGAAGCACCTTGTCCTGCATCGGCTGCGCCCAATCCTGTGGAGGCACCGCCTCGTTGGCACCCTCCCAGAGCAACAGGCTGGGATGGCCTCTCATGCGGTCGATGCAGTCAACCATGTTGTCCATGAGGAGCTTGGCATCGACCTCGCCGACGATGTTCGGAGACGTGCGGGAAAAGTCCTCCCAAACCAGCAGTCCGCTCCGGTCGCAGGCATCGAAGAAGACATCGGGCGGCATGATGCCGCAGCCGTTGACCCGGACGACGGTCTGGTTGCCTTCGGCCATCAGGCGCACCTCGTCGCGGTAGCGTTGGGCGCTCCAGCTCAGCATGGTGTCGGGAATCCAGGCGCCGCCGGAAAGCCGGACCGTGCGCCCGTTGCAGGTGAAAGCCCGGCCACCGCTGGCGAGGATCACGGTGCCGACCGTTCGCACGCCCAGAAGCGAGGACGCCGAAGAACTGGGTTTGCTGGCGACCGATGCGCTGACGGTCAGCCTGTAAAGCGGATGGTCGCCATAGGTGTCGGGCCACCACACCTTCGGGTTGTGCAGGATCAGTTCGGGGTGATCCGTGGGCAACAGAATGAACTCGTTCCGGCCAGGAACTGCGGAGACGTTTTGCGTGAATTCCACGGCGGGTCCATCGAAACCTTCCGGCGCGATGCGGACCTTGAGATCGGTGCTCACCGGCTGCGTGCCCGGATTGTCCAGGTAACCACGCACCTTAACCGGCGCATCTTGGCCGGGAGTCCACTTCAGATCGACAAAGCCAGCGGGATCGCGCACGGCGACGGGGCCGGTCGCTTCCAGCCAGACATGCTGCCAGATGCCCATGTTCCGATCACGCACGCTCGGCGTCCAATCCCAGCCAACGGTTTGGTACATGGTCACATTGTCAAGAATCGTCCGGTCGCCGGCATTGGGCCCGACGGCGCCGTAGACACCACCTAACTGCTCCAGCACCGGATCGCCGGGCACGTCCAGTTGATGAATGCGAATGGCCAGCGTATTCGTCGCCCCGCCCGTCTTCGCGAATTTGCTCACATCGAATCGAAACCGCTTGAACATTCCCACCACGTCTTGCGCGTTCGCGATCCGTTGCCCGTTCAGCCAAACGTCCGCGCGATAATTGATCCCATCGAGATGCAGCCACACCGTCTGGCCCTGAAAATTGGCGGGCAGCGTGAAAGAAGTGCGGAACCAGTAAGGACGATCAAAGGGATTCGAGTGATCCGGCAGGTGGCTGTACTTGAGCAGATCGTACCGCGTGTTCTCGGCCGCGTTCACGTCCGGGATTTTCATCATGTTCGTGCCCATGATCGGGTCGGGATAAATCCCGTTGCGCACCAGGGTTGCCAGGGCGGTGGTGGGCACGGTGGCCGGATACCAATCCTTCGCGTCGAACGTGGGCGCGGAAAAGGTGTCGCCGTGGTTGCCAACGATTGCCTCCTCTCGCATTTGCCACTTGTCGTGCAGCACGGTCGCGCCGGCACTCACCGTGCCCAGCGGCTCGCCGTCCACGGGAGGAAAACCAGGATTCGCCTTGTCAGCTCGAGCCAGTAATCCGAAAGAAAGGCCGAGAACCCCGAAGAAGCACCGTCGGAGAAAAAGAGTCGTGGTCATTTAGAAATTCGTCAAAACGAAGATCGCCAGCTTACACCGCTTCTCAAGTTGGTTGAGACGCCTCTGACCGGTGGATGGCGCTCTCCGAGCGGCATTGGTTCCTTTCACGCCGCGGGCGTCTTTTTTTGGCAAGGCGGCTGCCGCCGTGCGTGGGACCAATGCCGCTCGGAAAGCGCCATCCACCGCTGAAAGACATGGCAACGATCTTGAGAAGCGGTGTAAATCAGTTGAAGCGAACCTTGAAGCCACACGCAAAGTCGCAGGGCGGCGTGGCGGGTTTCTGGATGACGAGCGCATCCCCGGTCTGGCTCCAGGTGAGCTTGCTTGACCCGCCTAGCATCTCCACGCCTGTCACCTTTCCGGGGTTGGTTGCCGCGGCGGTTCCCAGATTTTTGATGACCAGGTCGCCGACGGGCCAGCCCATCACAAATGCGTAAACGATGTCTCCCTTTTTACTCTGGGTGAACCGAAGGTCGCTCGCGTCCAGCGGCGCGACCCTCATCTGTCCGTTTTGCTGGACCGGCGTAAGATGCGTTCCCTCGCCGAACACCTTCCACGGTCGCGTCGCGTAGATGCCTTCGCCGTTGAGTTTGATCCATCCGGTCAGCGCGTCGAGGATCGTGATTTCGTCGGCGTCGATGGTGCCATCCGGCCGGCCGGGGATATTGAGGACAAACGTGCCGTTCTTGCTCACCACGTCGACGAGCCAATGGATGACCTCGTCCGGTTTCATGTAAGTGTGATTCTCGAAAAACCTGCGGTCATAGTGCCAGTCGCCGATACAGGTCTCCGACTGCCAGGGGCGTGGCTGGATGCTATCGATCACGCCCCGCTCGACATCGGCCACGACCGCCTGCGCGTGTAGATCATCGTGCACCTGCTTGACGTTGAGCACCGCTTCCATCTTTCCGCCGCGAGTCTTCAGATTGTGATTATAGAAATACGCGCCCAGGTTCATCCCGCCCCAGCCGAGCGGAAGCAGCGTGTCGTCGAAGTAGAGGAGATCGGGATCGTGCTGGTCGATCAAGTCGCGGACACGGTCATAGAAATTCTTAACGTAGGGGGTGTCCGGCAGGTCGGTAACCGCGTGCTTGCGGCCATAAAGAATCTCCGGATCGAAGTCGTGCCACCACTGATCCCTGCCGGCGGCGGAGGTGAGCGCGCCATCGTACGGCACACCGGTGAGGGGTCCCTTGCCGTCGCAAAGCCGTGCCACCTGCATCCACCACCAGTTTCGGGCTGCATGGACCGTGACGCCGAAGCGCATTCCCCGCCTGCGGGCCGCGGCCGCCCAGCCGCCGAGCACGTCTCGCTTCGGACCGAGGTTCACCGAATTCCAAGCATGGTTTTTCGAGTTCCAGGAATCGAAGCCATCGTGGTGATTCGCCAGACCAAAGAAGAACCTGGCCCCGGCCGCCTGATAGCGAGCCATCAGTGCCTCGGGGTCCCAGTTTTGCAGGGTCCACTGAGGGCAGAGGTCCTTGTAACCAACTTTCGTCGGATGCCCGTAACGCGCGCAGTGATCGAGATAGTCGCGTGATCCCTCGGTGTAGAGCCCGCGAGCATAGCCGTCTCCATTCTCTGCCACGCACTGCGGACTCCAGTGCGCCCAGATACCGAATTTTGCGTCGCGGTACCATTCCGGCGCTTCGCCGTATTGGGCGAGTGACTCCCAGGTGGGTAGGTAAGGACCGTCTCCCGCCAGACCGGGAAAGGGCGACTCCAATGTCACGCCATTCCAGGTGCCGACCGGCGGTTTGCCTTTCGGCCGGTACTTCCCGTAATAGAGGACGGCATCCCGCTCGGAAACGGGGTAGGCTCCTGGAGGAACGGCGATCTCATCCGCGCGACTTGAGGGAAGAGGCAGCACCCCGGCGGCCGCCGCGCCACCCGCAAGCTGGAGAAAACGTCGCCTGTCCACCTGATGACGCTGCCATGCTTGCGATGAGTTGCAATTGCATTCCCATCGCTGAGTGGGAGGATGCAGCGATGACCGAACACCAGGGAATTTATCCAAGATGCCCGCCCCATCGTTGGCCGTGGTCCCAAGATTTCACCAGCGTCCAAATCGCCGGGCGGAAGGTGAAGCGGTTGGTCAGCGTTTGGTTTTACGGTTGGGCGCATCATTTCATTTTGGTGGCGATGGCGACCGGGACGGTCTCGGCCAGGTCCAGGGCTTTCACCATCGACTCGACGGCCGTCTTGTATCTGGTGAAGTGCGGCGACTTCAGATGCGCGTTGTACGCCTCCGTGTCCGCGTAGACTTCCAGGATCGTGATGCGCTCGGGATGGTCTTTCTCCGACACGGCGCTCAGGGAAAGCACACCGGGCTCGACGCGCACAGAAGTTTCGATTTCTTCCCGGAGGACCGCCTTGTAAGCCTCCAACCGGGCAGGGTCGATCTGGAGTCTCGCCAGGCGGACGACGTGGCTAGTTTCTTCGGCTCGGGCGTGGCCGCTGTAAGCGAGGATGGTCATAAGACAGAGAACGATGATACGAGGGGCCTTCATGGGTTTTAGGAGACTGTCATAGATAGGTCTTTTGTCGGCTTTGCCGCGAAGGTAGCGACGCGCTGACCGAGCTTTTCAGCGTTCAAACGTTGTCGCGATTCGGTTCGTCGGCCGTTTCGTCCGGGGTGGTTTGTCACAGGTGGGAGGTTACTGCTTGGCGGGTAAGAGCCGTTCGCAACTCGCTGCGCGCCGTCAGCGCGGCGAGCACGGCCGCGACGACGAGCAAAGCCGCACTCAGGCCGAAGGTCGCCTGATAGGCAAGTAGGTCGAAGAGAACTCCGCCAAGCAATGCGCCGAGCATGATGGCGAGTTGGACGATTGCCACGATCATGCCGCCCCCGGCTTCCGCGTCGTTCGGCAACGTTCTCGCCAGCCACGTCCACCAGCCGACGGGAGCCGCCGTTGCGACCAGTCCCCAGATGCCCAACAGGCTGGCGGTCACGCCGACCGAACTCCCAAAAGCGATGAGAGCGATGGCGATGGCTGCCATCAAGGCCGGAATGATGGTCAGTGTCCGGTAGAGGCCCTCCTTGAGGAAGCCCCCGATCAAGGTCGTGCCAACGAAGCCAGCCGTGCCCATGAGGAGAAGCAGGAGCGAGAGGGTGGATACACCGACGTGGGTCACGGTCTCAAGGAACGGTCGCAGGTAAGTGAACAAGGTAAATTGTCCCATGAAAAATAGCCCACACGCCACCATGCCTAACGCCACGGAAGGTCGTTTGAGCAGTTTGAAGATGTTCCCGGAACCCGGCGCGCGTTCGGCTTTCAGTGGAGGCAAGGCGATCAGCTTCCAGGCGAACGCGATGGCCGCGACGGGCACGACGCAAAAGAACGCCCAGCGCCAACCGACGATGCCCCCAAGAAAGCTGCCCAAGGGCGCGGCCAGCACCGACGCGAGCGCATTGCCGCCATTCAGGATCGCCAGAGCACGGGGGACATGGGTCTCCGATACGAGCCGCATGGCCGTAGCCGCCGACATCGACCAGAAGCCGCCGATGGCGACCCCGATCAGCGCCCGACCGCCCATGAAGACGGCGTAATTCGGCGCCAGGGCCACGACGGTGCCCGACACGATCATCAGTGTTGTCAGCCCCAGCAGCAGCTTCTTGCGGTCGAGCGAGCCGGCCAGCGAGGAAATGAACAGGCTGGTCAGCAAGGCAAACGCCCCGGAGATGGCGATGGCTTGTCCGGCCTGCCCTTCAGTGATGTGGAGATCGGCTGCAATCGGGGTCAGCAGGCTCACCGGCATGAACTCGGATGCGACCAACGCGAACGCCGCGAGCGACAGGGCCAGCACGGCCCCCCACGCGGGTCGGCTGGCAGCGGCTGGAGACGAAGTGGGGTGTTTAACTTGGACAATCAATTTTCGTGTTTTTTGGTGCTCACATCATGGCGAAAGCTGGCCGCCCTGTCGGTGAGCGTCATTGGGCACGTGCGGCACGGGTTGGCGCAGGCGAGGAAGTTATTTGCGGTACTGATCGTCGGTAACCGGCTCCAGCCAGTCGCCGTTTTTGCCGTCCTGATTTTCCACGATGGCGAGGTGGGTCATCGCCGTTGCAGGTGAGGCTCCGTGCCAATGCTTCTCGCCCGCCGGGAACCAGACCACGTCGCCCGCGCGGATCTCCTCGACCGGCCCGCCCTCGTGCTGCGCCCAGCCGAGGCCCGCCGTCACCACGAGGATCTGACCCAGCGGATGCGTGTGCCAGTTCGTGCGGGCACCGGGCTCGAAGGTCACGCAGGCTCCTTCTACCTGACCGGGTGGTTCCGCCTTGAAAGGCATGTCGAGGCGTACCGTGCCGGTAAAGTATTGGGTCGGGGCGGCTTTGGAGGCGAGTGAACCGGATTTGGTGATTTTCATCGGGGTGTTTTGAGTTGGGTTAGCGGTTTCGGGCAAAGCTTTACTTGGCGCGCTTCTCGAAGACTTCCTTGGCCACCGGCAGCGCCGAGAACACGTTGGGCCAGCCGGCGTGGAAGGCCAGTTGGGTGAACATCTCCCCGGCCTGTTCCTGCGTGAGGCCGTTGTCCATCGCGCGGTTGAGATGGTAGGTGATCTGGGCGGTCTGGCCCGAAGTCACTAGCGCGCTGACCGTCACCAGGCTGCGGTCGCGGGGAGCCAGGTCCGGGCGCAGCCACAGGTCGCGGAAGAGCACGTTGGTCGTGTACTGCACGACACCCGGAGCCACCGCGCTGAACTGGTTGCCGACCGTTTCCTTGCGCTTGGTCTCGCCGGCCTCGTCGAGCGACAGGAGTGCGGGCGAGGCGGCGGGCAGTTGGTCCGCCCCGATGCCGCGCGCGGCGAAGACCTCCTTCGCCGCCCCGACGGCCCCGAAGGCGTTGCCCCAGCCCGCGTAGAACGCGAGGTGCGTGATGATCTCCGAAAGTTCGCGCGGCTTCACACCGTGATCGAGCGCCTGGTTGAAATAGTAGGGCAGCGCGGCGGTCTGGTTGCGGGCGATGAGGGCCGCGACCGTCACGACGCTGCGGTCGCGCTTGGAGAGGCCGGGACGTTCCCAGACCTCGCCGTGGAGGCGTTCGTCGGTGTACTTCTCCAGCGCGGGTGCCACGGTGCGGACATCGGCGTTGGCTACTTTATCCTGAAAGTTGAGCGGGTCGTCCATGCAGGGAACATCCGGCAGCCGGCGGTTCCCTGCTTTCGTGTTCGTGCGGTGGACTGTTGCGTTCTTGCGGTAAACGCTTGGGCGGCTTTCCTATGCCTCGAGACGGAACGCCGTCGGCGTCTTGCCCGCCACGCGCCGGAACACCTGCGCGAAGTGGCTCGGGTTCGGGTAGCCGACCTCCAGCGCGATCTCGATGAGGCTGCGCGTGGTCTCGCGCATGAGTTGCTGGGCGCGGGTGATGCGCTCGCGCGTGATGAACTGTAAGGGCGACATGCCGGTCGTCTGCTTGAACACCCGGCAGAAGTGGAAGGGGCTCAGGTCCGCCAACGCGGCCAGTTCCTCGACGGAGATTTCCTCGGCCAACCGGGCGTGCAGGTGGTCTTCGACCTTGCGCAACTGCCGGATCGGCAAGCCGCCGCGAAAGTCTGGCTTCCCGGGCGCAAGGGCGGTGTACTTCTCCGCTAGGAACGAGGCGAGCAAGCTCGTCAGATCGGCCACCCGGCGCGAGGGGCCGGGCGTGGCGGCGGTGAGCATCCCGGCGCACAGCAGGCACAGACGCATGAGCTCCTCGTCTCGCCCGAAGTAGTCGACGAGATCGACCTCGTCCGCCTTGCCGGGGAATGTCGCCTCCAAGGCTGCTCGGTAGGGCTCGACCGCCAGATGAATCGAGATCGTTTCGAGTTCCTGGCCCGGCGGCGAGCGGAAGCGCACCTCGTAAGGCGTCCTGGAACGGGTGACGAAGAAGTCGCCCGGCCCGATGGTACGCACGATCCACGGTCCGCCCGGTTCGCGTTCGTGGAACTCCGCCGTGCCCGCCAGTCCGCAGGAAATCAGCGGCTCCGCCGTCGCCGGGACCAGGAAGCGGTCCACCACGCGCGGGAAGCGAAAATGCCGCGCGTAGATCTGCGGCCAGTGCAAGGCGGCGCTGTCCGCCAGCACCCGGCCGCCCAGGTACTGCGGATACGCTGCCGCCGTGGTTCGCTCCGGGGTGTTCACGCGAGCCGCGTCTCGTTCCGGTGAGTGGCTCATTCGCAACGCGTGAAGCTTTCGGCGTGAAACGCGCGCGGAAGACCTAGCTCGCGCCGTGTGCGGACCGCAGGAGGTCATGAAGATCGAGGGGATGCGTATGCATCGCCAACGAACCATCCGGTGCTTGCGGCCATTGTTCACGAGGCCGGTCCCAGTACAGCTCGACTCCGTTGCGGTCGGGGTCGCGCAGGTAGAGCGCCTCGCTGACCCCGTGGTCGAACGCGCCTTCGAGTGGGATCTTCGCCGCGATGAGCCGGCGCAAAGCATCGGCGAGGTCCGCGCGCGTGGGGTAGAGGATCGCCAGATGGAAGAGGCCCGTGGCGTCCGGCGGGGGCGGCGAGCCGCCCAGGCTCTCCCAGGTGTTCAAACCGATGTGATGGTGATAGCCGCCCACCGCAAGAAAGGCGGCCTGGTTCCCTATCCGTTGCGTCACGTGGAAGCCGAGCACGTCCCGATAAAAGCCGAGCGCGCGGTCAAGGTCCGCCACCTTCAAATGAACGTGGCCGATGCTGACCTGGGGAGAGAGCGGGGGGAGGGTAGTCATCGGCAGGTCTGGTTTCTGGTGAAGCAATTTGTTTACAGCTTAAAAGGGAATGTCGGAGGATGGCCCCGCGTCGGTGTTACTTTTCGTTGGCGTCTCCGGGTTTGCCGACGCGCTGTCCAGCCTCCAGGTCACCGAGCGTTGCCGCCGGACGCCGTGTCTCCAGGGGCCAGTGCGCCGTTGGCAGGTGCCAGCCGCGACGGATGGCGATGAGGCGCATCCCGAAACACAGGAGTAAGCCCACTGCCGTCACGAGGCTGGAGGGCAGTTGCAGCAAGGTTCCCCCCACCACGACCGCCGCGCCGGCGAGCGCCGCCACCGCGTAGAGGTCGGCCACCAGCACGGTCGGGATCTCGTTGACGAGGATGTCCCGCGCGATGCCGCCGCCGATGCCTGTCAGTGCGCCGAGCAGGACGGCGGCCACCGGCGGAGCGTGATACTCCAGCGCCTTCAACGCGCCGGAAACCGCGAACAGCGCCAGGCCCGCCCCGTCAAAGACGAGCAGCGGTTTGCCCAGGTGGAAAGCCGTCGGCGTCCAGAAGAAAACCAGCAGCCCCGCGAGCAACGAAACGCCGAGGTAACGCCAATCCGCGATCCCCGCCGGCGGCACGACCCCGAGCAGCACGTCGCGCACGATGCCGCCGCAGTTCGCCGCGATGAACGAGAGGACGAGGATGCCGAAAAGGTCTAGCCGATGCCGGACCGCCGCGATCCCTCCGCTCAGGGCAAAAACGAAGGTGCCAACGAGGTCGAGAACGAGAACGAGGATCGACATTCCTATGCTTATTGGCCGGTCTTTTCCCCGGGTGAAAACCAGGCCTTGGCACCGACGAGCAGGGCCTGGACGCCGATCTCCAACGTCGGATGGATCACCGGCGCGAAGGCCGGGTGGTGGTTGGTGGGAATTTCGTTCATCCTGCCAGCCGCTTTCGCCCTGGCGTAGACCTCCGGGTCGGTGCAGCCGACGAACCAGAACACCGACGGCACATGCCACTTCGCGCCGAAATTGCCAAAGTCCTCGCTCGCGGTGGACGGCTTGACCGAGACGACGTGCTCGCTGGAAAAGTAGTCCCGGAACGCATCGCCGACCTTCTTGGTGGCCTCGGGGTTGTTGCTTACCAGTGAGTATTCGTCCAGCGGCGTGATCTCCGGCGGCCTGGGCGCACCGGCGGCGGCGGCCTCCGCGTTGACGATGCGCTTGATGGCCGCCAGCACGCGCTTGCGCACGGCTTCATCGAAGGTGCGCACGTTCAGCTTGATGATCGCCTCGTCGGGAATCACGTTTTCTTTCGTACCCGCCTGGAGCGCGCCCACCGTGACCACCGCCACGTCGGTCGGGGCGATCTCGCGTGAGACGATGGTTTGCAGGCGCATCACCGTGGACGCGGCCATCACGACCGGATCGATGCTCGCCTGCGGCATCGAACCGTGCGCGCCGCGCCCGAACATGCGAATTTGCAGGCTGTTGGCCGCCGAGGTGATGACGCCCGTCTTGCCGCCCAGCGTGCCCGCCGGCCCGACCATGACGTGCTGGCCAAGGACCACGTTAGGCTTGGGGAAGTGGCTGAACCTCTTGTCGTCGATCATCGCGCGTGAACCCTCCGCCGTTTCCTCGGCGGGCTGAAAAACGACCATCAGCGTGCCCTGCCAGGTGTCGCGCTCCTTCGCAAAAAGCGTCGCCGCTCCGACGAGGCAGGTCGTGTGCATATCGTGGCCGCAGGCGTGCGCCACGGGTACGATGTTGCCCTCGGCGTTCTTCACGGTGACTTTGCTCTCGTACTTGAAGCCCGTGGCTTCCTTTACCGGCAGCGCGTCCATGTCGGCGCGCAGCATGACGGTCGGTCCATCGCCGTTGCGCAAGAGGCCGACCACACCCGTTTTGCCGACCTTGGTAGTGACCTCGTAACCGGCGGCCTTCAGGCGTTTTGCGACGAGGCCCGCCGTGCGCGTTTCCTGCATCGACAATTCGGGATGCGAATGGATGTCTTTATAGAGATCCTCCAGGTCCGGCAGGAGCGCCTTGAGTTCGGCGGACAGAGGATGCGCGCCGCGATCTTTGTCCTTCGACTGGTGACTTCCCTGCGCAGTTGGTTTGGCCCTCGCTCGCGGTGGCTTGAAATTTTTGCCCGACGCGGTTTTGTTTTTGGCGTTCATCGTGCAGTTCCTCCGCAATTTTTTTGTTGCCGATCCTCAACGTGCGTCGGCGTTGCCAGCGCCATCCATGACCAGAAGGTGATGCTGGCTGGAGGGAACGTCAACGGCCCCGCCTGGGTCCGTATCAGTCCCGCTGCCAGATCGATCTCTCCGGCGCTGTCTCCGTTCTTGAGTGGAAAATATTCGGCGCGCTCGATGCGCGGCACCCCTTGTTCAGGTCAACCGAGCGGCTCTGCAAATCCGTTTCGGCACGTTCTGCGTGTAGGAACGTGGCGGACGCTCAGGCAGAACTCTTTTTCAGCTTTCCTCAATTCGAGATCCATTCTGCCTCGATGAGGACGGTCCTCGGGACAGACGGCTCACCCCGCTCGTTACGCTGGATCTGGGATACGACCGTTTCGAGGGCCGCTTGGCCCAGTTGCTCCGGACGATAATCGAGCCTGCCAAGTCCTCCCGCTTTTTTGCCGGCGGACTGCCGGAGCATCAGCCATCCCAACGAGGGACAAACGAGGCAGCGTTCCCTGCAAATTCTCTTCCAGTCGTACTCCTCCGCAGCGAGGACCGCCTCTGGCCGCTCTCTCTGTAACCATTTCGCGTGCGTCCGGAGATCATGCGTCGGGGCGATCAAAGGCCTGAGCCGGGGAATCCTTCCGCCGGTTGCTTGGCAGGAAAGGAAGGCTCCGAGCCACTTCCCCTCCACCCGGTCATTCATCGACGGACTCAAGGCAATGCCGATCCTGCGAAATCCCAGCTTTTGAAGCGCCCGGAAGGCGAGGACGCCGCCTTGAAAATGGCTGGGAGAAACGCGGTGCATGATCGGACTCAGGAGGCTGGTTCCAATGGTAACGGCCGTCAGTCCTCGCAGATCAAAGGAATAATGCCGGCAGGAGGCGGGGACCGGCGGAAAGATCACGCCCCATTGCCCCCGGGCGGCCAGACAGCGGGAGAGTTGTTCCGGGGTGCTGAAATCCTTCTCCTTTCGATAGACCTCAATTCTGTATCCGAGTTCTTCGGCCCGTTTCCGTGCGCCGTCGAGGATGCCCTGAGTTTCCATCACGGGTTCTTTCTCCTCCTCTCCGTGCCAGAGATCGATCCAGGCGATGCTGTGGGGATCGCTCCGGCGGCGGTAGTGATGAAGCTGCGCCATTAGAGTCGAGACGAGTGGATGCGGCCTGTATCTCATGCTGGCGGCCACTTTCTTGATCTGGCGGCAGCGGCTTTCAGGCAGGCTCGGGTCGTCGCGCAAGGCCTTCGACACCGTGGAGACGGACACGCCGGCACGCTCGGCCACCTGACGCATGGTGATCTGTTGGGACGATTTCACGAAACGATATTCGTAAACTTCTCCTCGCATGTGAAAGGGGGCAAGCCCATCTTTGTGCGATGGACCCCCAAACGCCGGACGGCGAGCTGTTCCAGCTCGTGAAGACGCGCCTCTACACGCCCGTCGTGGGAGACATCCTTGATCGTCTCGGGTTTACCCATCAATTTCTCCCCCAGCCCGTCCAGCCGTTGCGAACGGAGATGAAACTGGCGGGGCGTGCGATGCCCGTGCTGATGATCGACGTGCATGGTCCCCAGAAAAAGCCCTTCGGAAAGCTCACCGAGGCGCTCGACCAGTTGCAACCGGGGGAAATTTATCTGGCGAGCGGCGGCGAGATGCGCTGTGCCTATTGGGGAGAAATCCTCACCGCCACCGCACGGACGCGTGGGGCCGCCGGCGCGGTCATCAATGGGTTCCACCGCGACACTCCCCGTGTGCTGGAGCAGGACTGGCCTGTTTTCAGCCGCGGTCGGTTCGCGCAGGATTCCGGAGTGCGCACCCAGGTCGCGGATTACCGTTGCGCGATAGAAGTGGGCCAGGTCCATGTAACGCCCGGCGATCTGGTGTTCGCCGACCTAGATGGCGTGGTCGTCATCCCGCGCCGGGTCGAGGCGCAGGTGATCGAAGAAGCCCTCCAGAAAGCCTCGGGGGAAAATCTCGTGCGCAAGGAGATCGAAGGCGGCATGTCCAGCACGGCGGCCTTTGCGAAATACGGAATTCTCTGAGTTTTCTCCAAGCTCGTCTCCTGCCCCCCCATGAACCCTTCCCCCGTTTCAGGATTGCTTGCAGGCAAGGTCGTGCTCATCACCGGGGGGCTGGGGGCAATTGCGGAACATGTCCTGCGCGCGTTGGCTCCCGCAGGCGCGACTTTGGTAGTCACCGATGTTCAAGACCCCAAGGTGGCGGAGGACACGCTGGCTGGCTGGGGCCTGGCAGGGACGGACTACTTCCAGATGGATGTGACGGACGCGGAAGGTGTCGAGCGCGCGGTGGCGTTGGCGTTTGAGAAGCATCCGGACATTAATATTGGCCTCGGGAACGCGGGCGGCACCGGAGTGTTTCCCTTCGAGAGCATGGATCGGGAGACCTTTGACCGGATCGTGGCCTTCAACTTCCTGGGACAAACTTACTTCGCCCGGGCCGTGTTGCGCGAGTGGCGCAGGAGGAACTGCGCGGGATATTTAATTTTCACCTCCAGCTATTGCAGCCGGATTCCAATGGTCGGCATCTCGGCTTACACCGCCAGCAAGGCGGCGCTGGAGATGTTCGCCAGGAACCTCGCTCTGGAATACGCCCCGCACCGGATCCGCGTGAATTGCATCGCGCCGGGAAACGTGGACGCCGGAAGCTCGAAGAAAGTCTACGAGAACGATGCGGTCTATCGGGCTTGGGTGGATCGTGTTTCGCCGCTCGGCGCGCGCAATTCGCCGGAGGGGGTCGCCAACGCGTTCCTTTATCTTTGCTCGCACCTCGCGGACGAGGTGGATGGCCATGTGTTGCAGGTGGACATGGGCGTCGGCCTGCCCAAGCTTGGCTAATTTGTCCAACGGAGAAAGCACCGATGAACCTGGGATTCGGCTTCTATCGCCACATGCTCGATGACGAGCATTTCCGTTTCGCCCGGCAGTGCGGATGCACCCACGCGGTCGTCCATCTGGTTGATTACTTCAAGCAAAGCTCCGGTAACCCACGCGCGGACCAACCCATCGGCGATCTCCACGGCTGGGGATACGCGGGCGACCCCGACAAGCTCTGGTCGGTCGACGAACTGGCCACCATCCAGCGCGAGTTAAAGCGTCACGGCCTGGAATGGGAAGCCATCGAGAATTTTGATCCCGCGCACTGGCACGATATTTTGCTCGATGGCCCGAAGCGGGCGGAGCAGATCGAGAAGATCAAGACCATCATCCGCAACGCGGGCGAAGTCGGCATCCCAATCATCGGTTATAACTTCTCCATCGCCGGGGTGGCGGGCCGGGTCAAAGGCGCCTTCGCGCGGGGTGGGGCGGAGGCGGTCGCGATGGAAGGGCCGGTGGACGATCCGATCCCGAACGGCATGGTCTGGAACATGGTTTACGATCCGCTGGCGGAGCCGGGTTACCTGGCCCCGATTACTCACGAGCAACTCTGGGATCGTCTTGCCCGGTTTTTGCAGGAGGTTCTTCCGGTCGCCGAGCAGGCAGGGGTGACTTTGGCCCTTCATCCGGACGATCCACCGCTGCCGACGCTCCGGTCGCAGCCGCGTCTGGTCTATCAACCGGACTTCTATCAAGAAGTGGTTAACATCGATCCCAGCCCGCGAAACCAGATGGAATTTTGCTGTGGCACGGTGGCGGAGATGACGGAGGGAAATCTCTATGACACCGTTGATCTTCACAGCCGGAACAAACGGCTGGCCTATATTCATCTCAGGAACGTCTCGGGGAAGGTTCCCTACTACCGGG
>CAZZYS010000051.1:0-19422 GCA_964658285.1 uncultured Verrucomicrobiota bacterium
GCCTGTCTTTCGACGCTCCCCTTCCAGAAAATCTGGGGACTGCCTCGGAGAGGCATCCCTACCTTGATGACGACCGGCCGCGACGGCCTGTTCGGATGTTCCTTGGACGCTTTCATTTTTATTTGAGGTCGTCCGCGCCAATGTCGGTGGGGAGTTCGGTTTCCGCGGCGATGATGACCATTTCACCGCGCATGTTGTCGTTGCGCTGGTCGGCGGTCGTCGGGTTTTTCACCACGGGATCGGTGACGCCCATGCCTTTCACGTCAAAACGCGACAGGTCCACCTCGTCGGGTCCGAGATGGAGATTTTCGCGCACGTAGGCGACGTACGCACGCTTGATGGCGAACGCCCGCGCGTACGACAACGAGTTGGCATCGTTGAGGAGTTCTTCGGGCTTCGGCAGCGGCAGCGTCTCGAACTTATCCGTGCCCGCGATGCGCCGCTGGTAGGTGGTCTGCCCCTGCTTCTGCTTGGCCACGACAAAATTGTAGAAAAAATTGTCCGCGTGGCCGCGCAACTGCACGACGGCACCCCCGTAGCGGGTCACCGTCTCGTGAATGCGCGTGAACACGTCCTGGTAGTCGTGCCAGTTAATGTCGCTAACCTGCACCGGAAACTTGAACGTGTAGCGGTACATCACGTTGGCCGATTTGCTGTCCGCCGCCTTGCGCACGGCCTCTGTCGAGGTGAAGGCGGGCGCGGCGGCTCCCTTCGGGGCGGCAACCGGTTCGCTCGCGCCCCGCTCGGTGGGCGAGGGGCGGTTATACGCGATGTTCGTCGCGCTCTGGATCAGGCCGAGCGCCTGGAAGAAATCCTGAATCCTTCCCGTCGTCGCCTTGAAACCGATAGGGTTGGCATCGTCGAAAAACTTGGCGTTGCCCGCGCGTCCGGCCAGTTGCAGGTCGCGGCCGACCCAGACGATGTAATCGCTGACGGCGTTCTCGTCCTGATTGAAAATCTTCGCCAGCGGTTTGCATAGCGTCTTGAACGCCTCGACCCGCGGCCGGTCGGCCCCACGCTTCTTTTCGATGTTCGCCAACTCGGACAGGAAATACTCTTGCTGACGGAGATGCGCCTCGCGGAAGGCTTCCACCAACTCGGGATGGTCACCGAGGAAATCCCGCCGCACCGCGTAGGTATCGAAGATGATCTCGGACGCCGTCTTGGTCGTGAAAATCGCCCGCGCGCCTTTGACGGTGCCTTCCAGCCCCGTGCCGACCGTGCCGCCGGCGGTCAACCCGAGGATGTCCGGCGAGATGCAGGCCGCCCCGGTCAATTGTGGGTCACGTCGGAAGGCGTTCGCCGGGTCTTCGGCGGGCGAGGCGGGGTTGTAACCCGGCGCGGCGGTGATGTCGCGCACGAATTTGAGCGTCACGTCTCGCGGTTGCAACCCGGCATCTTTGAGCATGTTGCCGATGAGGGAAAGGTGCGGACCGTTGATCTGCGTGACAATTGTTTTCCCCTTGAGATCGGCGAGCGTGGAAATCCCTTCCCGCGCGACGAAGCCATCCGCGCCCGTGGAGGTAGAGAGTTGCACGATCACGACCGGTTCCAGTCCGGGGTCGATGTTCTTGAGCGCCTGGGCGACGAGCGCGATCATGTCGGCGGTGCCGCGCAAGAACGGGGACTTGCCGCTGACATAATTTTGCACCTGCTGGTCGAAGTCGTCGGTCACTTCCAGCTTCACCGGACGGCCGAGCGCGTGGGCGAGGGGAGAGTTCGGGTTCGGAGCCAACCCATTGTTGGCGCTGACGGTCACGCCGTCCGCTGCCCAGGTGATGAGCGGGACCAGGAGCGTGCCGTTCGCATCGACCGGACCTTTGTGCGCGTTTTGTAGAAACGGCGAAGCCCCGTACGGCTTGGCGGGCTCGACGTAGTGGACGCCGGGTGTCTGCGCGAGGCCGAACGGAGGCGCGGCGAGGAACGCAGCCGCCGCGAGGGCGAGGAAAGTTCGGCTTCGGGAGAAATGAGTTTTCATTTTTGGGCAACGGATGTGCGGTGATCTTGCATGGGACCGTCTGCCGACGCCAGTGCTTCCAGCAGCGGCACGGCGTGCGCGGCGAGGACATCGGCGAGCGTCCAAAAACCCCGAAATGGGTCACGCTCGAAATACTTGACGACGAACATCACTAGCGTCTGGAAATACGGCGCTAGGTGCGGGCGCGCGGCTTCCATCTGGGTGTGGACGATGCCGTTGAGCGTCGCATCGATGCACAGCAGGTTCAGGAACGCGCGGGAAAAGGCATTGGGTGTTTCCAGTGTCGTGCCCAGATCGGTCTCTTGCACCTCGTGAAAGATAGCGAGGAGCCGTGCGAGGACCCTGCCGAGTTCGGCGTCGAGGGTCTCGGGCGAGGTGACGGCGGGAAAGTTGCGCCGATATTTCAGCCGGAAAAGCAGCCGCGCGCGTTCGGCGAAACTATCGCGCAACGCAGCATCTTTTTCATAAAGTGCGTTGACCCGTTTGAGCGCCTTGACGAAAAACGATAGGTCCGCCCACGCGAAATCGATCTTCGCCGGATGATGCGCAAACACCGAAGAGGAGGGCAGTTCCAAACCGGCGGCACGGCACTCCGCGCGGGCGCGGTATTCGATCATGTCGGCGGCTAATTCGGCGATGACGGGCGCGAGGAGCGGCTGGAAACGCTCCTGCGTCCAGGCCGACGCGTAGCGCCGAGCCAGGGTCTCGTCGAACACCAGCGAACCGTCACGCCGGAGATAAACGAGGTCGAGAAACGACACTAGTTTGTCGTCCATCCGCACCGAGTCACTCGGCGAGAGCGGCAGATGGAGTGACGCCATGCGGTCGTAGAGCGTGCCGAGACCGGTCAGGTCCGCCTGCCAGTAGTGGCCCCAGCTATCGTGGACGAGATATTTCTCCAGGTTATCGCGTTCCTCGATGAAGACGACCGTGTTCAGCAGGGCAACGAGTTCCGCCCGCTCCAGACCCAGCGCGCGGCCGAGCCGGTCGAGGTCCGCCGGGTCCATTTCACGGGCTTCAAACGAGGTGAACGCCGGGAAATGGGCGAAGTTGTAGAAGTTGAATTGCCGCAGCCGTTTCAGATAATCCGCCGTCTGCCTGCGCGCATTCTCGTCGCGTGCGAGGAAAGCTTCCGTCCGCTCGAATTGTTCCTGTGAGAGGATGCAAAAGTAGACGCAACTATGCGTGGCCACGACCTCCACCTCGCCGGGTTGGAGGGGATGGTCGGGGAACAGGAAGCCAAAGAAACGGTGCGCATCGGTGGAAGTGGGCGCGTGGTTCGGGTTCGGCCGCAGTTCAGCGCGCAGGAGTCCGACCGCCGCGTGCCGCCGGGCGAGCCTGCGTGCCGCGTTCTGTGCCTCCGCCTCGATGGATTTGCGGGCAGCATCGTCCAGGCCGATCCGCTGGCACAGGCGGAGGAAGGTCGTTTCGTGTTGCGCCGGGTCGGTTCGCGGCGGATGTACGCAGGAAAAGGTCGGCACCGGCAGCGTGGCGATCACGTCGTCTCCCGAGCCGACCGAGTCCGGGTAAAGCGCCGACAAACGAAACGCTTGCGCGAAAGCATGGGCGGCTTCCCGTGCGGCCGTTGTTCCCCGCTGGAAATTTATTTCTCCGGTGAACGGGGTGGCGAGGGCAGTCTGGAGACGAGATTCGATTTCCGCCAGCTTTCTGTGACCGTCCGCAGCCATCTGACCCATTTCCGCATACGAATGGACGTTCAGCAGTTCGATCAGTGCGCGGGCGTCCGCCAGCACGGAATCCGGGGAACACGACGAGACGTCTCCAACTGAATCGGAAAGGTTCGTAGCCACCGGTCGATCATAGGACGCTCGGGGCGGAAAAGTCACGGCGGACTTTGGAGCGAGTGCGCTGGAGTCCGCTCGCAACAAAAGAGAAGCGTCCGCCGTGCGGTCTTCCCGTTTGATTTGGTTTTTGATTTTGGTCGTTGGCGGCCGGGTCTCCCTGCTTTTGGAGTCGGCCTTTGGCTCTTTGTCGGAAGAGGACGCGACGTTGAGGTCAACGGCTCTTGATGTGAATGCTGACGAGGTTAGCTGTCGGGCTAGGAGCATCAAGCCTCCCCGGCGTCTACAAGCAGCGCCGCAAGCCCCGATCCCGGCTTGCGCCGAGAGTTTTTGGATCCCCCGCTGGTCAGGCAATCGCCCAGCCATTAAGCTAACAAAGAACTAACCTGACGTTAGCATCGTTCCTCTAAATTGCAAGTGTCCCCAGCCAAGCGTGCAGGGCGGTCGATTTGCGTTCGCGCAGCTACCTGCGAAATGTATCAGCAACACAGTATCCAATGAAAAAAACTATGAAGACGAAAGTTTGCAGCGCGCTGATTCTGGCAACGTTCGGCCTGTGTACCGCGGTCAGCACGGCAACGGCCGAACCCCTCAAAATCGGTTATTCCGATTGGCCGGGCTACACGCTCCTGGAAGTGGCCAAGCAAAAGGATTGGTTCAAGGAAGCGGGTGTGGAAGTAGACCTCGTCTGGTTCGATTACCTCGCCTCCATCGACGCCTACTCGGCCGGTAAGATCGACGCCGACTGCATCGTGGCCACCGACGCGCTCGGGGCGGGAGCCACCGGAGCCAAAGGCAAATTTGTCGCGCTGCTGGATTTCAGCGAGGGCAGCGATATGATCGTCGGCAAACCCGGCATCGACTCCATCAAAGACCTCAAGGGTCAGAAGGTCGGTGTCGAGATCGGCCTCGTCGAGCATTTGCTGCTTTTGCAGGCACTCAAAGCCAACGGCATGACTCAAGCCGACGTGACGCTTGTGCCAACGCCGACCAACAACACGCCGCAGACGCTCGCTTCGGGCCAGGTGGCCGCCGTTGGTGCGTGGTACCCGGTATCGGGTCAGGCACTCAAGCAGGTGGTAGGTTCCAAGAAACTTTTCACGAGCGCGCAAGCCAAGGGGTTGATTTACGACGTGCTGGAGGTCAGCCCAACCAGCCTTTCGCAACACAAGGACGAGTGGGCCAAGGTCGTGAAGGTTTACTATCGTTGCGTCGGGTATCTCAATGACCCCAAAACGCACGATGACGCCATCCGCATCATGGCCGCGAAGGTGGGCGCGGACCCTGCCGAATACGCCACGAACATCCCCGGCACGCACTTCCTGACGGTGTCCGAAGCAAAGGGCGCGTTGAAGAAGGGCACCGGGCTGGATTCGATCTACGGCTCGCTGGAGATCGGTAATAATTTCAACCTGGACAACAAGGTTTATACGGTCTCGCAAAAGGCTGAAGACTACGTCGCGCCGAGTATCTTGAAAGGGATGTAACTCAGATAAGTTCGAGGAGCCGACAAGACCATGCTGATGACCAGCGGCGACGCGGCCTGATTCCAAGTCGCCATGACCACTCAGGGGAAACCGGAAGCCGCACCGCGCGACTGGCTGGGCTTGAAAAAGGAGCTGCCGCGGCGGCGGCGTTATCTGCTCACGCTGCTCTCTTTCGGGTTGCCGCTGGCGTTGTGGTCGCTGGTCAGCTACGTGCCGTTCGTCTGGCATCCCCTCGTGCGGGTCACCTCGCCGGGGGACGTGGAAGCGTTCTCCACGGGCGTGGAAGTGCCACGCGCCGACTTCGAGCGCGAGAACCGCGAGGCGCTCGCCCAAAAATCGGAACCCGCACAGGGCTACAGGGTAAACCCTCCCTACCTGCCGCCGCCACACGCCGTCGCCCACGCGTTTGTCACCGCCTTCCAGACGCCGCCGCGCCTGCCCGACGAACCGTGGCTCTACCAGAGCCTCGGCCACAGCATTCGCACGATCTTTTGGGGGTTCGCGCTCTCGTCGTTGATCGCCGTGCCGCTGGGGATTCTCGGCGGTGCGTACCGGTTCTTCGCGCGGTTGCAGGAGCCGTTCATCGAGTTCTTCCGCTATCTGCCCGCGCCCGCGTTCGGTGCGCTGTGCGTGGCGGTGCTCGGCATCTACGATGCGCCGAAAATCGCCATCATTTTCATCGGCACTTTTTTCCAGCAGGTGCTGATTATTTCCAACACCGTGCGCCGGATCGATCCCGCGCTGATCGAGGCTGCGCAGACGCTCGGTGCGAAGGGGTGGCGGCTGCTGCGCGGCGTGGTGATTCCCGCGTCGATCACGGGGATTTTCACGGACATGCGCATTCTGCTCGGCTGGGCGTGGACGTACCTGATCGTCGCGGAAGTCGTCGGCACGATGTCCGGCATCACGTACTTCATCAACCAGCAGGCGCGCTATCGCAATTTCCCCAACGTATATGCTGCCATCGCCATGATCGGCATCATCGGCCTGGGCACCGACTTCGTGCTGGCGTGGATCGGCAACACTGCCTTCCCGTGGCAGCGCATGTCGCGGCGGGCTAGCCGGGTGCTCGGGGTCGCTCACCACCCGACTCCATCGAAAATCGGAGCCGTCCCGATGTTCAGAAAGAAGGCCGTTCGCCGATGAGCGCACCGACACCCGACCCGAAGCTTGTCCCGATCCGGGACCTGCTGCCCGACTACCGCGAGCAATCGCCCGAAGTTGCGGCGCGTTTCGAGCGCATCCGCCAGCGACCCGTGATCCTGGGCATCCACGGTTTGGAAAAATCTTTCGGTCACGGTGACACGAAGACGGTGGTGCTCGACGGCATCAGCTTTGAAGTGCGACGTCGGGAGTTCCTGTGTGTCGTCGGTCCCTCGGGTTGCGGGAAATCAACCCTCATCCGTATCGTCGCCGGGTTGGACGAGGCGACCAGCGGTGAGGTGACGCTCGACGGCCAGCGGGTCGAGGGACCAGGACCCGACCGGGGAATGGTTTTCCAAGGCTACACGCTATTCCCTTGGTTGACGGTCAAGCGCAACGTCATGTTCGGACTGAAGATGCGTGGCAAATCGTCCCGGCAAGCGGATGCCGAGGCGCACCAGTGGCTGGACCTCGTCGGACTCGATGCGTTCGCCGAAGCCTATCCGCACGAACTCTCCGGCGGCATGAAACAACGCGTGGCCATCGCGCGCGCGCTGGCGAATGAGCCGCGCATCCTCATCATGGACGAGCCCTTCGGCGCGCTCGACGCGCAGACGCGCGCGCAGATGCAAAGCTACCTTCTCCAAATCTGGAAAAACGTGGATGTGACGATCCTTTTCATCACGCACGATCTGGACGAGGCCGCATACCTTTCCGACCGCATCCTCGTCATGGGAGCCAACCCGGGCCGCGTGATGGAATTGATCGAGAATCCCGTCCCGCGCCCGCGCAACCGGGAGCAGTTCATCTCGCGACCGTTCCTGTCGCTCAAACGGCGGCTCTCGGAGTTGATCCATGCCCACGGCACGGTCGAGGAAACGAAGCTGCCGCTGACCATGCGCCCATGCGCGGAAGAGAGCATCGAGTAAAATCAGGGATGCGCCATCATCGCATCGCGCCGGGCCTTGAATTCCGCGTCGGGTTTCCATTCTGGAAACGTGTCGCCGTTGGCAACCTGCCAGCCGACCTCGAAGAGCAATTGGGCGTCCTGCACCGCGCCGGACAGGTTCCAATCCGAGGTGACCTCATCCGATGGCTTGTGGTAATGTTTCAGGATAAAGTCCGTTTCCAACTGGTCGCCCAACTCGGCCGGCTTGCCTACGAGCAGTTTGCCGTACTTCATGTATAGCGAGGGCACCCCGGCCTTGGCGAACTCGAAATGGTCCGCGCGGTAGAACCCGCCGTTCTCCGGCCGGCTGTTGGGTACGAGCGTGCGACCTTGGGCCCTGGCAGCTTCCGCGAGGAGATCGTCGAGCGTGCTGAAGCCGTTGCTGATATCCTCCAGGTCGGAGGTCTTCCCGTGGATGCCCATGCCGTCGATGTTGATGTCGGCGAGCGTCTTGACCAGCGGATGGAACGGATGTTCGGCGTAGTAGCGCGCCCCCAATAACCCCGCTTCTTCCGCCGTCGTGCCCATGAACAGGACCGAACGCGCCGGACCCGGCTTCGCGGCACGGAATGCCCTGGCAATTTCCAGCACCCCGGCCAGGCCCGAAGCATTGTCCACCGCGCCGTTGAAAATCTGGTCGCCTTTGAGCTCCGGGTGCTTGCCGAGATGGTCCCAGTGCGCCGTATAAACGAGCCACTCGTCCGCACGCTGCGGATCGCTGCCGGGCAGGGTGGCGACCACGTTGTGCGACTTGAAAGGGCGCACGGTTTGCTTCACGTCGAGGTCGGCGGTGATTCCCATCTCCACCGGGCGGAATGCCTTGGTGACGGCGGTCTGATGGAGCTGGTCGAAATCGTGCCCGCTGTCGGCAAATAATTTCCTGGCCACTTCGAGCGTGATCCACGAGCGCACGGGCACCGCACTGATGTTCTTGTCCGGCGTGTCGATGGCAAAGTTTTCCTTGGCCCAACTCAGCTTCACGACCGAATATTGGTAACCAGCCGGGCCGGTTTCGTGGATAATGACGGCGGCGGTGGCACCCTTCTTGGCGGCAATTTCATATTTGTAACTCCAGCGTCCGTAGTAGGTCATCGCCTTGCCCTTGAACATGTTGTCGTCGAGTTTAGTGGGGTCTTTCGGATCGGGTACGGGTGGGTCGCCGACGAGCATCAGGATCGTTTTGCCGCGCACGTCCACGTCCTTGTAATCGTCCCACCCATACTCGGGTGCCACCACGCCGTAGCCCACGAACACCACGTCAGACTTGTCCACCTTGATCTCCGGCTGGAGCCGCTCGGAACTGGCAACGAAATCATCGGGATAACCGAGCGTCGTGGTCTTGCCGCCGATGGTGAATGCGGCGGTCGGTATGCTCGTAATTCCGGCGAGCGGCACTTCCTGTACGTAGGTACCGTCGGGGTTGCCGGGGCGGAGGCCCAACGCCTTGAATTGCGCGCTGATGTAATCCACCGAAAGCTCCTCGCCACGGCTGCCCGGCGCGCGGCCCTCGAACTCGTCGCTGGCCAGCACCTTGACGTGCTTGAGCATCTCGTCGGCCGAGATCGTTTCGAGTGCTGCTGCGTCCGGTTTCGCGGTGAGTCGGGGAGGGGCCGGGTCGGCGGCGACCACGACGACGGAACCGGCCGTGCAGCAAAACAGCAGTGACAGCGCGAACGGCAAAATGCGGAGGAAGCGTCGTTTCTTCATGGTCAGATAATGGTAAGGAGAGGGCACAGCGTCCAGACCTGTTCGGTTCCGAGCCCCCGCAACGATGGGTAAATAAAAAATTTGTGTAACCTTTCGGTCCTGATTCACGAATCCCCCAGCGAAACATCCATGAAACTTCGCACTTTCTTCCTCGCCGCCTCGGTGCTCTGGGCATTCGGGCTGCTTGCCAATGCCGCACCGCCGCCCGCCACCGTCGCCGGACGCGCCGTGCTCTGGTCGGTGCACTTCGACGCCGAGCGTCTCCGCACGGGTGCCGGGCAGGAACTCTTCGCCAGCCTCGATCCGATCCTGAGCGTGCTCTCCAGCGACCACTCGTCCGTTCCCGGCGGCAAGCTGAAATCCCTGGCCATCTTCGGGTTCGAGCCGCAAAAGGCGGACGGCCCTTTCCCTTTCCTGGCGGACATCCGGTTCTCCGCCGACGGCGGCGGGATTTCCCGGCGCTTCGAGGCGATCAGCAAAAAGCGCAACCTGTCCGTGGAAACCGTCGCGGGCTCTCCGGCCATCCATTTCCAGCACGAGGGCAGGGAAATCTGGATCGCCAAGCTCGACGACACGCAGCTTGTCGTCAGCACCTCGCGCGGGACCCTGGAACTCGCGCTGGCACCGGGCGCGAGCGCTCTGGTGAACGCCGCGCCGTCCCGGCCGGACGAGGTGCTCGGAGGTGACCTGGAGATCAAGCGTCTGTTGGCGGACCAGCCCGACCTGCGCGATTCGGAGTTGCTCGGCCTGTTGCCGCACCTGGATTTTCACGTCCTGACCGCTGGCGAAAACCTCGATCTGGACGCCTCGGCCGAGCTGGACAGCGAACGCTCCGCGCGCCGCGCGGCCCGGATGATCGACGGCATGGCGGCGGGCATTTCGCTGCGGGATGTCGGCGGCGTGCCGTGGGACGAACGCCTGTCGCTCAAACAGGACGGCGCGCGGCTCGCCATGCAACTCCACCTGGAACCACAGGAAGCGCGGAAACTGTTCGACCTGTTCGCGCGCGAAATCGAAAACCACAAAAAGGCGGCGAACGACGACGAATGAGCCCGGCCTTGGCCATCTCCCCCGTGGTTGATCTCGACCGCGACGACCCCGCGCTCGCGCGTCGCTGGCAATCCGGCGACGCGCTGGCCGGATCGGAACTGATCGGCCGGCACCTGTCCCGGCTCCGCGTTTTTCTCGGGGCGCGTTGCGGCAGCGCGGCCGATGCCGACGATCTGGCGCAAGATGTTTTCCTCGCCGTGTGCCGCAACATCCGCTCGTACGACGCAGCCCAGCCATTTACGGGTTGGCTCTACGGAATCGCGCGGCGGAAGCTGGCCGACTTCTGGCGGAGCAATCGTGTCGTGACGAGCATCCAGCCCGAGGATGAGCCGGCCGATCCGCGTTCGCCGGCGGATATCCACCTGGAAGCCGACGGCGCGGCCGACGCCTGGAAAGAGGTCTTCGCGCGTCTGCCCGAAGCGCAGGCCAGTGCGCTGTGGCTGCGCGTGCAGGAAGACTTGAGCGTGGAGGAGATCGCCCGCACGCTGGAGGTCAGCGCCGCCAACGCCAAGGTCCTGCTTTTCCGGGCTCGTCAGACACTCACCCCGTTTTTCAAGCATCGCATGAACGCCCAATGAATCCCGACCCTTCTTTCCCGCCGCCGGAAGGCTGTGAGGCGTGCCAGCAGCTTATCTCGGAATTCGCCGACCTCGGTGCGCCGCTCACTCCCGCCCTCCAGGCACACCTCCAAACTTGCGCCGAATGCCAGCGGTTTGCGGAAGTCTGGTTCCCGGAGCCGCCCGCCGCGCTTCGCCGACCCGTTCCTGCCGTGGACGACGAACGACTCCGCGAGCGGATTCTGCGCGCTGCCGCCGAGCCGGAGATCATTCCTTTCCCTGCCACGGCAGCGCGCCATGTGAACTGGACCGCCTGGAGCCGCCGGGCGGCGGCGTGTCTCGTGTTCGCGGGTCTGGCTTATTGGCTGCTCAACCCGCAGCCATCGCCGGTGCGCAAACCCGGCGTCGTGGCGATCCAACCCACGTTGGGGCAGAGCCTGGCAAAGGCGGAAGACGACACGAAGCGCGAGCAGCAGGTCCTCCAGACGGCGCTCGTGGACGGTGGACAACGCGTCCACCGCGACGTGGCATGGACGATGTCCGCGCTCGAACTATGAACGGCCGCCGCCCATCCACCGACGCGCGCGTCTGCGTGCGCAACCTGCGCGTCGATTACGGCCGCCGGGTCGCTCTGCACGGGCTGAGTTTCGAGGTGCCGCCGGGTGAGATTTTCGGCCTCCTCGGACCCAACGGTGCGGGCAAGACGACCGCGTTTCGCGCGATGGCGACCTTGCAGTAACCGACCCACGGTGAGATCACGCTGGCGGGCCGCGACGTGCGGCGCGATCCCGACGCCGCGCGCGCCGTCCTCGCCTACATGCCCGACCTCGCGCCGCTGCCGCAGGATTTGCGCGCGGAAGAATACCTGCGGTTCGTCGCCGAGTGTTTCGGCTTCTGGGGAGCCGAACGCGACCGCCGGGTGGAATCGTCGCTCGAACAAGTCGATCTGCGCGAGCGGCGGCGCGACTTTTGCCGTCAACTCTCGCTCGGGATGCGGCAGCGGCTGGTGCTGGCCTCCAGTCTGTTGCACGAGCCGCTCGTGTTGATCCTCGACGAACCCGCCAGTGGCATGGACCCGCACGCGCGGGCGGCGTTGCGCGACGCGTTGCGGGCGCAGGCGGCGCGGGGCACGACGGTCATCCTGAGTTCGCACGTGCTCTCGGAATTGCAGGACCTTTGCACGAGCGTGGGGCTGCTCCAGGCGGGACGGCTGGTGGACGCCGGGCCGTTGCGCGAGGTGCTCCAGCGGCGGGGCGTGGGCAAGCGGCGTCTGCGGTTGCGCACGAGCGGACCGGCGCAGGCGCTGCTCGCCTGGCTGGCCGCCGAGGGGGGCGTGCCGGGCGCGGCCGTCGTCCAGCACGAGGTGGAGTGCCTGTTCGCCGCGAACGACGGCGAGCAGGCGTTGTTTTTCCAACGGGTCGGCGCGGCCGGACTCGGGGTGGTGGCGATGCGCGAGGTCGATGCCAGCATCGAGGACGTGGTGCTGGATCTGCATCAGGCAGGAGGGAGCCAATGAATCCGACGTACAACCCGCCGCTGTGGCAAATCTGGCGCAATCCCATCGTGCGCCGTTACGCGACGGCGCGGCTGCGGCCGTTGCGCGTGGCGGCGTGGAGCTTCGTGGTCCAGCCGCTCGCGGCCTTCCTCTGGCTCGTGGTTTACTTCGCCGCCGGGAAGGAGATGAACTCGTCGCGTGCCGCGCTGGCCGCGTGGACGCCGATCCTCATTCTCCAGGGATTGATCTGGCTGCTCAAGGGCACCTTCAGCGTGGCGGTCGGCATCGCGCGCGAGGGGGCCGAGGGCCTGACGGAAACCCAGCGCCTGACCCCGCTCGGTGCGTGGCACAAGGTCGTCGGATACATGGTCGGGTTACCCATCCTGGAAACGACGCTCGTGGCGTCGCTCCTGCCGTGGACCGTCGTGAGCGTCGTCATAGGCCACGTGCCGCTGGCGGTGGTCGTCCGGGTGTACCTGCTGCTCGCTACCGCCGCCGTGATGCACCACGGCATCGGACTGGTCGCCGGCACGGTGATCCGGCAGAAGATCGTGGCCGGGACGGTCTCGCAGGTACTCGTCATCACGCTGCATTCCATCATCCCGCTGTTGTCCAGGTTCGGGTTGGGTCCACTGGGACACCTCGGAGTCGAGCGCGCCATCTCGGCGGAACTGCTGCCGTTGCACGGTCTGCCGAACCCGTTCGCCACGGTGCGGTTCTTCGACTACGATCTGTCGCTGACGGGATACGCCTGGGTCGTGATGACCGTCCTGATCGGCTTTCTGTTGCAAATCCTCTGGCGGCGCTGGCGGCGCGCGGACGCCCACCTTTTCAGCAAGCCCATCGCGCTGGCGTTCTCGGGTTGGATCATCGTCATGAGCCTGGGCGAGACGTTCCCGCTGCTCGGCGACGGCACCCTCTTCAAGTGGGGCAACCGCATCGTCTCCAAGGGGCGGGAGGGGCACGATTTGTCCGCCGCCGAGCCGGCGATGACCGCTCTGACCCAGGGCCTGATTCCGGTGGGTTGGGCGGGGGCGTTCGGCTGCGTGGCCCTGCTCATCGCCATGATCCTGGGGGCGATCATCACGCCGACCCTGGAGCAACACGGTTCCGCGCGGCGGGCCCGGCAGGACGACCCGTCGTCGTGCCTGCCCTGGACGAGCGACGCGCGGAGCGCCCTGGCGTGGACCGCAGTGCTGGGGTTGATGGCGCTGGCGGGTTGGGCGGTGCTGGTGGAACGCCTGCTCGACACGCCGCTGCTGCACCTCGTCCTGCACCCCACGCCGCAACTGCCTCTCGTGCTCGGAGCCGGGCTGCTGATCCCGCTGCTGACCTGGGCCATTTTGTTGGAATGGCGCGGGCTCAAGGTCGCGTGCCTCGGCGCGTTCGTGTTCTGGATCGTGCCGGTGATGGTCGGCATCGTGGGCATTCTCGCCGGGTCGGACCCCCTGCATTGGCCCAAATGGTGGCTCGGCCTCTCTGGCTTCGCGTTGCCCTTTTACTCGATCAGCCAGTCCATGAGCGGTCTGGCGGACGTGGGCGGCATCCTCGGACAATTACGGGTGCCGTGGCTGATTTCCCTGAGCGGTCACGCGGTTCTCGCCATCGTGATGTTTTGTTTCTTGCGCAAGGACCAACGCCTGAGCGCCAAGTGAGCCGGTTTCCCGGGGAGAGTGTGCGGCGCGTTTCTTCGTGGTTGCACAACAGGGTGGATTCCGGCTTTATAGGCGGGTGAAACCTACCCTGCTCGTCCTGGCCGCCGGCATGGGCAGCCGTTACGGCGGCCTAAAGCAGGTCGATCCGATGGGACCCTCCGGCGAGACATTGCTGGATTACTCCGTGTTCGACGCGCTGCGGGCAGGGTTCGGACGGATAACGTTCGTTATCCGGCGCGATTTCCAGGACCAGTTCCGCGAGGCAGTGGGTCGCAAGTTCGAGGACCGCACGGAGGTGGGATACGTTTTCCAGGAACTGGATGACCTGCCGGGCGGGTTCCAACGGCCCGCGACCCGGCAAAAACCCTGGGGCACCGGCCACGCGATCTGGTGCGCGCGAGACGAGGTGCGGACACCGTTCGCCGCCATCAACGCCGACGATTTTTACGGGGCGGGGGCGTACCGCTCGCTGGCCGGTTTTTTTACGGAACCGAACACGTCGGAAACGGGCGCACGCGCGACGTTTGCGATGGTCGGCTACCAGCTCGACCGAACCTTGTCCGAACATGGGTCAGTCGCGCGGGGCGTCTGCGCGGTCGATGCCGCCGGGCGGTTGGAAAAGGTGGAGGAATGCACCGGGATCGGACGTTCCTCGCCCGATGGCTCGATCCGCAGTCCGCGGCCGGATGGTTCATTCGCGGAGTTCACCGGCGGCGAAACGGTGTCGATGAACTTCTGGGGATTCACGCCCGCGCTCTTCCCGCTGCTGGAGAACGGGTTGGAACGATTTCTCCGAGCGAACATCGACGACCCGAAAGCGGAATATTATATCCCCGTGGCGGTCGCGGAGACCATCGCCGCAGGCACCGCGCAGGTGCGGGTTCTGCCGACGGACGCCACGTGGTTCGGCGTCACGTACCGCGAGGACAAGCCGATCGTCGCGGCCTCGCTGGCGGAGCTGGTGCGCGCGGGCGTCTATCCTCCCGATCTGCGGACGTGAAAACCCGTCGAGGGATCAGACCAGCCCGCGCCGTTCCAGCGCCTCGTCCATCGCCTGCTCGATAAGAAGCGTGGCCAGTTCCTGCGTGCCGGTGTCCAGCGCGGCGTTGGCGGCTTTTAGACGCTCCAGATCGTCGCCGTCCATCGCTGTTTTCACGTCGGCGGCCAGCGCGGTGATGCGGACGCGTTCGTTGGGGGGCAAACGGTCGCCGGCCAGTTCGAGCGCATGGCGCACGGCCGGGAGCATCTCGCCGCTTTTCAGACGGGTCTCCACCAGCAACCGTGCGTGGTAATCGTCGAACGCGTGCTCGACCGACTCGGAAATCATTGCCTCCACCTTTTCGTCGCTCACGTCCACGGCGCTGCGGATGGGCACGATCTTTTCCTGACCCGTCTTCGTGTCACGGGCCAAAACGTGCAGGATGCCGTCGGCGTCGATCTCGAACTGCACGCCCACCCGCGCCGATCCGCGCGGCCCGGCTACGAAGTCGAGGTCGAACCGGCCCAGCGTCCAGTTGTCCGCCGCGCGCTCGCGTTCGCCCTGGATGACGTGGATGCCCATCGTGCGCTGGCCCGCGACGGGGTTGGTGAACATTTCACCCGCTTTCGTGGGGATCGTCGTGTTGCGCGGGATGATGATGTTGGCCAGGCCGCCGAAGGTCTCGATGCCCAGGGACAGCGGCGTCACGTCGAGCAGAACCACGTCGCGCACCGCGCCGGAGAGGATGCCGGCCTGGATCGTCGCGCCGAGCGCCACGGCCTCGTCGGGGTTTTGCGAGGTGTCGGGTTCGCGGCCGAAAATCTCCGCGACCAACGCCCGCACGAGGGGCATCCGCGTGGCCCCGCCGACGAGGATGACGGCGTCGAGTTCGCCGGGGGAGAGCTTCGCGTCGGCGAGCGCGCGCAGGCAGTGGGTGCGGGTGCGCTCCACGATGGGGCGGGCAACGGCGTCGAGTTCTGCGCGGAGAACGTCCACGGACCCTTTATCGGGTCCAGGCACCACTGACACCGTTTCATGGGTGGATAGTTCGACTTTCAACCCGCGCGCCAATGCTTGCCAATTTGGCGCGCCTTGTTTCAGGTCGATCATTTTCGTTCGCAGATGATCCGCAAACGCCGTGTCGATATCGTCCCCACCCAAACGTGTGTTGCCGTTGGTGGAAAGCACCTGGAAAACGCCTGCGTCGAGTTCCAGGATCGAAATGTCAAACGTCCCGCCGCCGAGGTCGTAGACGGCGACCTTCGATTTGTCGCCGAGACGGGTCAGGCCGTAAGCGAGGGCGGCGGCGGTGGGTTCGTTGATGATGCGCTCGACGTGGAGGCCGGCTAACTCTCCAGCGGCCTTCGTGGCGTTGCGCTGGGCGTCGTTGAAGTACGCGGGCACGGTGATGACCGCGCCGCTGACGGACACGCCGAGGGCAAGTTCTGCGTCCGCCTTGAGTTTGCATAAAATCCGGGCGGAAATCTCCTCCGGCGAAAACTCTTTTTCGTCGATCAATACTTTTGCGGGTCCGCCCGGCGCACCGCCGACCCGGTAAGGCAGGTCGCTCGTGTCCACCTCGCCGACGCGGGTGCCCATGAGTCGTTTGACGGAATAGATCGTTTGTTCCGGGCGCGATATTTGCCCGGCGAGAGCCCCGCGTCCGACCACTTCGCTGCCTGACGCGAAGGAAACCACCGAGGGCGTCAACCGATGGCCGTCGGCGTCGGCGAGCAGGATCGGGAACCCGGCGTCCATCGCGCCGACAAGAGAATTGGTCGTGCCGAGGTCGATGCCGACGATGGGGTCGGCGGACATTTCAGGAAGGTCGGGCATTGCGGAAAGAACTTAGCCACAAAGGGCACAAAAATCACAAAAAGTAGAGAACTAAGATCTCCGACCCTTTTTTGTGATCTTTGTGCCCTTTGTGGCTAAAATCCGAACGCCGCCAACGCTCAAGGCGCGAGGAATTTCTTGTACTCCACTGCCGAGGCTTTGAACACCGTGATGAAAATCTTCAGCGATTCGAGGGTGACGCCGCCGTCAAAATCGAGGTCACTTTCGAGCACGGGATCGTTGGAATCGTCGATGTAAGCGCGCGAAAAACGGTGCTTCTTGTTCCACTCGTTGATCTTCGTGGTGTTCACCTTTACCCCCTGGAAACCGCAGTAGAGCATGAGGCCGCCGCTGTTCTCGATGAGCACGAGCATTTTGACGTTTTCGAGCTTGATGAGGTAGCCGTTCTTGCCGCTGGGTTTGTAGTCGAGTTCGAGCTTGTCGAGCAGCGTCTCGACGAACTTGGGCGTCGCCTTCTTGACCACCTTTTCCGTGGCGACGTTTACGTCGTCATCCGTCGGCGTCTCCGCGGCAGTCGCCGCCGTGACCATGCACCCGGCGATCAGCAAGCTCATCAACCATCGGGTGTTCTGTCGCCGGTGACGGGAGGGTCTGAGAGTATTCATGGAGCGCGCGGCAAGTGGGTGCAATCGCGTGAATTTTTCCAGTTCGCCGGCGCGGAGGCAAGGGAAAACCGTTGGCGTTGTGGGCGGTCTCCCTTGGCAAGCGGCAACGTCTGTGTGTAGCCTGCGCGCGAAACGATGAACGCCGAGCCGTCCGCTGCCCCCCGGCCCGCCGCGCTGCCCTTCGAGCAACGCGCGTGTTTCATCGCTGGGCCCGCCAAGTCCGGCACGACCTTGCTCGTCTCGCTGCTCGACGGCCACCGCGACCTGCTCGTGCTGCCCGAGGAAACGGCCTATTTCCCCACCGTGCTGACCAAGTACGGCGGGCGCTCGCGCCGCGAGCAGGTCGATTACCTCACGGGCCAGTCGCTCGCCAACGTCCTCTTCGGCGGCCGGTGCAAATGGGGCAAACGTTCCTACGCCCACCTCGACACGGCGGCTCTTAAACGGCGCTTCGAGGAGGCGGCGTTCGATCCCGCCAACGCCGGCCGCGACCTGTTGGTGATCCTCCTGGAGACCTATGCCGCCACGCTCGGCCGGCCGCTGGACGCCATCCGGCGCTGGGTGGAGAAAACCCCGGCCAACCGCGACCATCTCGACACGATCCTGGGCCGCTTTCCACACGCGAAATTGCTCCTGACCCTCCGCGATCCGCGCGCGCTGCTCGCCGCGCAAATCCTGCTCGAACGCACCCGGCGGCTGCGGCGTTTTTCGATCTACCTGTGCGTGAAACACTGGCGCACCGCCGCGCGGCTGGCCCTGGTCCAGCAGCGTGACCCGCACGGCGTGCTCGGCGAGGACCGGATGCTGGTGGTCGGCTTCCGGCGGACTCTGCGCGAACCTGAGGCAGCGATGCGCCGGGTGTGCGCGTTCCTGGACGTGCCGTACGACGACGTTTTGCTGCAGCCGACGAAGGTCGGGCTGCCGTGGGCAGGAAATTCTGCGACCGAGCAGAGCTTCCGCGCGGTCAGCACGGAGCCGGCGGACCGTTGGCGCAAATTCCTGACGCCGGAGGAGATCGGCTGGGTGGAATGGCATTGCCGCGACCTGATGGAGCCGCTGGGCTACGAACCGACGATCCCGGGCCGTCGGCTGCGGCATTGGTTCCAACCGGTGCGCGGCGAGACGCCGAAGGAGTATCTCAAGAGCCGGCTGTATTCGTGGCGGCGCTGGCACCGGAGCTGAGCGTACGCAAAAAATCTCGCGCTCGCGGACCCGAAAAATGGTATCGTCGGTGCTGATGGCCCGGACGACCCTTCTCTTGTTGGTGCGCTGGTCATGGCCGCTGCTGTTCGTAGCGGGGCTTGCCGGCTGCGGCACGACGCATCCGCTGCCACCCTACGAGACACCGCTGGCCCGCACGAACGTCCAGTCCGTCCGCACGACGGCGTACACGCACACGGAGTCCGACCATCTGGAATATGGGAATCACAACGCGCTCGGCGGCACGTTGCGCGGCGCGGCGGCGATCAACGACACGCCACTGTCACCCAATTCCGTGGCGGTCGGTCCGCCGCAACCGATCATCCTGCCGGGTGACCAGATGCGAGACCTCGACGAAGGCAGCTACCACGGACCCATCATCCGCCCGGCGGCCAGCGTGCCCGTCGCCCAGGGCAGCGGCTACCACGTCCCCGGCGCGGTGGCATACCCCATCCCGCCGGGCACTCCGCTGACCGGGGTCGGCCGCACCGGCAACCTGTACGACGACCATCTTCCTGTCCCCACCGCCGGTGTCGGCAGCGCGGCGGCGGATTGGTCGCGGTGGCCGGCGGGCACGGTTTTCCGGATCGCGGCGACGGGGCAGGTCTACAAGGTGGACGACTACGGCTGGGCGCTGGCCGGACGCAACACCATCGACCTCTACCAGCCGACACGCACCGCGATGAACGCCTGGGGGACCCGGCGGGTGAACATCGAAGTCCTCCATTGGGGCGACCCGGCCGAGAGTCTGCGGATGCTGCGCGGCCATCAGAAATACCGTCACATCCACCGCATGGTGCTCGAACTCGAAGGCAAACCGCGCGCTGCCGCAGCGGTGGAATGACCAAGCATTTTCGTTGAAAGAGTAGCCGACTTTCTCACCATACCGAAGCGCCAAGGGCGCGGCTTCATCGCGCCCAGAGCGCCAAGGGTGCGGCTTCACCGTGCCGGAGCGCCA
>CAZZYS010000052.1:0-19417 GCA_964658285.1 uncultured Verrucomicrobiota bacterium
AAACGACGACATCGGCATCGGCGCAAAGCAGCGCGCCCGCGCCCAGCACGACCACGACCCCCCGGTCGATGGAAGCGACGCGGCGCGCCAAGTGCGCGCGTTTTTCGGGAACGAGGAAATCGCCCAGCGTCAAACGGGTCAGGCGTCCGAAAACCGGATCGTCGCCACCGAGATCGGGAGCGACGAGCCGGTCGATTTCCGCGGGCGACAGGAACGTGTCGGCACTACGGAAGAGATGGTCCGGCCGCAGATACTCGCGCAAGGCAGCCACGATTTCTTCCTCGAAGACGCCGGGGTAACACTCGACGGCGACGACCGTGCGCGCCGCCTCGCGGGCCGCCACCGCCTCGCGCAGCCGCGAGCCGACCGCATCCCATCCACGTCGGGCGGCGTCCGCTTGCCCGATGACGGGTACGTAGGGCTGCTTGTCGTAATTCGGTCGGCGAAGACCGAGCCGGGCAAGGTAATCAGGCGGGTTCATCGGGGGACAAAGAATGGTTCCGGGCTGGGACGGGGCGCAGGGCGTCGGGACGGTTTTCACCGGCGGCGGCGAGGACGTTCAAAGCAGCGCCGTAGTGAGGGGGGTAGACGGGCTCGACGAGTTTCGCGCCGGGGACGGCGGAGTGAATCGCCTGTTCGACGCGCGGTTGATAGGGGGCACCCGAGCGCGCGCAACCGCCCAGGATGACCACCTCGGGAGCTTCGGCGAACGTCAGCTTGCGCACCGCGCCCGCGACCAGTTCGGCCAGGGCCGTGGCCCCCTCGTCCAACACGGCGATGGCCGCCGCGTCCCCCGCGCCGGCGAGGCGGGTGACGGTCTTCGCAAAAGGGGCAACCTCGCCGGGCGCGACCGGCGGGCAATAGAGACGCGCGAGAAGTTCGTCCGGTTCCTCCAGGCCGAAGAACGCGAGAGCCGCCGGGAGGAGCGCCGTCCACGCCGCGCGTCCGTCGGCCGCGCGTGTCGCCGCGCGCAATCCGGCGAGAGCGAGGCCGATGCCGCCGCCGCGATCATCGAGCAGCCAGCCCCAGCCCCCGCACATGAAGGTCGCGCCGCCGGCGTCGCGTCCCAGGCAGTTGGTGCCGGTCCCGGCGATCAGCGCCACGCCCGGCCGGCCGGCGAGTCCGCCCGCGAGCGCGTTGTGCAGATCGTTGGCCACCGTGACGCGGCCCGGAGCCGCCAGGCCAGCCGTCACGACAACCTCCGAGAGACGGGATAAATCGATGCCCGCCTTGATGCCGGCCAAACCCGCGAAGCAGGCCGCGGCGGGGCCGAACGGAACCCCGGCCGCCTGCCAGGCATTTTCCGCAGCCAGGCGGAGTGCCGTCCCCGCGCCTTCCAGGCCGACGTTGTGGTAATTGGCCGGTCCGGCTTCCCCCTCGCCGTGGATGCCGCCGTGGGCATCTACCAGGATCGCCCGGGTGCGCGTGCCGCCGCCGTCAATGCCGAGATAGAGATTCATTCACTTCGAGAAATGAGGTAATCCCACCAAAACTCGTGTTTGTACAAACATTTGTATTTTGTACAGTGCCGGGGACAGATGGCCTCGTGTTCGATCCTCATCTTTCAGGACGGTCGCTCCCCCCAAACATCGCATGAACATCCCCCCCCGATTTTACCACTCTTTGCGACTCGCCGTTGCAGCGGGTCTGCTCTGTTCGTCCCCGGTCCTGTCCGCCAAGGACCCGGCGGACTACGTGAACCCGTTCATCGGAGCGTCGAGCATGAACGCCACGGCGGAAGCCCGGGCGCGCCTGTCGAACATCGATCCGAATTTCGACGGCTTCCACGGCAAATTGTTTCCCGGCGCGTGTACGCCCGCGGGCATGGTGCAGCTCAGTCCTGATACCATCACGGGTGGGGACAACGGCGCGGGTTATTGCTACCCGCACACGACGATCCAGGGGTTCAGCATGCAGCACCTGAGCGGGGTCGGCGCGTACGGCGACCTGGGCAATTTCCTGGTCATGCCCACCACCGGACCGCTGCGAACGTGGTACGGCGAAACCGACAAACCCGGCACCGGGTATCTGTCGAAATACTCCAAGGACACCGAGGTGGCGCAGGCCGGTTATTATGCGGTGACCTTGGATGACTACAAAGTCCGGACCGAGTTGACCGCCGCTCCGCGCAGCGGGATTTTGCGGTTCACGTTTCCGGCCAACCCGGCGTCGCGCATCCAGATCGACCTCGCGCGCCGCATCGGCGGCACCTCGCTGCATCAAACGGTCAAGGTGACGGATGAGCACTCCATCGAGGGGCAGATCGACTGCACCCACCAGGGGGGCGGCTTCCTGGGCGGCAAAGTAGCGTACACGCTCTACTACCATGCGGAATTCAGCCGTCCGTTGAAGAACGTTGGCGTGTGGAGCACGACCTTGCCGCCCGGGAACTACGGGGGCAAGGAAATCGTGAAACCCGAATTTGCCGAAGCGTGCCGCGCCGCCGAAAAGATCCCGGGCTGCCGCGCGAAGGAAGGGCAGCACCTCGGCTTCTACGCCGAATTCCCCACGGCCGAAAAGGACGTGATCCAGCTCAAGGTCGGCATCTCGTACGTCAGCATCGACAACGCCCGCGCCAACCTCGCCGCGGAAATCCCCGCGTGGGATTTTGAAGGCGTCCGCCAGCAGGGCCACGACCTGTGGGTCAAAGCACTGAGCCGCATGTCGGTGGAAGGGGGCACGGAGGATCAGAAGACGATCTTCTATACTTCAATGTATCATGCACTGGTTGATCCGCGCATTTACTCCGATCTCAACGGCGACTACCCCGGTGCCGACGGCAAGGTGCATCAGGCGAAAGGGTTCATCAAACGCACGGTCTTCAGCGGCTGGGACGTTTACCGCAGCCAGTTCCCGCTGCTGACGATCATCGCGCCCGACATCGTCAACGATCAGATCAACAGCGCGATTGATCTGTCCGACCAGAACGGACTCCACTATTTCGACCGTTGGGAAATGATGAATTCCTACACCGGCTGCATGTGCGGCAGTCCGGAAGTCGTGGTCGTGAACGACGCCTATCAAAAGGGCATTCGCAACTTCGACGTTCCGGCCGCGTACACCGCCGCGCGCAACACCTGCGACCGCGACGGCAACGGGCCGCAGGGGTACTCCAGCGGGGGGCATGGTCTGGCGGTCAGTCTGGAGAACGACCATGCCGCCTGGAACCTCGCCCGGCTGGCGGCGGCGTTAGGCAAAACGGAGGACGCCTCGAAATACACCGCCGCCTCCCAGCAGTACCATCTTCTTTTCAATCCGGACGCACCTTGGACCTACAACAAATCCGGCAAGACCGACCACCCGGATTGGAAGGGGTGGTTCCTCGCAAAAGACAAATCCGGCGGCTGGGTCCCCTGGGAAGGATTGACCTCTGGCAACGGTGGCATGGAATCATCCATTTTTCAGAGTGGCTGGTTCGTCCCGCAGGATATTCCGGGTCTGATTGCTCTGCTGGGTGGGAAAGAGCTTTTCGTCGCCAAGCTCTCGGATTTCTTCGACCGTACGCCGAAGCTCAACAAGTGGAATGATTACGAGAGCCAGGCGAACGAACCGAGCCACCTCATCCCCTTTCTCTTCAACCGGGCAGGCGCACCGTGGCTGACTCAGAAGTGGGTGCGTCGGCTGTGCACGGAAGCGTATGGCGCGTGCGCCAACGGGCTCTCGGGTGACGATGACGAGGGGCAGGTATCAGCATGGTTCGTCCTGGGGGCCAGCGGTTTGGCGCAGGCCTGTCCCGGCGATCCGCGCTACGAGATTTTCACGCCGCTCTTCGACAAGATCACGCTGAACCTCCATCCGAAGTATTCGGCGGGGAAGGCGTTCGTCGTCAGCGCGAAAAACAATTCGCCCGACAATGTTTACATCCAGTCCGCGAAGCTGAACGGCCAGCCGCTCGACCGTTGCTGGCTCAACTATTCCGAGATTTCCGCCGGTGGAACCCTTGATCTCGTGCTCGGTCCGCAGCCGAACAAAAACTGGGGAATCCGGTGAAGCGATGAAAGACCGCGTGTTGATGGTCGGTTTGCTCGTGCTGTGGTTGAGCGGTATGCCCGGCGCGAGGGCCGGCGAAGCAATCCCGTACCCGGACGCGCTCGCCGCCGCCGCTGTTTCCGAGAACACGATTTCTAACCTGTCCAAACAAGGGTTGGTCCTCGGCAACGGTGAACTGAATGCGATCATCTACTCCGTCGGCAACGACCTTCACCTCCGGCTCGCCAAGAACGACTGCTGGGATATGCGTGTGGACACGGCGAACGATCCACCGCTACCTACGATCAACGCCGCAACCGGGGTGGTGATCGGCCACGGAGACTCCCCGAGCTGGAAGGCCCATGCCTACCCGACCGCCCTGCCTTGCGCGGAACTCATCCTCGGCGCGAACGGCGAGACCTCCGTGACGCTGGCGTCGCTCGACCTGGCGAAGGCCGCCGCCACGATCAACACTGCGGAGGGTTCCACCAGTGTCCGTGTCTTGGCTCAGAGCAACGTGGTTCTGATCGGTTCGCGTCGGCCCGTGTCGTTCGCTGGCGTCCTGGATTTTCTCAAGGCAAAAGACCTCGATCAATGGGTCAGCAAGGCCGACACCGGCACGCAAGGCGGCTACCTCACCCTGCACCAGAACATCCCCGGCGACGCGGATGTCAGCGGCATGGACATCTACGTCGTGGCCGGCAAAAAGGACGATCTCCAGGCGGTGGCCGTCGTGACCTCGCGGGATTCCAGCCATCCGTTGGACGACGCGGTGCGCCTCGTCACCGGCACGCTGGCTGATGCCGGAGCCGTCGACAAGCACGAGGCGGCATGGCGCGCGTTCTGGTCGAAAAGCGGCATTTGGCTCGGCGACGGCGAATTGCAAAATTGGTGGTACCGGATGCTGTATTTCAACCGCGTTTTCGCCCGGGGCGGGGGCAACGCCATCGGACTCGCCGCGTGCTTCGATCACCTCGCCGGCTGGCACAATTCGCTCAAACTCAACTACAACATCCAGCAGACTTATCTCGCTGCGGCGCCCTTGAATCACCCGGAAATGATCGAGCCGTTCATCGACGTGCTCAGGCGCAACCTCCCGCGCGCGGAGTGGTTCGCCAAGACCAGTTTCACCGGTGCCGAGGGCGCATTTTTCCACAGCGATCTGTTTCCTTTCGAGCCCGACCCCGCCCGGTGCGTCACGCCGTGCGGGCATCAGCAAGCTTATCTGCCTTACGGTTACAGTTGGGGGATGGCCGGGCACAGCGCCGTGGTGTTGTGGGAGTACTATCAGTATGCCCCGAGCGCCGAGCATCTGGAACGCGTTTACCCTCTCATCAAAGGATTTGGCCTGTTCTATTGCTCGCTACTCGAAAAGTGCGCCCTGGCCAACGGCAAACGCCGCCTGGGGCCGAGCTACTTTCCGGAGATCGGGAAGTACGACGAGTACAACGTGTGTTACGACATTCACTTCGTCACCGCGGGACTGCGGATCGCCCGCGAGGCTGCCGTTTTAAAGAAGGACGACGCGTTTCTCAAGCGGATCGACGCGGTGATCAACGAAATCCCCAGCTACAAACCGGTGCCCGACCCCGCGCAGGAAGGCCAGACCGTGATCGAGCGGTACGAGGGGGCTTCGCTGGAACGCGGAGCGGACCGCCACGGCACCGCCGTCCAGGGGATTTTTCCGGCCGGTGTGATCAACTGGTTCTCCGGTGATGATCTCAAAGAGTTGGGTAAACGCACGATCAACTTCGTCGAGAGATCGACCTCGCACGCCAACTCGAACGTTACGATCAACGTCGCGCGGGCGAGGCTCGGGTTGGGGGATGAAGCGATTGCCAACGCGAAGATGTGCTTCTCGGGCACGACGGGCCGATACTCCAAAGAGCAGCCGAACGGCCTCTTCTACTGGGCCGGCCACGGCCACTACATCGCTGAACAGGTTGCCGTGGCGAGGTTTGTGACCGAGCTGCTTCTGCAAAGCGTCGGCGATGTGGTCCGAATTTTTCCAGCCTGGCCGACGGCCACGGACGCGCATTATACCGCCTTGCGCGCGCAAGGCGGCTTCGAGGTTTCCGCTGAACAGGTCGGTGGTTTGATCGGTAACGTCAATGTTTACTCAACCGTGGGGGGAACGCTCCGTTTGGTCAGTCCCTGGCCCGGTGGATTTTCGGTGACGGAGGCAGACAGTCACGCCAGCGTCCCGGTCGCCAGGGCGGCGGGCATTTGCTCCGTCGTCACCTCAGCGGGGAAACGCTATTTGCTGCAACCGGTGAAATAACGGGCTGCCCGACCCGGAGATGGCTCCTCGTTCTGTTAGCGGCCGGCGTTTACCACCAACCAGAGGACGCCGACGATCAGGGCCACGACTCCCCAGCAGGCGGAGAACCCGATAAAATCCGACGCGTTCCAGCGGGTGAACTCCCATTGCGAGCCGGGAAACAATTTCTGCCCGTCAAATCGATGTGGCTCCCGATAACTCAACTCGACCTCGCGTTCGTCCTGCTCGGGAGTCGGCGCGACCGGGGTTTTCATCTTCGCAAAAAATCCGTCGATCTGGAGAGTCTCCGCCTCGGTGGGTTGACGGTTCGGTAAGAAGTAACTCAGAGCGATCAGGAGTAGAAACGGAAACAACCCATCCACGGCCCAGCGCGCACCCAGCAGGCCCGCCTTGTTGAATTGCTGCACGGGGACTCCCAGGAGATGCAGCAGATACGCTTCCACCTGGAAGCGGCCCACGCCTTCCAGTGGCGACGAGGGATCGTTCGGGTCCGAGTGGGCGACCGATTCATAGAAAATAGCGACCGGCGCGACCGCGATGCTTTTCTCGATGGACTGACCCGGTTTTGAGGCTAGCCCCGCCGCGACATCCTCCGCGGAGGCTCCCATCACGGCCGTCACGTTGCGCTCGCGGGTCGTCTCCACGAGCGTCGGCCCGCGCCGCGTGCCCTCGAACGCCGGCAGGAGCACGGGCACGATGCCGATGATGACCACCCAGACCGCCAGAGAAACCCAGACCGCGCGGGCGGTGAGCCGCCGCCAGAAAAAGATCAGCAGCACCACCGCGCCGAAAAACGCGTTGAAGGTGATGATGGTCGTGATCAGCTTGACCGCGCCGGAAAACAACATGGAGGAAACGATGCTGACGGCGAGCGTGAGAACCACCAGCGCCTGGCCCACCCGGAGGTGATGCTGCTCGGACTTCCCCTTCACGAGAGGTTCGTAGATGTTCCGTGCGATCAGCGCCGAAATCGCGATGGCGTTCGACCCGAGCGCGGGCATGTGGCCCAGCAGCATCCCGGAAAGCATCAGTCCCATGAGACCCGGTCCAAGCAGGGATTTGGACATGATCCCCCAGATGTTTTCGGTGTCGGCGAGGCCGCCGGGGAACAGGGCGACCGCCAGCAAGCCGCAGAACATCCAGGCGATAATCACCAGGCGTTTGGCGAACGCGCCGGTGATCTGGCCAAAGCGTGCGGTCGCCTCGTCCTTGGCCGAGCCCGAGTTGGCCATGTTGCCGGACAGTCCGAAAATCTGGACCATGCTGGTGAAGGTGATCGCCAGGATGGAGTACCAGGCATAATCGCTCGCGGCCACCGTGCCGAAGAGCCGGAACATGAATTCGGGCACGCTCTGGTGCAGGGCGTGCAGGCCGCCGACCTTCATCAAACCCAACGGGATCATGAGGATCGTGAAGAACAGGATCAGCAAACCCTGTAATGCATCGGTCACGGCGGCCGCCTTCAAACCTCCCAGCGTGATGTACAAGGCGACGACGACGGTATAGAAAATGTAGAAGGGCAGGGGCTTGACGTAGGAGACGAAGGAATTGATCTGGCCGCGTTTGATTTTGCCGTCGAGCAGCTCGAAGCGATCCTTTTTATCCGCAGGTAATTTACCGCCCGTGTAGTCGGCCTTCAGGCGGGAATACTCGGCGTAATCAGCCACCATCACCTGTTCCGCCTGCGTGTACTCGGAGGACGGTTTGACCATCATGGCAGCGGCCACCTTGTAGGAAACCACGTTGCCGAAGCCGAGGAACAGCAGGCTGACGTAAATGTTAAACAGCACGTAGGCCGTCGCCAGGGATTTGCTGTTCAGGCGCTCGACGAACAAATCCGCCATCGTGACAAGCCGCACCCGGCGAAACCAGGTGGCGGAAAACCAGTAAAACGGCGTGATGAAAAGCGTCTGGAGACTGATCCAAATCCCGCCGACGCCCTGCCGGAAAACTTCGGCGGCCGTCGTCGGCGCGCCGGACGCATCCGTCAGGTTCCCGAAATTCAGAAAAAACTGGAGCGCCCTGCCCAGTTTGCGTCCGCCCAGGTAGAAGTCTTTTTCTTCCTTGACCCCCCGTGCCGACCACCAGCCCAGGCCGATGACACCGCAAAGGAAGAAAACGACGACGAGAAGATCAAGGATGTGCAGCCCGAATACGTGCATAGCTCCGTTGTCATACCCTGTCAGCGCGCCGATGCGAACACAAACCTGCGGCAATGAACTTCGGCTGATCCCCGGCGGCGTGTTTCTCGCGCTCGCACGAGGCGAGAATGGGGAGCCAGTGGGAGAAAACTGGACGAATCGTGCACATGGGTTGCAGCAAAACCCCGGTCGTCAACGAAGTGGACGGGCGGACATCGCCGCAGTTCAAGCGGGAGCGATGGGAAGCGACAGAATAACGTCGAGCCTACCAGCGTACACGCATTGTTAGTGCGAAATTCGTCGGGTAAAGTGACGTTTTCAGTAAATGGAGAATTTCCACGTGTCGCGGCTCCGGTACGCTCCGACGTGAATCTCCACCGGCACAACGCCCCACGCGAATTGACACCTTGCGCGCGCAAACTAGCACTGGAAAGTAAAATGATGACCCCCCAAACTATCCGGACTATACGGCCAATGAGATTCCTCCATTTCGTGCTCATCAGCCTCTGCTGGCTATCACTCGGTACACCGTGCCATGCGATGATGGCGCACGTCTTCGGAGACCACATGGTGCTACAGCGCGGGCAGCCTGTTCCGGTCTGGGGATGGGCACGACCGGGTGAGGCGGTCACCGTGAGTTTCGCGGGTCAGACGAAGCAGGCCACCGCGACGGGGCCGGACGGACGATGGGAAGTGCGGCTCGATCCGCTGGAGGCGTCCGCCGAGGGACGTGACCTGGTGGTGCAGGGCGCGGAGACCGTGACCTACCACGACGTGCTCGTCGGCGAAGTCTGGCTTTGCTCCGGCCAGTCCAACATGCAGAAACCTCTCGGCACGTGGCGTGGACAGCCGGTTCCGACCGTCGATTTTGAAAAGGAACTCGCCGCCGCCAACTACCCGCTGATCCGGTTGATGAACATCGAGATCACGAACGCTCCCAGTCCGGCGCGGGACTTCAGTGTCACGACCCGCCCGAACCCCGACTATCCGTGGTTGGGCTGGGTGCCTTGCACGCCGGCATCCCTCGACGAGGTAAAATTCTCCGCGGCGGGTTATTTTTTTGCGCGCAAGATTTTCCAGGAACTGAAAGTCCCCATCGGCATGATCGAGGCGACGGCGGGCGGCACGCACATCGAAGCGTGGACCCCCGTCGAAGGGTTTGCCGCGGACCCGGCGCTCGCCGAGTTCGTGACGGCCGCGCAAACACCGAAGGTGCTGTTCCACGGAACCACGATCTGCACGCTCTACAACGGCATGATTCATCCGCTGATCCCCTATGCGCTCAGAGGCGTGCTCTGGTATCAGGGAGAATCCAACCTCAACCAAAAAGACGGCGCGATCTATGCCAACAAGATGACGGCGCTGATCAAAAGCTGGCGCGCGGCCTGGGGCCGCGAATTTTCATTTTACTACGTGCAACTCCCTCCGCTGCTCTATTCCAAGCGCGTCGATCCCGCCGAGGTTCCGCTGGCGGAACCGGTGTTCCGCGAGGCGCAGACCGAGGCTTTGAAATTACCCAATACCGGCATGGTGGTCACGACCGATGTCGGCGACCTGAAGAACATCCATCCGCCGCGCAAAAAAGAGGTCGGCGAGAGGCTCGCGCGTTGGGCGCTGGCCCGGGACTACGGGCGCAAGGACATCGAACCATCCGGTCCCATGTACCGGAGCATCGAACGCGAGGGGTTCAAGGCCGTGCTTCATTTCGACCACGTCGACGGCGGGCTGGTTTCGCAGGATGGCCAGCCGCTCACCTGCTTCGAGACGGCTGGAGCAGACGGAAAATTCTTCCCGGCGGCGGCGAATATTTCCGGTGACGCCGTGGTGATTACCTGCTCCGATGTCAAGGAGCCGAAAGAGGTTCGCTTTGCCTTCGACGAGGCGGCGAACTCCAACTTCTTCAACAAGGCCGGGCTGCCCGCCGCGCCGTTCCGCACGGATCGTTTCCCGATCACCGCCGCCGCTGCCGGCAGCGACACCGTTCCCCCGCACTAATCATGAATACGAAAGCCTATCTCCTTGCCGGAGCGTTCCTTGCCGCGATCCACCCTCTCCACGCGCAGACCGCGCCCGGCACTTCGCCGGCTCCCTCCAGCGATGCGCCCGCCCCGGCGCTGCCCTCCTGGGCCATCGGACCTTTTACCCGCCAGGCGGTCCCGGAGCCCGCGATCAAGGCGGACCCGGACGCAACCTTTGAAAACCCGATCAACCACGAGATCGTCCATTGGGAAAAAGCCTGGGTCTACAATCCCGCCGCCGTGGCGCGCGACGGCAAGCTCGTCGTGCTCTACCGCGCCCAACAAGGCCCGGGCAACACCGTCTCCCGCGTCGGCTACGCCGAGAGCAGCGACGGCTTTCACTTTACCCGCGACCCCCAGCCGGTCTACTACCCGGCGGAGGACGATCAGAAGATCTACGAGTGGAAGGGCGGCGAGGGCAGCGGCGGCTGCGAGGACCCGCGGCTGGCGGAAGCGCCGGACGGCTCTTATCGCATCACTTACTCCGAATACGGCAACAAAGGCTTTCGCATCGGCATCGGTTCCTCGACGGACCTGAAGCACTGGACCAAGCTCGGCGGCGCTTTCGCGGGCACCAAGTGGGAGGAGGCCCACGTCAAGTCCGCCGCCGTCGTCCACGAGGTCAGGAACGGCAAGATGGTCGCCGCGAAGATCAACGGCACCTACCTGATGTACTTCGGGGAGAACGCCGTGCATCTCGCCACCTCCGACGACCTGACCCACTGGAAGCCGGTGGAAAAGCCCGATGGTTCGATGCTGACGGTCATGACCCCGCGCAAGGATTTCTTCGACAGCCGTCTCACGGAGGTCGGCTGCCAGTCGGTGCTCACCAAGGACGGGATCGTGGTCTTCTACAACGGCGAGAACGACAAAGAGGGAAAGAATGATCCTTCCATCGGCGTCAATGCCTATTGCGGTGGGCAAGCCTTGTTCGATAAAAAAGACCCGACTCACCTGATCGCGCGGCTGGACAAACCATTCATCCAGCCGACGTACCCTTGGGAAAAGACCGGTCTTTTCAGGATGGGAACGACGTTCATCGAGGGTCTCGCGTTGTCGCGCGGCCAGTGGTTCCTCTACTTCGGCTGCGCGGATAGCGTCGTCGGCGTCGCGACCGCTCCCTTGAAGCCGGAACAGGTCGCGTCCGCACCTTCGAGCGCCGTGCGATGAACCTGCTAGGGAAAGACGCCACCCACTGAAAGCAAGCCCCCATGCGAAATCACCCTCCCAGATTCGCACGCCGCATCGTGCTCACGAGCCTCGCCGTGCTGACGATGGGCGTGTCCGGCCAGAACGGACAAGCCCAGGAACACGCTGTCTCGCTCAGCGGCAATCGCTGGCAGGTCGCGCCGGAGGCCGAGGTGAAAGAGAGCGGCGAGCAGTTATCCAAAGCCGACTTCGCACCGTCGAACTGGCTTGCGGCACAGGTGCCCGGCACGGTTTTCGGTGCTTATGTGCTCGCTGGAAAGGAGAAAGACCCGAATTTTGGGGACAATATTTATCAGGTCGATCTGGCGAAATATGACCGCAACTTCTGGTATCGTACTGACTTCGAGGTGCCCGAGCTTTACCGCCACGGCCGGGTGTGGCTGAACTTGGACGGGGTCAACCGCGACGCCGACGTTTTCGTCAACGGACACAAGTTAGGGTCGATGCACGGGTTTTTTCAGCGCGGCTGTTTCGACGTGACCGGCCTCGTGCAGATCGGTGCGAAGAACTCCCTGGCGGTGCTGGACTACGTGCCGGTGCTCTCTCCCATCGTGGCACCGCAGACCCGCGACAAGGAGAACTTCAGCAGCCCGGCCTTCATCTGCACCAGGGGCTGGGACTGGATGCCGAGGGTTCCCGGGCTGGACATGGGTATCTACAAAGATGTCTATCTCAGCGCGACTGGAAACGTCTCGCTGCACGATCCCTGGGTCCGCACGGAGAAGTTGGGTCCGGAGAGCGCGGAGCTTTCGATTGCCACGGAATTGCAAAATCATTCGTCCGGGGACGTAAGCGGCCAACTGGAAGGCGAGATCAACCCCGGGAAAATTACTTTCGCGCAGCCGGTCACGGTCCACCCGGGGGCGGGTCAGACTGTCACCCTGACGAGCGAGACTGTCGCCGCGCTCCGTCTGACCAAACCCAGACTGTGGTGGCCCAACGGCTACGGCGACCCAAATCTGTACACGGTCAGGTTGTCGTTCCGGGTCGGCAACGTGGTGTCGGATCAAAAGGACATCACCTTCGGCGTGAGGAAGTATAGTTACGATACTGACAACCAGACCCTGCACTTCCACATCAACGGCATCCCGGTTTTCCCGAAAGGTGGCAGTTGGGGCATGGCGGAATACCTGCTGCGCTGCAAAGCCAAGGACTACGACACGATGGTCCGGCTGCATCGGGAGGAGAATTTCAACATCATCCGCAATTGGATGGGCATGACCCCCGACGCCGCTTTCTACGATGCCTGTGATCGAAACGGCATCATGGTTTGGGACGAGTTCTGGTTGAACTCTCAAGGCGGCCCGCCGCGCGACATCGATGTCTTCGAGGCGAACGCCGTCGAGAAGATCAAGCAGTTCCGCAACCATGCCTGCGTCTGCCTGTGGTGCGGCGACAACGAGGGCACGCCGCCCGCTCCGCTGAACGCCTTTTTGGCGGACGCGGTAAAAACCTATGACGGGGGTGACCGCCCCTACCAGCCCTGTTCCAACAGCGGCAATCTGAGCGGCAGCGGTCCGTGGAGTGACTTCGCTCCCGTCAACTACTTCACCGGCGTGGGGATCGACCGCAAGAAAGGCGTCCCCTTCGGGATGCGCAGCGAACTGGGGATAGCGACTTTCACGACGTTCGACAGTTACAAGAAATTCATGCCGCCGGAGACCTGGTGGCCGCAAAACCCCATGTGGGACAAGCATTTCTTCGGACGATCTGCGGCCCACGCCGGGCCGGCCGGTTATTTCGAACGTGTCAACAAACGCTACGGCAAGGCCACAGGCATCGAGGACTTCTGCCGCAAGGCGCAGTTGTTGAACCTGGAGGCCATGAAAGCCATGTTCGAGGGCTTTCTCGACCACAGCGACAAAGATTCGTCCGGATTGATTATCTGGATGAGCCAGTCGGCCTACCCCTCGCTCGTGTGGCAAACTTTTGATTATTACTACGATCTGAACGCCGCGTACTTCGGAGCCAAGACGGCCTGCGAGCCGGTGCACATTTATTGGAACGCGAGCGATGATCGCATCCGCGTGGTGAATACAACGGGCCGGAAGGTGGATGGACTGACGGCCGAAGCCGGGGTCTACAATCTCGACGGCACGCGTAAAGCGGCACAGAAGGCCAGCCTCGACTCGTCGCCGACGGCGGTGGCGGATTGTTTCAAGCTCGACTTTCCCGCCGACCTCTCGCCCACGCACTTCATCAAGCTGCGCCTGCTTGACCGCACGGGCAAGGTCGTGTCGGAGAACTTCTACTGGCGCGGCACGCAGGATTTGGATTACTCGGGCCTGGCCGGGCTCCAACCGGTGCGGCTGGGCGTGCAGTCGCGGTCCGTCACATCCGGAACAACCACGACGATCAGCGCGGACATCAGCAACCCGGCGAATGCGGGGACGGTGGCCTTCGCCATCCGGCCGAAACTGGTGGACGCGGGCACCGGCTTGCAGATTCTGCCGGTGCACATGAGTGACGGGTACTTCTCGCTGCTGCCGGGTGAAACCAGACGGGTGACACTAGAGTGCGACCCGGCCAGCGCTGCCGGCAAGACCCCCCGGCTGGACCTCGAATGCTGGAACAATTCGATCACTGCTCAGAAGTAGTTAGAAAAACTAACCCCCCGGATGAAATCAGCTTACGTATTCGCGTTTCTCCTCCTGTCCATGAACATCAGCCCGGCGGAAAACCCGCCGGGCGCGAACGCGAGCACGGTCCCGCTCTCCCCGGACCGCGAGGGGAAAATGTCTCTGGATGGCCCGGACTGGAAGCTGCAAAGCGCGGCCGTGCTCGACAAGCGGGGTGAGGAATTATCGCAATCCGCCTATCCCACCGACGGTTGGCCGGCGGCGAAAGTTCCTGGCACCGTGCTGGCGAATTATATCCGCGACGGTCTGGCCCCCGACCCGAACTTCGGCGACCAGATGAAGTCCGTCCCCGACGAGACTTTTCAAAATGATTTCTGGTATCGCCGGGAATTCGTCGTGCCTGCCTTGTCCGCGAATGAACACATCTTCTTGAACGTCGATGGGATCAACTGGAAGGCCGACATCTATCTCAACGGCTCATCGGTCGGGCACATCGACGGCGCGTTCCAGCGAGGGCAATTCGAGATCACCGACAAGCTAGCTGGCGGGAAGGCGAACGCGCTCGCTTTCCTCATTCACAAGTGCGCCAACCCGGGGCCGCAGAGCTTCAAGGATTTTGCGCGCTTCCACAACGGCGGAGTGCTCGGCAAGGATTCGCCGACGTTTCTCGCCAGCATTGGATGGAACTGGATGCTTTCGGTTCCCGGAAGGAATATCGGCATCTGGGATCACGTCTACCTGCAAAAGACCGGGCCTGTCACGTTGCAGGCCCCCTTCGTTCACACGACCGTCTCGAAGGATCGTCGGACCGCCGAGGTAACCATTGAGGCGACGGCCCGAAACCTCGACGCCGCCCCCCGCGAAGCGACGCTCACCGGTACGTTCGCCGGCGTGTCCTTCACGCAAAAGGTGAGTCTTGCACCCGGCGAGAGCAAACGGCTGGTCTTCGATAAAGCCAGCTTCCCGCAACTGGTCTTGCAGAATCCGCCACTGTGGTGGCCCAACGGCTACGGCGGCCAGCCGCTGCAACTGCTCGCGCTGTCCTTGCAGCCGTCCGCGGGACCAACCGCGCATTTGGAGACTCGCTTCGGAATCCGCGAACTGACCTACGACACGTCGGACCAGACGCTCCGCATCTTCTGCAACGGACAGCGCATCCAGCTCAACGGTGGCAACTGGGGCATGGACGAAACCATGCTCCGCTACGAAGCCGCCGATTACGACACGGCCGTGCACCTGCATCAGCAGATGGGCATGACCATGATCCGCAACTGGGTCGGGCAGATCGGCAAGGAGGAGTTCCTCGACGCCTGTGACAAATATGGGTTGCTGGTGTGGAACGACTTCTGGCTGGCGAACCCGGCGGACGGACCCAATCCAGACGATCACGCGATGTTCATGGCGAACGTCGATGACCGCATCCTGCGGATTCGCAACCATCCCTCCCTGGCCCTCTACTGCGGGCGCAACGAGGGGAATCCTCCGAAAGACCTCGATCAGGGCATGGCGGCGTCCACCGCCTCGCTCGACGGGACCCGATATTACATCCCCAACTCCGCCAGCGGCCTGGCGTCAGGACACGGTCCTTACGAGCCGCATCCGCCCGCGTGGTATTTCGAGAAACGCGGCAAAACCCTCCACAGCGAGCTCGGCATCGTCTGTGTCCCCACCGCCGATACCATGCGCCTGATGATGCCGGAAAAGGACCTCTGGCCGATTGGCGGCATGTGGTATCTGCACGACTTCTACCAGCCCCGCTGCCGCACGTACACCAGCCGGATCGACAAGTCCTACGGTCCTTCCTCCTCGCTCGACGAGTTCTGCGAGAAGGCGCAGATGCATAACTGGGAGAACGCCAAGGCCATGATGGAATGCTGGCGAAGCAACGGGGGCAGTGGCGGGCTGATCTGGATGTCCCATCCCGCGTGGCCCTCGCTCATCTGCCAGTTATACGACTACTATCTCAATCCCACGGCCGCCTACTTCGGGGCTCGCAAGGGCAATGAGCCGCTCCACATCCTGTGGGATGCTTTCACGAACGAAGTAAAGGTCGGCAACAACACCGGCTCCGACTTCCGGAACCTCCGGGCGGAGGCCTGGGTTTACAACCTGGACGGTACGGAGCGGTCCCACCAGCAGGCGGAGGTCAACTCCGGAGCCGGGGGAATCGCCACCGACTGCTTCGCCGTGAATCTGCCGGAAAACCTGACTCCGGTGTATCTCCTCAAACTGCGTCTGACGAACGGTGGCAACACCGTCTCCGAGAATCTTTATTGGCGGGGAACGGCGGCGGATGATTACCTCGCGTTGAACCAGATGGAGAAAACGGCGCTGACCGGCTCCTGCAAGTCGGCAGAGCACGACGGCCGGTCGTTCATCGATATCGACCTGCAAAACCCGACCTCTCACGTGGCGTTGATGGTGTGCGCCAAGGTGGTGCGGGCCTCGAAGCCCGGCGAGCGCGTCCTGCCGATTTACTATGATGATAACTACGTCACGCTGCTCCCGCGCGAGAGCCGCCGGATTCGCGCGGAGTTCGATTCTACTTTGCTCAAGGGCGACCAGCCGCGCGTGGTCGTGACCGGATGGAACGTGCCCACCTTGAATCTCCCCCGTTGACCCGGCGCAACGCATCGTCCTCGAGAAGCCCATCCGGTCGCTCGCCCGATCTCCTGCGATCAAGGGGACTGGTTGTTTCCAGATGATGCCTGCCAGACGTTCCGCGCTGATCCGGGCGGCCGGTGCGCTTGTTTGCGCGGGGGTGGTGTTTCTGGTTGTCGCGGCGGTGGTGCGAACCTTCCGCGACGCGCAGGGACCACACTCGGCGATGAAGTCGGTCTTCACGAAACCGCCGACGCCGCTGCCGCTCTACGAACAACTTGATGGGCCGTTGATGGGAAACGGCGACATGGCCGTGGCGCTCTGCGGCAATCCGGAGGACCAGCAATTCTGGTTAAGCAAGAATGACCTCTGGGAACTGCGCCCGGTCTGGTGCATGAGCGGTCCCCGTCCTTTCGGGCACCTCGACATCAAAATCCCTCAACTCAGCGGTGCCACCTACCACGCGGAGCAAACTCTGACGGACGCCACGACGCTGGCCACGTTTACCAAGGGCCCGACCACCGTCACGATGCGCTCGTGGGTCTGCGCCACCGAGAACCTCTTAATAGTGGAACTGGCCGCCAGCGGAGCACCGGTGGATGGCAGCGTCGATCTGTGGATTCCCGCGCGGGCGAGAACGAAACCGATGTCCGACCACCGACCCAAACATGGCACGGCGGACGATTGGGTGGGGATGCCCGCCGCGCCCGTGACGGACGATGGCACCGGGACGTTCCGGGGCGTCCGGGGATTCGACAAGGATGTTGCGGTCCCCGCCGCCGCCGCTTGCGCGTTCCGCCTGCAAGGAGGGACCGGATCGCACTTCCGTCTGCAACCGGGCGAGCCCGTTACTTTGGTGGCGGCGATGAAGAGTCCGCGGCAGAGCAAGGACTATGTCGCGGACGCCTCTCGATTGGTGGCGTTTCTGGATCGGGAGAAGGTTGCCGCCCTGTACGCCGCCCACCGGGACTGGTGGCGGGAGTTCTGGGATAAGTCTTCCGTGGAACTGGGTGACCCGGAACTGGAATGGCGCTACCACGTCTCCAACTACCTTCTCGGCTCGTGCAGCCGCGACGCCGACTATCCTCCCGGCATCGCGGGCACGTGGGTGACCACGGATCAACCCATGTGGACGGGGGCCTACACGCTCAACTATAATCACCAGGCCTGTTTCTATGGATTATACTCCAGCAATCACATCGAGCAGGCAGACCCCGAAGACGCGCCGATCCTCGCGTTCATGGAGCGCGGACAGTATTACGCCCGGGAAGTCCTGAACTGCCGCGGGGTTCTCTATCCGGTGAAAATCGGACCGGTCGGTGTGGAAACCACCGGCGACCCTCGCCATCCCGACTACGTCATCAGCCCGAAGGACGATCCGTGGCTCCGGCAGAAGGGCGGATTGTTTCTCGGGCAGCGCAGCGACGCCGCGTTTGCCGCCGTGAACATGGCCCGGCGCTGGTACACGACCTACGATCTCGATTACGGGCGAAAGGTTTATCCATTCGTCCGTGAGGTAGCGAGATTCTGGGAGGATTACTTGAAGTTCGAGGCGACGCCGGAGGCGATGATTGAAGCGACGAAGGGTTTGCCGCCGGAATTGCGGCAGCCGCCGGACGGACGCTACGTGAGCTACCACGACGGCGCGAACGAGGACGGCCAGGACACCAACCCGGCCGTCTCCCTGGCCTTCATCCGCAATGTCCTCCGTCTGGCGACCGACCTGAGCGCCGCATTGCAGACGGACGAACAGGAGCGCATCAGGTGGCAGGAGATCGTTCAGCATCTGAGCGCCTTTTCCACGGCGAAGAAGGATGGAAGGACCGTCCTCCTGTCGGCGGAAAAGGCGCTGCCGGCGAGCAAGGGCCGAAAGCCCTGGGCATCGATCACCTCGATCTATCCTTCGGGGGCCATCGGGCTCGGCAGCGATCCGCGGCTGCTGGCAATCGCCCGCAACACGATCACCGTGTCGAAACGATGGATCACCCCGAACGGCTGTTCATCCATCTTTCCGGCGGCGGCGCGGGTCGGCTATAATCCCGCCACGATCCTGACGAAACTGCACGACCTGGGCTTCCAACCCAACGGTGTCGTGGTCAATCCCATGCACATGCTCGAAAACAGCAGCGTCGTGCCGAACACGGTCAACGAGATGCTGCTGCAAAGCCACGAAGGGATCATCCGGCTGTTTCCCGTCTGGCCCAGGCACCACGACGCCCGCTTCCGGACGCTGCGGGCGGACGGCGCATTCTTGGTCAGCGCGTCCCTCGGCGGCGGCAGCGTGCGGGACGTTCGCATCCTCAGCGAAAAGGGCAGGGAGTGCACCGTGCAAAATCCCTGGCCCGAATGCCGGGTCCGGTTGATCCGCGACGGACGCGAGGCCGACCTGCTCGGCGGAGACACGCTCCGTTTTCGCACAAATCCGGGTGAGTCGATTGATCTTACCCCGACCGGGGTTCTCGGCGATTAGAGCCTGGATCGCTTTGGTCAGCCACAAGCACAGCGTGCCGGAGCGCCAACGGCGCGGCCTCAGTGCCAGCCTGGGGCAACGCCCCAGGTGGAGACGCCAAGTTGTCCAAGCCCTGAAGGGGCGACTCATCCGCGCAGGCCACCCGGATG
>CAZZYS010000053.1:0-19323 GCA_964658285.1 uncultured Verrucomicrobiota bacterium
TACCGGACGGTCATGGCCTACGATCCCGGCGCGAGCATCCCGTATTTCTCCAGTCCGTTGCTGTTTTACAAGGGAGTGGCCACCGGCGTCGCCAACCAGGCCGACAACGCCCGCGCGATGAACACCTCCGCCTACACCGTCGCCAATTTCCGCGCGTCCCCGGAAGCGACGCCGTGGGCAGGGATGCCGTTTTTCCAGAACAGCGTTTCCGTGGGCGCGGGGTTTTATTACCTGCCGTTTTTCGGGTACTACGCGCCGTTCGAGTTTCCGTACATCTACCACAACGAACTGCAATACCTCTATGCCATCGACGGCGGGGACAGCGCACATGGCGTCTACTTTTACGACTTCCAGGGGCTGGGGTTCCTGTACACCTCGCCCTCGCTGTATCCGTATCTGTACAGCTTCGACCAGAAGGCGTTCCTCTATTACTTCAAGGGGACGGCGAACCCGAACGTGTTCGTGAACCTGACCACGGGGCAGTACCTCTACAAGTAGCGTTGACGGCGGCCGGGTCGGTCGGTCGGCTTGCCCGCGAAAAAGAAAACAGCCTGACCGGCCCAGCACTGGAATATCCCCCCGAATTTCCAGCACTCCTACCCTCCGGTCAGGCTGCTCTTTGATTGTTCCCCCTTGTCCGCGTTTCGCACGGACATGTGTGACCATAGCAATGCCCGTACCCAGATACAGGAAAAGTCGAAAAACTGACGAATCTGCCTAGATTTAGTTCTGCAAACTCCTGGAGGACAGAGAAATATAAAATGTTCAACGATCTTTTAAATATCACCCGCGCTCTCGAAATAGCGTGGGCGATCGGTGCTCGATTTTAGCCAGTTGGATCATCTTGCTGTATAATTTTCAACTCCCTGAAAGGACGTTTCCTTACCCGGCAGGCGGCTCGTCTCCTGCATCGCCCGTCCCTGGGGCAGGAGCCTTGGCGGGCTGCAACTCCGCGAGGTGCTGCTCGAATTTACGGCGGCTGGCATCGGCTTCGGGGAGCGTCCGGTGCGCACCGTCGGCGGCGTGTCGCGCGAGGGCGAGCGCGTCGTCGAGCTTGCCCTGTTTCTGACGCAACCGGGAAAAAGCGTCGTCCAACACCAGCCGATAGCGGTGCGCGGGCGGCAGGGTCCGGTCCATCTCGGCCAGGGCGCGCATGTAGACTGCCTCGGCATCGTCGTCCTTGCCCTCGGCGGCGAGGGTCTGGGCGAGGTTATCCATGTCGTTGAGCAGATCGGCGTGATCGAACCCGACCGCGCGCGTGTGCGCCTCCAGCGTGCGACGGTAAAAGAGTTCGGCGTCCGCGAAATTTCCCTGGTCGAAAAGCACCGCCGCCAGCAACCCCGCTGCCGCCACCGTGTCGGCGTGGTCCGGGCCGAGCGTGCGGTCGCGCACCTCCAGGATGCGACGCAGGAGCGCCTCGGCCTCCGCGCGGTGGTCGTCGCCGCCCTCGAAACCGAGCGCACCGGCCAGCCAGAAGGCGGTGCGCAAGGTGTTGGGAGCATCCTTGCCCAGCGTTTTTTCCTGCGCCTGGAGCGCGCGGCGGTAGGCGCTTTCCGCCCCCGCGAAGTCCTTCTTGAAGGACAGGAGGTTTCCCAGCAGGAGATCGGCGAGCACCGTGTCCGGCGCGTCGGGTCCGAGCGTGCGTGCGCGTCCCGCCGACACCTGGCGGTAGAGCGGCTCGGCCCCCGCCACGTCGCCCCGGGTCTGGAGCAGCAGGGCCAGGTCGCTCGCCGCGGCCAGCGTATCGGGACCATCCTTGCCCTGAGTGCGCTCGCGCGCCTCCAGCACCCGGCGGTAGAGTGTTTCGACTTCCGGCAACTTGCCCCGTGCCTTGAGGACCGACGCGAGATTGCCGGCGGTGGCCAGCGTCACGGCGTGGTCCGGTCCCAGCGTGCGTTCCTGCCCCTCCAACACCCGGCGCTGGAGCGTTTCGGAACCCGCCAGATCGCCCCGGACCTGGAGGACACGCGCGAGCAAGCCCTCGCTCTTGAGCGTGTCCGGGGCGTCAGCGCCCAGCGTGCGCTCGCGCGACTCGGCCTGACGCCGCATGAACGCTTCCGAACCCGCCAGATCGCCCTTGCCGATGGCCAGGCTGGCGAGGTTGCCCACCGTGACGAGGGTGTCGGGGTGGTCGCGGCCCAGCGTGCGCTCCTGCGCGTCGAGCACGCGGAGAAAGGTCGCCTCCGCCCCGGCCAGATCGCCTTTCGCCTTCAGGAGCAATCCCAAGCTGTTCAGGGTGTTCAGCGTGTCGGGATGCTCAGGGCCCAGCGTGCGTTCCTCCGCCTCGACGCAACGGCGAAAGAGCGCCTCGGCCCCGGCGAGATCGCCCTTTTGCCGCAACACCTGGGCGAGGTTGTTGAGGCTGCCGAGGGTGTTCGGGTGGTCGGGACCCAGGACGCGCTCGCGGATTTCCAGGCATTCGCGGTGGAGCGTTTCCTCTTCGGCGGTGCGGCCCTGCGCACCGACCGCGCTGGCGAGGTTATTCATGGCGGCCAGCGTGTCCGGGTGCTCCCGGCCGAGGATGCGCTCGCGCACCGTCAACACCCGCCGCAACAGGGCCTCGCCCGCCGCCGGGTTGCCCCGGACGTTGAGGATGACCCCGAGGTTGTTGAGGCCGTAGAGCGTGTCGGGATGCTCGGGTCCCAGGAGGCGTTCCTGGGCTTCCACCGCGCGGCGGTAGAGCGCCTCGGCCCCGGCGTAGTCGCCCTTCATGTAAAGCAGGCCGGCCAAGTTGTTCACGCTCTGGAGGGTGTGCGGATGTTCCTTGCCGAGCACGCGTTCGCTCGTGTCGAGGGCGCGGCGGTAGAGCGTCTCGGATTCGGTGAGGTTGCCCTGCGCGGAGAGGAGGTTGGCGAGGTTGTTGACGCTGGCCAGCGTGTCGGGGTCGTCCTGGCCCAGGGTGCGTTCGCGCGCTTCCAGCACCCGGCGAAAGAGAGGCAGCGCATCGGCGTAACGACCTCGACTGTAGAGCACGTTGGCGAGGCTGTCGGTCGCGCTGAGGGTGTCGGCATTCTCGGTGCCCTGGAGGGCGTTGCGCTTTTCGACCACGCGCCGCAGCAGGGGCTCGGCCTCGGCGTAACGACCCGTCTCGCGCAGGACCTTGCCGAGTTTTTGCGCGGCGTCGCACCACACGAGCGGGTGTTTGTCCTGCTCGCCCAGGGCGAGGGCGAGGGCCTGCTGGTAGGGTTCAAGGGATTCGCGGTAACGACCGGCGGCGTATTCTCCGTCGCCGATCTTGGTGAGGGCCGCCCGCCGCAGGAAGTTCCAATCGGCGGCAGGCAGGGTGGCGCTTTGCTCGTCGATCCGGGCGAGGAGCGCGCGGGCGTCGGTGCCTTCGGCGGCGAGTTGTTTTTTGAGGTCGTCCACGCTGATGCGGCGTTCGGCGGCGACCTGCGCCTGCGCGGCGGCGACGGGATCGCTCTTGCCGGGAAGGGCGGCGGCGTTGTTGCGTTCGGCCTTGTCGTTGACCAGCGCGATGAGTTTCGTCTGTTCCTGGAGCTGCGCCTGGAGGGCGGCGAACTGTCGTTGCTGCGCCTCGTTCTGCTGCTGGAGAACGTCGTTTTGCCGCTGGAGCCGCGCCGCGCCCTGGTGCAGGAACACCAGCCCGCCGCCGACGAGGACCAGCAGCGTGATCCCCACCGCCAGCCCCCGGCCCAGCCACGAACGCGCCTTGCCCAGGTCGCGGCTGAGCAGGTCCACGCGCGTCTGGAGTTCGCGCACGCTTTTCTCCAGCTCGAACGGGTGCGCGATGGGCACGTAGATGTGGTCCTGCGCCTGGAGGGCGGCGCGGTGCTGGCGTTGCCACGCGCGTTGCTCGTCGCTCTCGGGCGCGTGCGGGTCGTACGGGAAATCCTCCGAAAACAGGAACACGTAGAGCGGCCTTTTGAGCGCGACGGCGATGTCGTACTCCATTTGCGTGTAGGAACGGTGCGGCTCGTCGGGCTCGCGTTCCTGCGGTTCGTAGCCGTAGCACAGCCCGGCGAGATGGATGACGGCGTCGCACGCGCCGACCCGGGCGCGGAGCATCTCCTTCACGGTGCGCGAGTCCGGCGCGAAATGGTCCTGCGTGATGGGCACGCAGCCCAGCGTCAGGAGCGCATCGCGCACCAACTGGCGGCAGGATTTCAGGTCCTTGCTCGTGGCGCTGATGAAGATTTCGGGCCGGGCGGGCATGAACAGAGGGAACGCACGAAACGCCCGATCTTGCCGAAATCCCGGCGGCGCAACAAGGCGGCGATTTGCCGGTGGCTCCGAAAGTGTTGGCTGCTAGCAGGCGCGGGATGTTAAAATCCGATCACCCGCGACCGCCGATGAAACCCCTCCGCCTGTCGATCTTCGGCCTGTGCTTCGCGCTGCTGGCCGCCACCGCCCGCGACAATCCCCCGGAAACTCCGGCGGGAAAACCGCCGCAGGTCACACTCTACGACGCGGACCCGCAACACCTGTGGAACCGGTTGTACGCCACGATCTTCCTGCGCGTGGATGCGGCCGGCCACCGGTTCGGGCCGGATGATCTGGACCTCCTTTTTTGGACCGAGACGACCCACCTGCTCGCCGAGCCTTCGTACGGGCAGGCCATCCGCGTGCTCGACGAATTCCTCACCTCCCACGGCGAAAAACTCGTGCCGGACCCCGCGAAGCGCGCCGTGCTGCAGCGCGACCTGTGGGCGGTTTTCGACTGGGCAACGCTGATGGGCAATTTTGACCCGGACGCGGATCGAAAGGAAAAACTGCGCCAACTCCGCACGCATCTCGCGGCGGCCTGCAAACGCCTCGCGCTGTCGCGGGAGCAGATCGCCGCGCTGCCGGACAACTACGCCGCCGCCGTGGCCGCGAAGCGGTTCGCCCCGGCTCCCGATCCCACAAATCCCGACGCGCCGTTCCTGCCGCCGGACCTTTTCGACCCGGACGGCCCCTGGGTCTGCCTGGGCAACGCCGATGGGGAGGCGCTGGCACGAGAGCACGTGAGCGGCAGCGACGGCCGGTCGGCGTTTTTCGCCTTCCTGCACCTGCCCGGCGGCCGGGCCGCCACGGTGGCCTACCTCGACAAGATCAAGGCCATCGACCGTCCCTGGGTGCCCGATCCGAGTCCGCCCGTCAGCGGCAGGCGTCGGGACCCCCATCCGATCATGCCGAATCCCGACACACCCCAGATTCCCGAGGGGACCCTCGTCGCCCTGGTCCGGCGGACGCTCCTGATCGACGACAAAACCGAACTGGCCGCGAGTCCCCTGACGGAGGAAGTGCGTCTCCGGGCCTACCGGAAGATCGCCCGCAACCCACCCTACCCGGCGAAAAACGACACGCAGAGTTTCCAGGAATTCATCCTGGACCGGCGGGACTTTTTCGGCGACCCGGCGCGAGGCTTGCATCCGCGCCGCGCGGAGGAACGCAGCTTCACCTTCGGACCCCAGATCAGACTGGTCGGGAAAGACCCGTTCGACAGCGCCGAACCGGTCAAGCCCTACGGCACGGTGATGGCAAGCTGCGTGATGTGCCACGGCCTGCCGGGCGTTTATTCGATCAACAGCATCGAGGACTTGTTCGGCAACCGGACGCTGGAAAGCCTGCGTACGCTGGGGGTTTCCAGTCCCGCTGCCGAGACGGCGAAAGCCAGGCATTTCAAGGAAGGCTACTATTTCGACCGGTTCAAGACCTCGGCGGAACCGGGGCCAGGCCAAGCGGAATAACCCCCGCCAGCCCGGAAGCAACTCCCCGCTCGCCACCCGCGGCGTTCGCGCTTAAAGTCGCGGCCATTGCCCGCATGAGCGACCGCGCGACCATTTTCCCCGAAGAACGCAACGAACAGGGTGGCTTCGACCGGCAGCCGGACGCCTTCCGGTCGTGGATCACCACGGACGGCTCCTCGCCGTACCCCGCCGCCGCGGGCCGCTATCACCTCTACGTCTCGCTGGCCTGTCCGTGGGCGCACCGGATCGTCATCCTGCGCCGGCTCAAGCGACTGGAAAACGTCGTCGGGATGACCGTCGTGGACCCCGTGCGCAACGAGGAGGACGGCTGGGCCTTCCGCGACGGCCCGGGCCATTCGCACGACCCGGTCAACGGGTTCGGTTTGCTTAAGGAAGCGTACCTCGCCACCGACCCCGGGTTCCACGGCCGCGTGACCGTCCCCGTGCTCTGGGACAAGGAAACTCGACGCATCGTCAGCAACTCCGACGACGACCTGCTGCGGATGTTCAATTCCGCCTTCGACGGCTGCGGGGGCGACGGGCGGGTGGATTTCTATCCCGTGCCGCTGCGGGGGCAGATCGACCGGCTCAACGCCATCCTGTACGACACGGTCAACGACGGCGTGTACAAGGCCGGCTTCGCGGACCGGCAGGAAGACTACGAGCGGCACGTTTACCCGCTCTTCGACACGCTCGACGCGCTGGAAACCCGGCTCGGACGCACCCGCTATCTGCACGGCGCGGCGATCACGGAGAGCGACTGGCGGTTGTTCGTGACGCTGGTGCGCTTCGACGCGGTGTACGTCGGGCATTTCAAGTGCAACCTGTGCCGGATCGCGGATTACCCGCATCTGTCCGGATACCTGCGCGACCTCTACCAGGTGCCCGGCGTGGCGGACACGGTGAACTTCGACCACATCAAGCGGCATTACTACATCACGCATCCCGACATCAACCCGACGCGCATCGTGCCCGCCGGACCGGTGCAGGACCTCACGCGACCGCACGGGAGGGAACTTCTTGGATAAACCGTTCGCGCGACACGCGCTCCTGGCGGCGGTGCTGGTGTTTTGCGGGGCTGGACCCGTGTGCGCCCAGATGCAGCCCGAGGCAGTCGGCATCCTGACGCGCATGTTCAAGACCTACGCCTCGGCCCCGGCGTTCGCCTGCGAGGGCAGTTGCGACGACAAGGACGACGGTTCATCGCTCCCGCCGGACCATCGCACGGTGACGATGCGCTTCGTGCGTCCCGACCGGCTCCGGCTCGCGTGGACGCAAAAGGACTTCCACGGCAAGAACAGTACGAGCGTGATTTTCACCCGGCACGGGCAGATTTATTGCCGTGGCCGGTGGGACGGCGACGAGGGGGAACTCGAACCGTCGCTGGCGCAGGCGGTCAGCTCTTGCGCGGGCATCTCGCTCGGATTGTCCTACCTCGTGCCCGCGTTGCTGCTGAACGATCCGGGCTACCTGAACTTCGTGTCGTTGCGGCAAGAGGCGGACGCCGACAGCAAGGACGGTCGCGCGTGTTGGAAACTCTCCGGCAAAAACGCCGACGGCGCGCAGTGGGAACTGCTCATCGACCGCGAAACCTGCGCCCTGCGCGAGGCCACGGAAAACAACGTCCTCGCACCGGTCACGGCTCAACAGGTCCGGGAGGTGGTGGCCAAGGAGCACCCGGAAGTCGCCAGCGCGCCGCTGCCGCCCCCGCGGGCCGTGCGCACGCTGTACCGGTTCACGAACATCCAGTTCACCGGTTCCTGGCCGGACAGCGGGTTTGACGAGTCCGCGCCGTCGGGAAAGAAGCAGCGCTGAATCATGGTGCGTCTCGAAAACCTCAGCAAGACCTTCGCCGGCAAACCCGCGCTGGCACCGCTCACGCTCGAAATCCCGGCCGGCGAGGTCTTCGGACTGCTCGGACACAACGGGGCGGGCAAGAGCACGACGTTCGGCCTGATCCTGGGTCAGCTCAAGCCGACCGGCGGCGAGGCGTTCGTGCGCGGGATATCGGTCCAGCGCGACCGCTCGCTAGCCTTGCAACGGGTGGGTGCCATCTTCGAGACGCCCGCGTTCTACGATTACCTGAGCGGCTGGCGCAACCTGTCGATCTTCACCGCGCTGTCGCGCCGGATTCCCCGCGAGGAGATGATGGAAACGGTCCGGTTCGTCGGCCTGGAAAAACGCATCCACGATCCCGTGCGGGTCTACAGCCACGGGATGCGCCAGCGGCTGGCCCTGGCGCAGGCGCTCCTGCCCCGGCCGGACCTCGTGCTGCTCGACGAACCTGCCGAGGGTCTGGACCCCGAAGGCATCCGCGAACTGCGCGAACTCATCCTCCAGCTCAACCGCGAGCACGGCATGACCATTGTGCTGTCCTCGCACCTGTTGACCGAGGTGCAGCAGATTTGCAGCCGCATCGCCATCCTCAACAAAGGCCGGCTGGTATTCCAGGGTCACTGGGAGGAACTGGCGCAGGACCGGGCACGCTACCGCTTGGACGTGGACGACTGGACCCGTGCGGCAAACGTGGTGACGGCCTGTGGCGCCACGCTCGATCAGGACGCGCGGACCGTCTCGCTGCCCGCGAGCGCTGCCGACGCGGCGGACCTGGTGGCGGCGTTGGTCGGCGCGGGCGTGCGCGTGCGGGCGGTGGAGCCCATCCGGCAGAATCTGGAGGACGTTTACCTCGACACCATCGCCGCCAAATAGCCAACTTGCCCGATCCAAATGGACTCTCTTTTCCTCCTGCAATTCTGGCACGAGCTGACGAAAATGTTCGCCCGCAAACGGACCTACATCGGGTTCGGTGCGTTCCTGGCCCTGGAAGGGCTGGTCCTGATCGGGTTGAACCGGCCGGGTCCGAAAAAGGCGTTCCAGCACATGATCGAGAGCAACGGGTTCGGCTTCGATCAGTATTTCTCGGGGCTCACCCTGGGCTTTATGATGCTGTATTGGACGGCGCTGCTGCTGGGCGGGTTGTTCCTGGCGTTGGTCGCGGGCGACGTGGTGAGCAAGGAAATCGAGGAGGGTACGATGCGGATGATGCTGTGCCGGCCGGTGTCGCGCGTGCGCCTCGTGTTATTAAAATACTTGTCCTGCCTGACTTACACCTTTGCGATGGTGTTTTTCATCGGCCTGTCGGCGCTGGCGGCCGGACTGGCGTACCGCGGCTGGGGCGGGTTGTTTGCGTTCGCGCCGCTGGAGCGTGTCATGGCGCTGTATGAGCCCAAGGCCGGGTTGGAACGTTATTTCGGCAGTCTGGTGCTGCTGGCTTGCAGCCTGACGACGATCTCCAGTCTCGGGTTTGTGTTGTCGTGCATGAAGATGAAGCCGGTGTCGGCGACCATCGTGACCGTGACGATCCTGTTTGCCGACAACATCTTTCGCAACGTGCCGTTGTTCGACGACCTCAAGCCGTACTTCATCACGGCGCACCTGGCGACCTGGATCAACGCCTTTCACAACCACATCCCGTGGCGGGACGTGGCGGTGGACCTCGCGTATCTGGGGGCTTTGGACGCGACGTTTCTGATCGTCGGGATCGTGGTGTTTTCTCAGCGGGATTTCAAAGCCTGAGCGGGTTCCGCCGCCGGTGCCGGCTGACATTCCGGGCACCAGCAGGTGGTCCGGCCGCCGACCGTCGCGCGCGCGAGATCGGTCCGGCAGCGCGGGCAGCGTCCGCCAGCTTCCCAGCGGTGGGCGAAAAGCCAGCTTTTGGGATAGGTCCAGTCGTCGCTGATGATGCGCACGGCGGTGCGGCTGACCCAGCGGACCGTTTGCCAGAGCCGCTGGACCCCGGCGGGATCGAGCGCGCCGGCCGGTGCGGAGGGATGGAGACGGGCGCGCCAGAGGATTTCGTCGGCCATCCAGTTGCCGACCCCCGGGAAGTGCTCCTGCATGAGGAGAACCGCTTTGAGTGGGGTCCGGCGGCGGCGTTCGAGGAAACGCGAGAGGCCTTTCAGCGTAAATTCCTTGGAAAGAACGCTCGGCGCGAGGGCGGACCACCACGGGGGCGGCGTGGTTCCCTGGTGGAGGCGGACGCGGCCGAAGTGGCGTTTGTCCTCGAAGACGAGGGCGCGCGAGTCCTGCCGGAGGACGAGGTGGTCGTGTTTGCGTGGATCGTAGTCAGGCTGGTCCTCGCGGCGGAGTTCGCCGCTCATGCCGAGGTGGATGCCGAGCCAGAGGTCGTCGGAAAACTGGAAAAGCATCTGCTTGCCGCTGGCCTGGGAGGCGAGAAGTTTTTTCCCGGGGAGCAGGGATTGAATAGCAGCGGTATCAGTATCGCGGAAGACCCGGATTTCAGGGCAGACAAGTCGCACGCTGAGAACGGGTTGGCCAAGTCCCGGGTCCCATTGGCGACGGCTGTGTTCGACTTCGGCGAGTTCAGGCATGGATGGTTGGAGGACGACGGAGCTAAAAAGTAAACGATTTCGTTGCGCGCACCACCGGAGACGACTATTTTTTGGCCCGCTAGGAACGAAATAGATGCCAGGGTAGCTCAGCGGTAGAGCAGGGGACTCATAAGCCCTTGGTCGGGAGTTCGATTCTCCCCTCTGGCAAATCTCTCACAGCGAGAGGGATATATGCAAAACTGGCCACCTAAAAACGGCCAAAGTCATAACAAAAGTCATAACACGCCGCCGACATTTGCACATGCCGCAGACGTTAAAATCGGTTGTTTCGACGTTGCGTAACGATGGTTCAGAGAGGCTTACGTTCCGGCCAGAAACCGTGACATTTTGGTTTGGCATTTCATCTGGGGTCTTACCGTCAAACACTCACCCTTTTCAAGGCCCCCGTCCATCGCCGTGCTACCGGGAAAAAGCGCATATCGGCGAGGACGCACTCGTCCTCGATTTTATGGCACGATGGGTAAATTGCCGAACTGCCACTACCTTTTGAGAGGTCGGAGACTCGCAAATAAGCATCATCCATTTATAGTCTACGTCTTTCCGTCGAAAGCGTCTGTGGTGGAGCAAATCTATCCCACCGATGGTCTTTACTTCTGGAACCATCAGTCAACGGCGGCAGGCATTCCGCGACGGGAACGTTTGGTGAACCACGGTCCAAGCGTTTGACGGAGTGACTTTAGCCGGGTCGGCCGCACCGGTGGACGACGGCAACGGCATCACGGAGACCGTCACCGCGCGGATGAAGACGCCCGCCGGACAGGCCACGCGCGAGTTTATGCGGGTCGGGGTCACAATTCCGTAACCACGAAATCAATCGTCAGCGCAAGATCGAACGCTCGCCCATTGAGAACGCTCCGGCTCTCGGATGGGTTGACCATGCACCACGCCTCCGGCTGCAAACCCAGTGACGGCCTCGCCTGCGTGCTCGGCGACCGCAGATGGAACCGCTTGACGCTTGCGGCAACTCCGTTCTCAATCGGATCGTGCGCTTCCTCGTCGTCGAAGATGACCCCAGGATCGCGGGGTTCATCCTCGATGGACTGCGCCGGGAAGGGCACGAGGTCGTCGTGGCGGGCGATGGCGAAACCGCGCTCCGGCACGCCGGGCAATCGCCGGTCCCCTACGACGCGCTGGTGCTCGACCTCATGCTCCCACGGCTCGACGGGTTCGGCGTTTTGCGCTCCCTGCGTGCGCGGGGCGTGGCCAGTCCGGTGCTCGTGCTCAGTTCACTGGACTCCGTGGACGACCGCGTGCGCGGCCTGCGCGCCGGGGCCGACGATTACCTCGTCAAACCTTTCGCCTTCGACGAACTGGCCGCCCGCCTGCTTGCGCTCACGCGCCGGGCGAACCCGACCCGGGAAACGCCGTCCGTGCAAACCGTTCTATCGATGGCGGACCTGAGCATGGACCGGTTGCAGCGGCGGGTGCGCCGCGGGTCGCGCGCCATCGAACTCCAGCCCAAGGAATTCGCGCTGTTGGAGTGTTTCCTGAGCAACGTGGGCCGGCCCCTGACCCGCGCGATGATCCTCGAAGCCGTCTGGCGCTGGACCTTTGATCCGCAGACCAACGTGGTGGACGTGCTCGTGCGGCGTTTGCGCGGCAAGATCGACCTCGACGGCGAACCCCGGCTCATCCATACGTTGCGCGGCATCGGCTATGTTCTCCGCGCTGACTAGACGCTTCCGGCGTTCGCTGGGCTGGCGCATCAGCGCGTGGTACGCCTGCGGGTTCGTCGGCGGGTTCCTGCTCGTGGGCGCGTTTGCCGTGCAGGTGACCCGGGAAGGCGAACTGCGCGGCGACCGCGAGGAGATCAAGGAAGAGTTCGACCAGAATGCCGCGCGCTGCCGCCGGGTGGGTGTGGCGGCGTTCGCCACGGCGGACGCCCGGGAGCCGGCGGAGGTGGAAAACACGCTGCTGCTGCTCACCGACGCGGCGGGCCGCCCGTTGCTACTCGTGCCCGCGTTCTCGGAAACGGCAGACGAAACCCGGCGGCTGGCCGAAAGGCTCGCCCTGAACCGGCAGGCTGGCTGGCAAACGTTCGCGCCGCCCGCCGGGGGCGACCCGCACTGGCAGGTGTACGCCGAACCCATGTCCGGCGGGGCTTGGTTGCAGGTCGGCAAGAGCGACCACCACTGGCGGGAAACCCGCGAGCGCCTCCAGGAAGCCCTGCTGCCCGTCATCGGCTGCGTGCTCCTGGTGGGGTTGGGCGTGGCGGGCTTGCTGACGTTGCGCATCCTGCGCCCGATCCACCGCCTCATCGACACGACGCGCCGCGTCCTGAACGGCGGCGACCTGACCGCGCGCGTGCCGGCGCGTTCCACGGAAGGCAACGAACTCGACGAACTCAGCGTCCTCTTCAACCAGATGCTCGCCCGCAACGAAGCCCTCATCCGGGGGATGCGGGAGGCGCTCGACAACGTCGCCCACGACCTGCGCACGCCCTTGACCCGGTTGCGCAACTCCGCCGAAGCGGCCCTGCGCGACCGCGACGCCAGCGCGCAAACCCGCGGCGAGGCCCTCGGCGACGCCATCGAGGAAACCGAGAACACCCTGAAGACCCTGCGCGTGCTAACCGACATCTCCGAGGCCGAACACGGCACGATGCGCCTGCACCCCGAGACCGTCGGCGTCCGGGAGTTGGCCCTGGCCGCCGCCGACCTCTACGAGTACAGCGCGGAGGAGCGCGGCGTGCGTCTGCGCGTGGACGTGGAGCCGGACCTGCGGCTGGTCGCGGACCGCGTTCGCCTCCAGCAGGTCGTGGCCAACCTGTTCGACAACGCGATCAAATACAGCCGCCCCGGCGGCGAGATTCTGCTGACCGCCGGCCGCACAGAGGACGGCGGCCACGTCCAGATCAGTCTGCGCGACGAGGGCCTGGGCATCGCCGCGCACGACCTGCCGCGCGTCTGGGACCGGCTCTACCGGGGTGACCACAGCTGCACGCAACGGGGCAGCGGGTTGGGGTTGAGTCTGGTCAAGGCCATCGCGGAGGCGCATGGCGGCCAGGTCGATGTGCGCAGCGAACTCCACGTCGGCTCGGTCTTCACCGTCACCTTGCCCGTGAACGGGCAACCTTCGGCCGGGCAAGCTTGAAGGGGCGAGCGCCAGCGCTTTGAACGGGCCATCATGACAAAATTGTCATCTTGGCACGTTTGTCGTTCCCGGGCATTGACATCCGGCGGAACGGCGGTCGTTTTCTCCGGGCCGCCCGCAGTTTGGTGGCTTCCCGCCTGCCCCGGCATCCGAATATGATCTCTATGGTTTCGCTCCGTCGTTGTCTTTTCCTCGCGTCCGCGGCCGGCCTCCTGGCGTCGCCGCCCGCCCCCCTTCACGCGCAGCAGGCTCCGCCTTCGGAGGCACAACTCAAGAGTCTGAAGGCGCGTTCCATCGGTCCGGCCATCATGGGCGGGCGCATCTCGGACCTCGCGCTGGACCCGAAGAACCCGCACCAGTTTTATGTAGGCCTGGCGACCGGCGGCATCGTCAAGACCGCCAACGACGGCGTCACCTTCGAGTCGATCTTCGACAAGCAGCCCGTGCTTTCCATCGGCGCGCTGGCCCTCGCGCCTTCCAACCCCGAGGTCCTCTGGGTCGGCACCGGCGAGGCGAACGACCGCAACTCCTCCGGCTGGGGCAACGGCGTGTACCGCTCCACCGACGGCGGCGAGCATTGGCAACACCTCGGATTGGATTCCAGCCGGGCCATCAACCGCGTCGTCGTCGATCCGCGCAACCCCGACGTGGCCTACGTCGCCGCCGTCGGCAACCTGTGGGTGGAAGGCGGTGAGCGCGGTTTGTTCAAGACCACCGACGGCGGCAAGACCTGGAAGAACGTCCTCCAGGCTCCGAAGCCGCGTGATACCGTCGCCGGCTGCGGCGACGTGGCGCTCGACCCCGCCAACCCGGACACGATCTACGCCGCGCTCTACGCCCGGCGGCGCACGCCGTGGTCGTTCACCTACGGGCCGAACGCCAGCGGCGGGGACGACGTGGGCGGCATTTTCAAAAGCACCGACGGCGGCGCGACCTGGAAAAAGCTCACCGAGGGCCTGCCCACCGGCACCGGGCGCATCGGCCTCGCAGTCTCCGCCAGCAAGCCCGGCGTCGTCATGGCCATCGTGCAGAGCGACGCCAACGGCCCCACCGATTTCCGCATCATCCACTCGATGGCGGGCGGGGTGTTCCGCTCGGAAGACGGCGGCGAGCACTGGACGCGCCAGAACGACATCGACCCGCGTCCCTTCTACTTCAGCCAGATTCGCATCGACCCCGCCAACGACCAGCGCGTGTACGTGCTCGGCATGGCGATGCTCGTCTCCGACGACGGCGGCAAAAACTTCCGCGAGGACCTCTTTGAAAAGGTCCACCCGGACTGCCACGCGCTCGTCATCGAACCCGGCAGCGCGCCGCCCCCGCGTCCGCCCAAGCCCGAGGACAAGGACAAGCCGCCCAAACCGCCCGTTTCCGCCCGCCTGCTGCTAGGGACGGACGGCGGCGTGTACCAGAGCTTCCAGGCCGGGCGTAACTGGGACCACGTCAGCCGCTTCGTCTGCGGGCAATATTACCGCGTGACGACCGATGACAGCGAGCCGTTCTACCGCGTCGCGGGCGGCTTGCAGGACAACAGCAATTTCGTCGGCCCCAGCGCCACCAACACCAAGGACGGCATCGTCAACACGGATTGGATGGGCCTCACCGGCGCGGACGGCTTCTACACCGCGTTCGACCCCGAGGACAAGGAGGTCGTCTACGCCGAGGCGCAGGAAGGCATCGTCTTCCGCGTCAACCTGCGCACCGGCGAGGGCAAGGACCTCCACCCCGCCCCGGCGGAGGGTCAGGCGCGCTACCGCTTCGGCTGGAACACGCCGTTCTTCGCCAGCGTGCACCACAAGGGGACGTTTTACCAGGGCGGCAACCGGGTTTTCAAGCTCACCGACAAGGGTGAGCACTCCGCCGTCATCAGCCCGGACCTGACCAAGGACGAACCCACCAAGACCACCGCCGTCGGCAGCGGCGCGGAGAACTTCGGCGTGATTTATTCGCTCGCGGAGTCCCCCGCCAAGGCCGACCTGCTCTGGGCGGGCACGGACGACGGACGGCTCTGGGTCACCGAGAACGAGGGCGGCCAGTGGACCGAACTCACCGACAATGTCCCCGCGCCGGCGCACGGCCAGTGGGTGCACCGCATCGTGCCGAGCGCCAAGGACCCGAACGTCGCCTACGCGGTGTTCAGCGCCTACCGCCTGGGTGACGACGAGCCGATGATCTTCCGCACCGCCGACCTCGGCAAGACGTGGCAATCCGTCGTCGGCGAGGGTTTGCCGAAGGACGTGCCCGTGCAGGTCGTTTGCGAGGACCCGGAAAACCCGCGCCTGCTCTACGCCGGCACGCAGGCCGGGCTGTTTGCTTCCTTCGACCAGGGCGGCCATTGGGTGAAGGTCGGCGGCCTGCCCGCCGTCGAGGTGGACGACCTCAACATCCAGAAACGCACGGCGGACCTCGTCATCGCCACGCACGGCCTGAGCCTCTTTATCCTCGACGATTCCCGTCCCCTGCGCGAACTGACCCCCGAGGTCGCGGCGCAACCGGCGCACCTGTTCAGCGTGCGCGCCGTCGAAGGCGCTTACCGGCTGCCCGGTTTTTCCGACTGGGACGGCAAGGGCAGCTACCACGGGGATAACCCTGCCGAGGGTGCGCTGTTCACCGTCTGGGTAAAGGAGTTCACCGGCGACGAGATCAAGCTCAAGGTCACCAACTCCCAGGGCCAGACCGTGGCGAACCTCAAGGCCCCCGGCGCGCCCGGCCTGGTCCGTCTCAACTGGGACCTGCGCCCCACGCCCGACGTGCTCGTCAAATACGGCGGCGACGACCCGAAAAAACTCGTCCCCACCGGCGACTACACCGTGGAACTCAGCTACGGCGAAACCCACGCCAAACAGACCTTCCACGCCAGCGTTGCCCAGGGCATCGAGGCCCGCTCGGCCGACGACGATTGATCGGCGGCACCGCCACGCACGCGGGACGCGGCGGCGTCCAAGATGACAGAACTGTCATCTTGCCGGCGGGAAAAAAGATCGACACGAGGGTGTATCGTTCCCATCTTCGCCAGATGGCAAACAACGGGGGTGCAGGGTCGGGTTCGGGGTGGGAAAAACGCGGTCGCTCCACCGGGAAGATTCTGCCCGTCGGGTTGCTTGCCCTGCTTTGCGCCTGTTTATGCACCGGGGCGGCCCAGGCGTTGACGCTCACCTCGACCGTCCAGCAAGACAACGGGGCCACTTCCAACGGTCTGGACGGCAACCAGAACCTTTATTCCACGCCGACGGCGGGGAACGCCACGATCACCACGGCCGGCGGTTACAACTTCACGGGCACCATGTACATGACGCTGACTTCCATCACCGCGATCAGCATCACGCTGACCGTGCAGGATGGAAACTCGGAAGCGGCCCAGCCCGACGGTTTCGATTATAATCACCTGCATCTCTCGCTCGGCGGCGTCGCCACGGGATTTACCCTGAACGGCTTTCGCGGCGATGGCTTGCAGGATACGTTTACTTTCAGCGGCACGCCGACGAACGCGGCAGCCCTCCTGACCGCGCTCAAGACGAACGGGACGCTCGTGGGCGTCATCACCACGGACAATCCCAACGACACGATCACCGCGCCGAACGAGGTCTATCTCGGCAACGACCAGAACAACGCGACGACCACGCTGAGCATCACCGGCACCGTGCCCGAGCCGGGCACCTGGGCCGGGGTCGGGTTGGGGGCGGCGCTGCTGGCCGGTCATCTGCTGCGGGGGAAACGGCGGCCGACCGGCCGGGCTTGAGCAGCGTGCGCCGCGTCATGAAAACCGCTGGTCTCCTTGCCGCCGCGGGCCTTTTCGGGGCGCTCGTGGCTGGGCCGTCGGGCCTGCGGGCGCAGACGATGGCCACGGTGACCAACACCCAGCTCCAGAGCAACTTCAACGGCGCGACCGGTGCCGGGCAGACCGCTCCCATCGCGGCTAACCCGTTCACGTATCCCTCGCTGCCCGCGTTCACCAGCATCACGAGTGTCTCGATCACGTTCACGGTCATCGACGGCGACACGGGGTTGGGTCCGAACGGCGTCGATGACACGCCTTACCCGCCGCCGGGTGACGGCACGCAGTACGGCGACGACGACTTCGATGTCAACTCCTGGACCCTCCAGCTCAACGGCATCAACCTCGGCCAGGGGCTTTTGCTCAACGGGTTCAATGCTTACGACAACAGCCACCCCGTGCAGGCCAGCGACTTCGTCACCGTGACGATCACCGGCGTCCCCGCCAACGCGGCCATGCTGCTGACGGCGCTGAAAACCGGCTCGGTGACCGCACTCGTCTATGACTCCACCGGGGTCTCGCAATCCAACGGTTTCCTGATCCCGAACACCCTGATCGACCACACCACTCCACTGGACGCGACACTCTCGTTCACCGGGACCATCGTCCCTGAACCGCGTGCGTCGGGCTGGCTGCTGGCGGGTGCGGCGGCAGCCGGCCTCGCCCTGCGTGTGCGCCGGCGTCCGGTGCGCCGCCCCTGATGGCGCACGGGAATGGGCTCGCGCAACCTGTTTTAACCCACGCCGGAAATCGTCCACCGCCGCCAATCCGTTCTTTGCTCCCATGAAAACCCTCGCCGCCCTGTCCATCGCCGTTGCCGGGGCCGCGCTCTGCGCCCACGCCGCGCCGCCCGCCACGACCATCGTTCCCCCCGCTCGTTCGGGGCAGCCGATCAACGTGCGGCCGACCGTGAGGCCCCAACCGGCAGCAAACCCGGCCTCGGGCGACATCTCGCCCGCCAGCCCCACCGTGAACTGGACCGGCACGGCCACCGGCAGCGGCGGGATGGGACCGGTGGACCCGACCGCGACGGGGGGCACGGTTGCGACGGGTCAGGAAGGGCTCACCCAGGATACGTTCGTGCTGACCCTGGATGGGCTGGCGGCGGCTTACGCAGGCAAGTCCGTCGCGGTCACCATCAGTTGGACCGTGCCGGCGAATGACTACGATCTTTACATCTTCAAACGCAACGCCAACGGCACCAACGGCGCGGCCGTGGGCAGTTCGGCCAACGGCGCGCCGGGCACCTCGGAGTCGGTGACCATCAACCCGGCGTCCACCGGCGTGGGCGCGTACAACGTCATCGCGGTCTACTTCACGACGACTGCCGCGGTGGCCGGCACGGATCAGTATAAAGGCACGACCAGCATCATCACCAGCCCCACGGTGCGCACGGCGACTTACCTCAAGGGCGGGATGACCTTTTCGCCCAACGCCCCGGTCAAGGCACCGACCTCCGCCGCCGACGGCGAGCCGAGCAGCCGCGTCGATGTGAACGGCAATTACTACGTCTGCGGCATCCGCGGCGTTCCCGCTGGCGTGGACCTCTGGTACTTCGACCTGCGGCCCAGCAGCGCGACGTATGACCCCAACATGCGCGTGCCCCTCTACCGCGGACAGCCGGACGCGGTGATCCCGGGCGAGGTGGCCGGCAGCGCCGTCGCGGCGGGCGGCCTGGGCGGCGGCGACATTGACCTCGCCGTGGGTTTCGGCAACTACACCGGCACGGGCGCGTCCACGACTAATCCCCAGCCCGTGCTGGCCTACGCGAGCCTGACGGCGGCCAACGTCACCGTCGGCAACTCGCTGGACTTGGGCAAGACCTTCGTGTTCAACGCGGCCGGCAACGCCCTGGGCGGCGTCCCGGTCAACGACCGGCAGTGGATGGGCACCTTCGGCAACAACATCGTCTATCTCGAATACCGCAACTTCGCGCAGGGCATCGCCTTCGCGCAGCAATCCACCGACGGCGGGGCGACCTACGGCCCGGCGATCACCGTCGGCACCATCCCGCAGACCGGCGCGTTGGACGTGGACCAGTTCGACGGCACCGTTTACATCAGCGGCAACGGCGGCCAGGTGGCGGTGGGCACGCCCTCGACGCTGCTGACCTACCCGACGAGCTACACGATCCATCAGGCGACGCCCGCGGGGGTCAACCCGGCGAACATTTTCTTCCCGATCCGCGTGGCCGCCGATCACCGCAACGCCGGCGGGACGTTGACCGCCGCCGGCACGGTCTACGGAGTGTATTCCGACGGGCACGGCATCTTCCTCGTGTCGTCCGCCGACAAGGGCTTGACGTGGAGCGCGCCCGTGCAGGTCAGCGATCCGAACTATGCCCTGACCAAGA
>CAZZYS010000054.1:0-19310 GCA_964658285.1 uncultured Verrucomicrobiota bacterium
GACAACCTGCCAGCGCCCCGGAAAACCGCCAACGCTTTAACTCAACAGCTTTTTATTGGAAATTCTGAGATCGTAGCCGTTCAAGCGGGCTCGCCCGCGCTTTTTTGCACTGTTTCTACAGTTGATTGCAGAGCGTGCGGGCTGTCCATGGGCAGTGGAGGCGTATCCTTCAACGGACATCATTCATCCGAAGAATGCTCGGATTGATGGCAACCCTGCGCATGCTCTGGAAACGTCCAGGATCAAACGCAACGTGAGTGTGTCACGAACTCATCTCGACTCGCCGTTTTGGCACGTTGATTCCGCGCCGCCGGACGGCCCGATTGCCGCGCCAAACGGCCCCGACGGCAGCGCGGCAGGATCAGTGGCGGGCACGCAAGGAGAAGTCCTCGCCCGCGTTGTTGAGGATGAGCCGGGCGTCGTGCAGGGCCATCGCCTCGCCGTTCACCGTGACCGCCGGGGACCGCAGCCCGTGGAAGACCAGGACGAATTCGCGCCGCGCGAACGTCGGGTAGCCCCGGCCCGTCACGGTGGCGTCGAGATGGACCTCACCGCCAGCGCGCCGCAGGACGAACTCCGTGCGGTAAAACGCCCCGTCGCGGAAGGCGAACGTCTCGCCGTCGTCCTCGTGCAGCACCGAGCGCGTTTCGCCGTCCTGTCCGGGCAGGTGGACGTGGAGTTCGATGGACGATGGGTGGTAGTCCAGCGTCGAGCCGGGTGCCTCCGACCACCTCGGCACAACGCTGCCGCCACGCGTGTAAACGGGGATCGCGTCGGGCGGGGCGGGGGCCGTGATCCAGCCCGGACCCTCGTGGGTTTTTCCTTGCGGATCGTACCACGTCCCGGCAGGCAGATAGACGGGGCGTTCCGTCTGGCCCGCCCGGTAGATCGGAGCTACGAGCAGGTCGCGTCCGAGGAGGTATTGATCGTCCACCGCGCACGCGGCGGGGTCGTTCTGATGGTCGAAAACCAGCGGGCGTTGCACGGGCGCGCCGGTTTCGCCGGCCTCGCGGAAGGCGGCGTAGAGATACGGCATGAGCCGGTAACGGTCCTCGATGGCCTGGCGGCAAATGGCTTCCACCGCCTCGCCGAACGCCCACGGATATTGGTCGTGCTGGCCCCGGTGGTTGTGGTTGCGGCAAAAGGGCGTCAGCGCGCCGTATTGATACCAGCGCGCGAGCAGTTCGGGGGTGGTGTTTTCGATGAAGCCGCCCACGTCCGCGCCGACGAAGGGCTGGCCGCTCACCCCCAGGCCCATCGCCATGGGGAGGCTCATCCAGAGATGGTCCCAGCGCGAGCAGTTGTCGCCCAGCCAGTTGGCGGCGTAACGCTGGATGCCCGGCGAACCGGCGCGCGAGAGCACGAAGGTGCGTTGCGTCGGCAGCGCGGCCAGCAGGCCCTCGACCGTGCCCATCGCCATGAGCGTGGCGTATTCGTTGTGAAAGCGCGCGTGCGGCACGGTGCCGCCGCCGAATCCCATCGCGTCCTCGGGGATGTCGCCGGTGGCGGGTTCGTTCATGTCGTTCCAGACCCCGGCCAGGCCGCTGGCGACGTGCACGGCGTTGAGCCGGCCCCACCACGCACGGGCGGCAGGCAGCGAGAAGTCCGGGAAGGCCGTGCGCCCCGGCCACACCTGGCCGACGTAGATTTCGCCGGCCTGCGTGCGGCAGAGGAGGTTTTTTTGCCGCGCCTCGTCGAAGACGGGGTTGCCCGGCTCGAATTTCACGCCGGGGTCGATGATCGTGATGACCCGGAAGCCCTGCGCGCGCAAGGCGGCGAGCAGCGCGGGCGGGTCGGGGAAGGCGTCCTCGTTCCAGGTGAAGACGCGGTAGCCGCGCATGTGGTCGATGTCCAGCCACAGGGCGTCGCAGGGGATGCGCTCGGCGCGGTGCCGGGCGGCGAGTTGCAGGAGGGTCTCTTGCGTGTAGTCGAACCAGCGGCATTGGTGGTGGCCCAAGGCCCAGAGCGGCGGCGCGGGCATCCGGCCCGTCAACGCCGTGTAGGCGGCCAGGATGGCGGGCATTTGCGGCCCGGCGAAGACGTATTCCGTGTACTGGCCGCCGGAGAGGCGGACCGTGAAAGACTCGTCGTCGGTGAAGTCGAAGCGCGCCCGGTGGGGGTTGTCGAGGAAGAACCCGGCCATGGCGGATTGCCCGTGGCGCTGGTGGTAAAAGAAGGGGATCGAGACGTAGTAGGGGTCGAACACGGTGCCGCGCGGATCGGCGCGGGGATCGTCGCGGCCGTAGGCGGTGCGGGCCTCGCCCTCGACGGTGGGCGCGAGCACGTCGGTGTTCCAGAGCGTGTAGGCGCTGCCCGCGCGGTCGAAGCGGCCGGACTTCTCGCCCAGGCCGTAGAAACCGTCCTCGCGGCGGCGGCGGCGAGTGAGCAGGAATTCGTCGTTGAGCGTGGCGTAGGCGAGGGGAAGTCCCGCCGCGTCGGGGGCGCTCTCGAAGATCGGGCTGCCGTCGGCGCGGTGGGCGTCGAGCCGGAAGGGGGATTTGGCGACGGTGAGCGTCAGTGCGGAAGTGACGACGCGCACGGCCTCGGGCGTCTCGGTCACCGTGAACTCCGCGCCGCCCAGGGCGGCGGGCGCGCCCGCCACGACCGCGACCGACGGCTGTTCGTCGAAGCGTCCGCCCCGGCTGATCTTGAGCCGCAGCACGTCGGCGCGCAAAACTTCGACGCGCAGACGGTCCTCGCCGCCGTCGAGGGTCAGTTCGATGCCCTCGGCGTGGCGCGCGAGGCCGTCGGCGCGGCGTGCGGGCAGGAAATATTTCGGGTCGGGAGCGATTTGGTCGGACATGGGACGGGGGCGGGACGGACGGAGCGGAGGACGCCCGCCGTCCGGCCCCGCTCGCCGGAGACTGCCGACCGACGCGGCGACGTGCTCCGGCTACCTCTTTTTATAGACGTGGTACTGGTACGCCGACAGCACCAGCTGCTCGGGGATGACGACCTCCGCACCGCTGAAGGCGTCCTTCCAGTGGTCGCCGCGCAACGGCTCCGGGACGGTGTACGTGCTGGGGGTGGCGCGCAGATTGTCGATGACGAGGATTTCTTCCGCGTCCCTGGATTTGGTGAACGCGCAAACGTCGTCGTCGCTGAACGATTGCAGGTCGCCGCGCCGGATGGCGGCGCTTTCGTTGCGCAGGGCGAGGAGGCGTTTGTATTCCTCGGTGAGATCGGGATTGAGCGACCAGTCGATGGGCGTGCTTTTGTCGAAGAAACTCAGCTTCACCGGGCAGCCGACCTCCTGGCCGTCGTAGATCATCGGCACGCCCTTCATGTAAGCCACCACGACGAAGGCGGCGAGCGAACCCTGCCGGCCGCCGAGTGTGGCAAGCGGGCTGCCCTCGCTCTGGTCCACGTCGTGGTTGGAGATATAGCGCACGACCTGGTCGTCGCCGTCGGCATCCCGGTACTCGGTGGTGTTGAGGATGTCGAAGGAAGTGACGGATTGATGCGTGCCGTAAACGCGGTTGGTCAGGTTGTTGTAGAAGGACATGCCGTATTGCAGGTCGAAGCCGGCCGCGAAGTTTTCCTTGCGCTTGCCTTCCGCGAAGAGCCGCAGCCGGTGAGTGTCGATGGTGCGCAGGCTGGCGATGGCCTCTTTCCAGAAATCGACGGGGATGAAGTCCGCCGCGTCGCAGCGGTAGCCGTCGATGTTGGCGGCGAAGACCCAGTAGCGCATGGCCTCGATCATGGCGCGGCGCAGGTCGGCGTTGTCGTAGTTGAGGGCCGCCACGTCGAGCCAGCCGGTCTTGGGCGGGCTGATGATGTTGCCGGCGTCGTCCTGCTTGTACCACGCTTTGTTGGCGATCCAAGGATGGTCCCAAGCGGTGTGGTTCGCCACCCAGTCCAAGAGCACGATCATCTTGCGCTTGTGCGCTTCCTCGACCAGGGCGCGCAGGTCTTCCAAAGTCCCGAATTCGGCGTTGACCGCCTGGTAGTCACGGATGCAATAGGGCGAATGCACCGTTTTCTCGATGCCGATGGGATAGGTGGGCAGGAGATACAGGGTGTTGACGCCCAGCGCCTTGATGGAGTCGAGCCTGGCTTGTACGCCGGCGAGAGTGCCCTCCAGGCTGAAGGAGCGGGGGTTGACCTGGTAGATCATCAGGTCTTGCGGGTCGGGAACGGGCGCGTAGGGAGTTCCATACTGCGGAGGATCGCCGGGGGCAGATGCTGCGGCGGTCTGCGCCGATGACCAGCTGCCGCCGGCCGTCAGGGCGACGCCGAGGGCCGCCGCGAGGAAGAGGAGCGATTTCATGTGCGTGCAAAGAGGCGGATCGACGTTTCCGATCACTTTGCCGCGACGATGCTGTACGTGTATTTGCCGGGGACGTGCAGGTCCAGGGTCAGGGTGTAGGTGCCGTCGTCGGGCACAGTGAGGTCCTTGATCTGCGGAGCGTAGTCGAAAAACGGGTTGTCCACGTATTGCAGCTTGCCGTTGCCGTCGAGGCCGAAGTCGATCTTCCAGGCGTTGTTCGCCCGGAACTTGAACGATCCATCGGCCTTCATGGCCAGGGTGACCGTCCACGATTGTTTGGCGGGATCGTAGGTCATCGGCGTGTCTTTCTCCCAACCGCCGGGTGTCGCGTTGCCGATCACGCTCCAGGTCGTTTTTGTGGCGGTCCAGGTCATCTTGTCGAGGTCGGCGGTCAACTCGTAGTACCCGCCGGAAGGAACCGTCAGCCCGCCCGCCTGACCGTCCTGGTTGAGCTTGCCACCGCTGCCGCTGCCATAGTTGGTGTGGGTCCAGTCCGGTGCGTCCGTGAACTTGAAAGGCTGCTCGCCGGTCCCGGTGATATTGACATAACCCTCGAAGCGGCGCGACGACCCCGCGACCGCGCCGATCTGCGGAGCGGACGCCGGCTTCCAATCCTGGTAAGCACCGGGCACATACAGCACGAGGGCCGACCCGGCGGCGGGGATGGCCGGGGCCACACTGGTCTTGGCCGGCGTCGGGCTGGCGGATTTCGTCTGGGCGGAAGCGACGCCGGCCACACAAAGAAGCGTGGCAATCGCACCGAATTTTTGGAGGGGATGAGGGGCTGGGAACATGCTGCCCTCTTAAACAGAGCCGAACGAAGCGTCAAGCAACCCGGAGCCTGCGCACCCCGTCAGAACACCCCGTTTGCAGGGGCGTCCGCCGTGGTGGGTGGACTGGACACCAACTTCACGGCGGCATTGCGTCCGGTTGACTGGACACCAACTCGGCCGCAGACGGGCATTGAACAACCCGCCGCGCGGTGTCAATCTCGTGACGCTGCCCACGCCTGCGGACAGCATCCCCGCACCTCCCCAACCAGCGTCCCTCCACCTGTAATGAACAAATCCCTCAAGACATTCGGCGCGGCCTCCACGGCGGCCCTCCTGCTCTCGCTGTCCGCCCGCGCGACGACTTACAACGGCAACGGGTCCACGGGTTTCGGCGGTCCGGTGGGAAACGGCTCGCTGACCTTCACCAACAGTGGCGGCATCCTCACGGGAACAATCGCCCCGGGCCCCAACAACGGTGCCGGCAACAACGGCCAATTATACGACGAGCTGGTCGTTTACATCAGCACCGGAGCGACGGGGTTCAATTCGACGGTTACCCTCACCGACACGACGACCAACAACGGCATCCTGGCGAAAGCCGTTTCGGGATACGACGGCACGAACCGCGCAACCATCAATTTCGCTACCGGGTTCGCCGCAAGGTACGCCATCGCGCTCTCGCCCACCAACGCGTCGGCGGGCGAACTGTTTGGCCTGACAACAGCGGGGGCTTTCACGGCGCTCCAATCGGTCAACCTGACGCCGGTCGGCGGCGCTGGAAATCCGAATTACACCTTTAGCCTTTCGCTCTCGAACCTCGGGTCTCCGACGAGTTTCAATTTTTCGACGACCTATCTGAACGCCCATCCGAACGCGCAAAACGCCACGAGTGTTTTTCGCGCCAACGAGGCTTTCAATTCGGTGGCCGACACCGGCAATCCAGCCAACACGGCCAATCCCGGCACCGACACGGTCACGCTCGGGGTCGATACCTTTGCCGTCCCGGAGCCTGGCACCTGGGCGATGCTTCTCGGCGGGATCGGGTTGTCCATCGGCTTGCAACGCCGTTTACGCCGGGTCTAGCCGAACGCCTTGCGTGTCCCGGGCGGTGCGAACTCGCACCTGCTCTTTTGCGAAGCAGTCCTGACCGGGCACCCCCAATGCCCGTACCAGACGGCGCGGCCTTTTGTCGAGAAAGACTTTCGCCTTGGACGACCGTCCGGCGGTGCATTTCCGGGGGCAGGCCCGGATTCCGGTGAAAATTCCACTCCCCCAACCATCCGCCAGAAAGATTGCAAATGAAACTTCCCCCCGCATCCGTTTCGTACAGAGCATTTACCTTGCTCGAACTCCTGGTCGTGATCTCGATCATCGCCGTGCTGGCGGGCATCCTGTTGCCGGTGACAGGTTCGGTGATGACCAACGCCCGCAAGACGCAGGCGAAAAGCACCGAGATGAACATCGTCACGGCGATCAAGAGCTTCCAGACGGACTATGGCGGGTACCCGATGCCGAAGAGTTATACCCCGACGGACGATGTTTGTTTCGGCGACAACAACCCCACCACGATCCAGTTGTTCGACATCCTCCGGGCGGATAATCTGAGGGACGAGGCAAATGACAGCACGCGGATCAACACCCGCAGGGTGGTGTACATCGAACTGCCGGACGCGAAAAACCAGACGCCTGGCCAGAGCAAGAACGGGATCGGCTCGGACGGGAAATTGTATGACCCTTGGGGCAAGCCTTACTACGTGGGCGTCGATGCGAACTACGATGACACGGTGAAAAATCCCTATTCGAGCAACGCGGGTTCCGTTCCCTTGAGGACCGGGGTGATCGTCTATTCGTGGGGGCCGGACATGGGCACGACCGGAAACTTCTTCGGAGGCGGGGGCGATAAAAACTCCGGAACCTCGAAGGACGACGTGATCTCCTGGCAGTAAACGGCCTCGTTTCTGTCGCCGACCTGTCGGACGCCGCAGTGCTCCCGGGGCTGATCGCATGGAAAAACCTCCCGCCACGTTCTGGCAGCTCTGGAACATGAGCTTCGGCTTCCTCGGCATCCAGTTCGGCTGGGGGTTGCAGTCGGCGAACATGAGCGCCATCTACGAATACCTCGGCGCGAAACCCGACCAGATTCCCGCGCTCTGGCTGGCCGCGCCGATGACGGGGTTGCTCGTGCAGCCGATCATCGGCAGCATGAGCGACCGGACCTGGACCCGGCTGGGCCGGCGGCGGCCGTACTTTCTGGCGGGGGCCTTGCTGGCTTCGGCGGCCCTGCTCCTCATGCCTTCTTCGGGCAACCTGTGGATGGCGGCGGGACTCCTCTGGGTATTGGATAGTTCCATCAACATCAGCATGGAGCCGTTCCGCGCCTTTGTGGCCGACCTGTTGCCCGAAAAACAGCGCAGCCGCGGGTTCGCCGTGCAAAGCCTGTTCATCGGTCTGGGGTCGGTGATCGCCTCGGCGTTGCCGTGGATGTTTTCCCACTGGTTCGGGGTTAGCGCCAAAACGAGCGCGGCGGCGCGCGTTCCCGCCACGGTGCGTTATTCCTTTTACCTGGGAGCGTTGGCGTTTCTGGGCGCGGTGCTGTGGACGGTGTTCACCACCCGCGAACATCCTCCCGAAGACATGGAGGCGTTCGCGGCGATGAAGGCTCGCCGGGGTGGATTCACGCACGGGGCGCGCGAGATTTTCGCTGCGATCAGGGAAATGCCTTTGACGATGCGCCGACTGGCCTGGGTGCAGATGTGCACCTGGACGGGCATTTTCTGCATGGGGTTGTATTTCGTCCCGGCGGTCGCGCATGGTGTGTTCGGAGCGACGGACGAGCGATCCAGCCTGTACGCCGAGGGCACCGAGTGGGGCGGGGTGTGTTTTTCGGTGTCCTCGCTGGTGACTTTCCTGACGGCCTTCGCGCTGGTCGCCGTGAGCCGGCGCGTGCGGCCGAAACCCATTCACACGGTCTGCCTGCTCTGCGGCGCGGCCGGCCTGCTCTCGGTCGGGGTCATCCACGACAAATATCTTCTGCTGCTTTCCATGGCCGGGGTAGGCATCGCCACGGCGAGCATCATTTCGATGCCGTACGCCTTGCTCGCCAACTCCCTGCCTCCCACGCGGGTCGGTGTCTACATGGGCATCTTCAATCTCTTCATCGTCCTGCCGGAAGTAGCAGCGTCCCTGGGCCTGGGATGGGTCATGAACCATTGGATGCACAATGACCCGCTCCATGCGGTGACGGCAGGCGGCGCTTCCATGCTGCTGGCCGCCGGGTTGATGCGGTTCGTGGAAGATGCCCCGCGCACGGCGAACATCGTGGACGATGGATCGCGCCCGATGCCGGCGGACAAGGCGGCTTGAGGGCTTGATCAGCTAGGGCGCTTCGTTGCGGCGTGCCGATTTCACGCCGGCAGCCGCGCGACGGTCCGCCCGCTTGCGGAGGCGTGATCCGCTGGCGGTCGGCGGGGTCTTGTCGCCGAGCGTCGCTCCCGGACTCCAGGTGCTGTTGATGAGCATACTTTTCTGGACGGGCGGCAGGCCGGATTCGTTGCGGTGAATCTGGCCGATGACCATGTCGATAGCCGAGCGGCCGATGAGTTCGCTGTTTTGCTGCATCCCGGTCCAGTCGCTGGTCTCGCTGGACTTATCCAACTGCACGAGTCCGATGTCCCCGGGAACGGCGAGACCGAGCGACGAGACCCAGTCCCGGACCTCCGCGTGGATCGTCAGGATGACCTCGGGCCGATGGCGTTCCAGCCAGAGCGCGAAAGGTTTCTTCGTCCCCGGCTGGAGGTCGAACGTCGGCACATCCTGCTCCAGCGAAAGCCGCTTTTGCGCGGCGTGGAAACCGGCGGTGAACTTGTTCTCGATGATGTCGTCGATGTGACGGCCCAGGCAAAGGCCCAGCCGCCGATAACCGAGCGCGGCGACCTCCCGCACGGCGCGAAACGCCGTCACGTATTGATCGTTGGAAACGAAGTGGATCACCGGCCAGACCGGCCGCGTGCCGATGGCCACGGCGGCGGATCGCAGCCAGATCGGATCGAATTCGCGCGGGATGGCCTCGCCTTCGTAAAAGCCGACCACCGCCAGGCCGCGAATGTTGCGGGCGTCGAGGATGCTCACCAGCCGGGCCGGGGAGATGCCCGGTTCGTAGAGCCACAGATGATCGAAACCGTAACCCTGCTCGGTCGCCCGTGCGCGGCAGCCGGCGATCCACGCACGGAACGTCGGGACGGTCTCGAGTTCGGAGGGGTCTTTGGCGGCGCAGAGCAGGCCCAGGGTGCTCTGGTAGGTGGACGTTCGGCTGGAACGCAGTTGCGCGCACAAATTCGCCACCAGGGCGTTGCGCCGGTAACCGGCCTCCGCCGCCAGACGCTGGATGCGCTCGCGCACCTCGGGCCGGATGCGGGGATGATCGAGCAGGCAGAGTGAAACCGTCGTTTTGGAAACCCCGGCCATTTGCGCCAGCGTGCGAAGCGTCGGCCCGTTGCCCATGCCACACGCTGCCTCGCGGTCCCGCCTGCGTCAATCAGTGAGTTTACTGTCCACCTCCCGCGGCTTCGACAAGCAGGGCGACGCGGATAGCCTCCTTCCATGCCCCCGTTTTCACTTCCTCTGTATCGTCTCGCCGGCCCCTTGGCAGCCGTGCTGGTCATGGCCACGGCTTCCGCCTCGGCACAGACCACTTTCGCGCCCAACGGCAACAGTGGTTTCTCCGGCAACCTGGGGTTGGGACAGGGACTCACCGTCAGCAACGACGGCACCGGAGGCATCAAATTCTCCCTCGACCTGAGCGGCGGAAACAAAGGCTTTGGCGGCAACGATGTCGTGATCTACGTGGACAACGGCACGGGCGGGGGCATCAGCAGCACTTCCATTTTGAACGACACCGGCTACCCCAACGGCGACGGCGGCCGGCAAGCGACTTCGGGACTCTCCCATGACAACCCCGCGAACCGCTCCACGCTGAACTTCGGGGGTGTGCTGACTCCACAGTATGGGATCGACCTCGGGCAGTATTACGGTCAGGTGTTCAAACTAGGCAATCCTCTGAACCAGACTGATGGCGCTGCCCCAGGGAGCAGCGGCCCCAATGGCATTACCTATGGGATGAACGGCAACGTCGCCAACATCGACGTGCCGGCGGCGGACCTTGGCCTGAATCCAAATTCGGGAGCCACCATCCAGTTGTTTGCCACCTACATCTCCGAAGATGGTTATCGCTCCAACGAAGCCATCGGTACGTTTGTCAGCGGCGATGCCACCGCGCAGGGCTACGGGGTCGATCAGATGGTGGCCAACGACTTCTCCTTCACCGTCGTTCCCGAACCTTCCACCTGGCTCGCCGGCGCGCTGTGTCTGGCCGTCGCGGCGAGGCTTTGTTGGGCGCGTTTTCGCACGAACTGGTGCTGATCTGATCTGCCTGTCGAGCATCGTCGTGTTCAGGGGGCCGCCGCCGACAGACCCCGCGCGACGGGCTGACCGAAAAGACAGGGGGGTGACGCGACAAGCCAGCGAAACGGCGTAAGCTCATCCGCATGGAATCGCTCCAAGCGCCTTTCGCCGCCGGTTCGCTTCACTGGGTGCGCTACGGTCCATCGCATCACGACGAGCGGCACTACGAGCAGGTGAAAATCGGCGTCCTCCTCGGCGCGACCACGGCCCGCTGGCGTTCCTCCGGGCAGCACCCCTGGCGCAGGCAGCCGGCCCGCAGCGCCGGCTTTTCTCTGGGCGGCGTCGGCGCGGAAGCCGAACTGACCGGAGACGGGCAACTCTTCGCGTTGTTCCTGGAAAGGGAATACCTTGGCAAACGCTGGGCGGCGGCCACGTCCGCCGAGCGCAGCGGCTACGACGTGCAAGGCGCGGCCGACCCGTATTTGTTCCATCTCGCCACCGAAGCCGCCGCGCTGCTGCGCCGCGAGCAGGCGCTTCCCCCGCGCTATGTCGAGTCGGTGGCGCTGTTGATGAGCGCCCATCTGCGCGAGCGTTACCTGCAAAGGCGCGCGGCGAGTCTGGATCGTCCGCCCGCCGTCCTCGCCCCGCACGCGGAGACGCGCGTGCTCGCTCACATCCGCGCACGCCTGGGCGAAAACCTGCCGCTGGCGGAGCTGGCGGCGGTGGCTGGGGTGAGCACGAGTCACTTCGCGCGGGCGTTTCGCGGCTCGGTCGGCGAGACGCCGCACCGCTTCATCGTGCGGCAACGGGTCGAACACGCGCGCGCATTGCTCCGGGCGGGCGGCGTGGAGATGAGTCTGGGAGAGGCCGCGTTTCAGGCGGGGTTCAGCAGCCAGAGCCATCTCACGCGTTGTTTCCGGGCGGTGTGCGGATCGACCCCCGGCGCGTTTTTGCGCAAGGAACGGCCACGCGGCGCAAGGACGTGAAAGACGCGGCCCGTCCGTGCGCCTTATCCTCGTGCCTATGAGCAATCCATTATCTTCCGGCAAACGGGTGGCGCTGATCACCGGCGCGAATAAAGGCATCGGCTACGAGGTCGCCCGCCAACTCGGCGTCGAACACGGCATGACCGTGCTGATCGGCGCGCGCGACGAGAGTCGCGGACGCCAGGCGGCGGACAAATTGAGCGCGCTCGGCGTGGACGCCCGGCCGGTCCAACTCGACGTGACCGATCCTGCCAGCGTCGAGGCGGTGGCCCGGCAGATCGAACGCGATTTCGGCGGGGTGCTCGACGTGCTGGTCAACAACGCGGGCGTGGCCCTGGATTACGCCCCGCCCAGCCAGACGGACCTGGAGAAATACAAGGCGACGCACCTGACGAATGCCTTCGGCCCGCTGGTCGTCACCAAGACGATGCTGCCCCTGCTCAAACGCTCGGCGGCGGGCCGGGTGGTCAACGTGTCCAGCGGCCTGGGTTCGCTCACGCAAAACAGCGATCCCGGCTACGAATACGCCAAGATCAAGGTCATCTCCTACCATTCCTCCAAGGCGGCGCTGAACATGCAGACCGTCCTCTTCGCCGCCGAACTCGCGGCGGAAGGCAGCCCGATCAAGGTCAACTCCGCCGACCCCGGCTACACCGCCACCGACCTGAACAATCACACGGGCCTGCGCACGGTGGAGGAGGGCGCGCGGGCGGCGGTGCGCTTGGCGACCCTGCCCGCCGACGGGCCGACCGGCCAGTTCTTCGATGAGAACGGCCCGGTGCCCTGGTGAGAGGTGGCGGTCGCGCCAGGAAAGGCCAACGGCTGCTCGCACGAGGCGAAGATGGCGTGAACCATCTTGCCGGCAACCGAACGCCTGGGCCGCTCAGGGTCGAACAAAACCGTCACCTCTCCACAGTGCGGACATCCCCCGGGAATTGTCTGGTCCTCAGAACGCTGGCGTTGCGGTGTCTTGCAGCAACGCAGGCAGGTCGAGTCGCTCCGTGACCATGACGAGGCCACCGCTGCTGGTCCGGGGCCACTGTGCCGCTGGCCGGTCCCAGCAGAGTTCCACGCCGTTGCCGTCTGGATCGCGCAGGTAGAGCGCCTCGCTGACGCCGTGGTCGGAGGCTCCTTCCAACGGGAGGTTCGCGGCGACCAGGCGGCGCAAGGCGTCTGCCAGTTCCGCACGCGTCGGGTATAGGATCGCCAGATGGTAAAGCCCCGTGGTGCCGGGTGGTGGTGGGGTACCGCCCAGGCTCTCCCAAGTGTTCAGACCGATGTGATGATGGTAGCCGCCCGCCGACAGGAACGCGGCGTGGTCACCTAGGCGCGCGGTCACCTCGAAGCCGAGCACATCACGGTAGAACTTCAGGGAGCGTTCCAGGTCGGCCACCTTGAGGTGGACATGGCCGATGCGGGTTTGGGGATGGATGGGATTCATGACGGCAAACGTTGGTCCGGTGGCAAGCGGGCATGCATCCTCTTACCGGCGGGCGCGGCGAACGGGCTTTTGTCGTCGTGGTGCCCGAGCGGAAAGAGGGGTGCCCGGGAGACTGGTCAGGCGACGGCGGGAAACAGCTTCGCCACGGCGGCCAGATGCGGGTGCAGGAAGGTTTCCCGGTCCACCTCGCCGTGGTTCACCTTCGAGACTCCCCCGGCGACGTATTCCTGCAAGTCAGTTACGCCCAGGAAACCAAAGATCGCCCGCAAGTAAGGCTCCACGAAGTTGTACGAGGCCATCGCGGTGCCTGGGCCGTACACCCCGCCCGACGCCACCAGGACGGTGGCCTTCTTGTTCTTGAGGATGCCGACGGGCCGGCCATCCGCGAAGCCGAAGGTCTTGCCCGGACGCGCGATCTGATCGATCCAAAGCTTCAAGCTGGATGCAATGGAGAAGTTGTGCATGGGCACCCCCACGACGTACTCGTCGGCCTCGTGCAGTTCGGCCACGAGCGTGTCGGATAAATTGAGCAATGCCTTCTGTTCAGGCGTGCGCGCTTCTTCGGGCGTGAAGGACGCGCCCACCCATTGGGCCGTGATGACCGGGGGCGGTTCCGCGCTCAGGTCACGGACGATGACCTTCCCCTCCGGGTGCTGGCGCTGCCAATTTTTGGTGAACCCTTCGCTCAAATGGCGGGAAATGGAAGCATCACCCAAAGGGCTGGAATCAATGTGAAGCAAGGTAGGCATGGTGTTTAACTTTGACGACAGTATTCGTCAAAGAAACATCTGTTGTCAAATGCCAATGGCGACGAGTGTCGTCAAACGCAGTGACAGGACCGCCCATCCGGCGTATGGATAAAGCCTCAATGGCTAAGGAAGCGTGCAAGACGATGGACCCGCGGGTGCGCCGCACACGCCAGCTCCTGCACGACGCGCTGGAGCGGCTGCTGGAAACGCGGGATTTTGAAGCGATCTCGATCCAGGACATCACCGAGGCGGCCACGCTCAACCGGGCGACTTTCTACGACCACTATCCCGACAAGGCGGCACTGCTGAGATGCGTGGTGGCGATGCGCTTCCTCGCCTTGCTTGAAGCGCGTGGCGTGCGCTTCGAGGGCAAATGCGGCTCCGCGCTCCCGGCCATCGCGCTGGGCGTGTGTGACTACCTGGCGGGCCTGTCCAACCCGGCGGACGGGTGTCGCCGGTCGCTCGACCCACACCTGGAATCCGCGGTCATCAACGTGGTCAAGGGCATGGTGCTGGACGGTCTCAGGCAGCACGTTTGCGAGAACCCGGCGGGGACACCGGAGATGGCGGCGGCGGCGCTGAGTTGGGCGATCTACGGGGGAGCCAGGGAGTGGCTGGAGGTTTCGCCGCGTCCCTCATCCGAGCGGGCGGCGGCAACCATCGCGGCCCTGGTGCAGCCGATCCTTGCGAGCTTGGCAACCGACGAAGCAAGCTAGGTCCGGGAAAAGCGATGCTGTTTGTGATCATCCGAAAGCCAAGGAACGTGACCGCTGTCACCAAACGACACGGCGGCGCAGCCCTTCAGCGCTGAAGCCAATCCGGCTCGTTGCTTAAAAACGGTCCTTTGCCGCAGCAGGGTTTCGACGGGAACGGCATTTCACCAACGCTGGCCTACGTGCCCACCCGGACTCCATCCAAACTGGGTTGCGACATCTTCGCCATCTGCTTGAGCATGAACGCCGGCGCGACCCGGCTCATCACCTTGAGCACGTTGGCCAGGCCGGGGCGGACTTCCAACCGGCCGCCTTCGATCTTGGCGATGGCCTTGCGCACGAGCACGGCCACGGCCATGGCTTTCTGATCTTTCATCTCCCGCGCGAACTCGCCGCGGAACAGCGGCGTCTCGGTGCCGGGCGGGGCCAGTTCCACGACCGTCACTCCCGTGCCCCGCAACTGCACGCGCAACGACTGCGTGTACGAGTGCAGCGCGGCTTTGGCGGCGCAATACACGGGTGACAGCGGCAGGGGAACGAAGGCCAGCCCGGACGTGACGTTGACGATCAACGCGCCGGGACGGGTCTTGAGATGCGGCAAAAATTGCTGGATCAACCGGATCGGTCCGCTCAGGTTGATGTCGATCTCGCGGGTCACGTCGGTCAGGTCGCGGTCCTGGTGGAGGTTGAGGTTGCGCATGATCCCGGCGTTGTTGATCAGCGTGTCCAGAGCAGGGAACCGCGCCAGGATATCGCGGTGCAGCGCGGCAATGGCGGCGGCGTCGCTCGCGTCGCTCCGAAAGGGGTGTAGATCGGGCAGCGCCTGCCGGACCGCGTCGAGTTTCCGCGGGTCGCGGCCTGTGACGAGGACCGTGTTGCCGCGGGCGAGGAGTTGGCGGGCCAGTTCCAAGCCGATGCCGCTGGAGCCGCCGGTGATCAGGATCGTTTTGCCGGAGAGTTTCATCGTATGAATGGTTCGGGCGTGGCAGGAAGCGAGGGGAATGTTGTCAGTAAAAACAATGTTGTCAAAGGAAACATTTGGCGGGTTTTTTCTTCTTCGTGTAGGCTGCCCGGGCATGAAAGCGTCCCCGCGTCCCTACCACCACGGCAACCTGCGCGAGGCGTTGCTGGAGGTCGCCGAGCGCACCGTGGAGACCGTTGGCGCGGGCAATCTCACGCTGCGTGAGCTCAGTCGGGAGTTGGGCGTCAGCCACGCCTCGCCGCGCCGGCACTTTGCCGACCGGCAGGCGCTCCTGGATGCCCTGGCGCAACGCGGCTTCGCGCGGTTCGGGACCGCCCTCGCCCGCGTGGCCCGGGACCGGGGACAGGGGTTCGACGCGCGTCTGGCCCGGCTGGCCCGCGCCCACATCGGGTTCGCGCTCAAGCGCCCGGCTTTATATGGTTTGATGCTGGAGGCGAAACGTCGTCCCGACGCCCCCGCGGCCTTGCTGGAAGCCAGTGAACAGGTCTTCTCGATTGCGAACGACATCTTCACCGAAGGCCAGAGCCGGGGCGAGGTGATCCCCGGCGACCCTGCCCGCATCGGGCTGGTCGGCTACGCGGCCGTGCAGGGATTGATCGCCCTTTCCACGGGCGGCAAGCTCAAGAAGGTGCCGCTGGATGCGCTGGTCGACGAGGTCATCGAACGTCTCGTCCTGGGCTTGCGTCCTCGCCGGTGAGGGGTCCGGCCACCTCGCCGACGGTGGCGCTGTCGTTTTCACTGGCTTCGAGCCGCAAACAACCTTTTCCATGACGGAAGGGTTTTGTCCGCGCCGAGTTGCCCCGTTCCCATCCGAATGCCAACGAACCACGCGGGCGCTGTCATCGGGGTTTCCCTGCCTACCGCCGCGATGAATTCCGTCGGCCTTTCAGTGACGCGAGGAGTTCCGCGACCGCCGCGCGCACAGGCTCCAGGTCGAAGTCCGGCCGGATCGCCTCGTCGTCCAGCCGGTCGGATAATGCATCCAGGCCGAACAAGGCGCGGGGAAAGCGTGGGTGGACGATCCGACCGACCAGACCCTGTGCTGCCCGCGCGCTGTCCTGCGGCGACAAACCAAAAGTTTCCGTGAGGTAAGCCACCAGCCGTTCGTGGGGGAGGGCGAGAACCACGTCGAAGTACCGGGCGGAACCCTCCGGGAACCGCGCGGCTTCCGCGATGCTCGCCCGGCACATCTGGATCGTGCGGGCGTAGAGCAGGATTTCCAGGGACCGCCCGCAGAACATCGTCAGCGCCTCCGCCGCGTCGTCCGAGTAATCGCCGGGCATCTTCAGCTTGCTGGCAAAGAGTCCGCGCACCAGGTCGATGACGGCGAAATACAGCTTCTCCTTGCTCTCGAAGTGGGCGTAGAGGGTCCGCTTGGAAGTTTCCGCCCGGGCGGCGATCACGTCCATGGAAGCCCGCTCGAAACCCATTTCCAGGAACACTTCCTTGGCGGTCCAGAGGATGTGTTCGCTCAGTTTGTCACCGCGCATGGCTGCCTTTCTTGATCTTGGGTTGCCAAGTAAACGGTACGGTATACTTTGCCGTCATGATCGTTCTCACTACTCCGACGGGAAAAATCGGTTCGCAGGTGCTCAAAAATTTGCTCGCCGCCGACGTGGCGGTGCGGGTCGTCGCGCGGGAACCGGCCCGGCTCGCCCCGGAAGTTCACGGCAAAGCCGAGGTCGTGCAAGGCTCCCTGGACGACGAGGCGGTGCTGAACCGGGCGTTCGAGGGCGCGGAGAGCGTCTTCCTGCTCGTCCCGCCTTCCTTCGCGGCGGATGACGTGATGGAATCGTACCTGCGGTTTGCCCGGCCCGCGCGCCGCGCCATCCAGAGCCAGGGGGTCAAGCGGGTCGTGAGCGTGTCCGTGCTGGGCCGGGGAACCGCACTCGCCAAAAACGCCGGCCCGATCACCGCCTGCTTGGCCAAGGACGAGGAGATCGAGAAGGCGGGCGTGGATTTTCGCGCTCTCTGGTGCCCCGGCTTCATGGAAAACATGCTCATGCAGCTTCCGGCGCTCAAGCACCAGGGGGCGTTCTTCCTGCCGGCGAGTCCCGACCGGAAGCTGCCCCTGGTGGCCACGCGGGACATCGCCGCGAGCGGCACCCGGCTCCTGCTCGACCCCTCGTGGACGGGCCAGGGCGGACTCGCGGTGCTGGGGCCGGAAGACCTGTCTTTCGACGACATGGCGGCGATCATGACGGCAGTGCTCGGCAAGCCGGTCCGGTTCCAGTCGATTCCGGGTGATGCTTACAAGGCCCAACTCGTGCAACACGGGGCGACGGAAGTGTTCGCCCAGGGACTCGTGGACATGATGACGGCCAAGGACCAGGGCATGGACAACGCCGAACCGCGCACGCCCGAAAACACGACGCCGACCAGCTTCCGCCAGTGGTGCGAGGAAATATTGAAACCCGCCGTGCTCAACTGAACTCGGAAAAACGATGGACTCCTCTTCACCTCTGCGCATCGTCGTCCTCGGGGCGGGCAAGATCGGCAGCGCCTTTGCTTTCCAACTGGCCCGCACCGGCCACCACGATGTCACCGTCGTCGCCCGGCCCGGCTCGGTGCGGCTCCAATAACTCCAGCGCGACGGCGGCATCGTCAACGTCAAGGGCGAGCGCGCGGAGGTGCGGGTGACCGACGCGCTGGACGAGCAGACACCCTACGATCTCGTCATCGTCACGGTGCTCGCCTACCAGGTCGCGGCGGTGCTGCCGACGTTGCAGCGCAGCGCGGCCCGGAGCGTGCAGTTCATGTTCAACACCTTCGAGCCGGAGCCCCTGCGGGACGCCATGGGCGTGGAGCGTTGCGCGTTCGGGATGCCGTTTGTGCAGGCCAACTTCGACGGCGACGGCAAGCTCGACGTCCGCATCGGCGCGGGCGGCCAGAAAAGCCTCATGGACGAGCAACGCTGGGTAGACGTGTTCAACGCCGCCGGGTTGCCGGCGGCCCTCGAACCCGACATGCCGCGGTGGCTGCGTTGCCACGCGCCGCTGTGCGTGGCCTTTCGAGAGCGTGTCGGTGGCGGGCCAACGGCGTGGCGGTGGCGCGTCGTGGGGCGAGGCCATGACCCTCGCGCGGGGCGTGCACGAGTGCTTCGCGCTAATCAAAGGATTGGGCAGCCCCGTGTACCCGCGTGGCAAGGCGCGGCTGAACGCCTGTCCGGCCCCGGTGATCGCGGCGATGCTCTGGTCGCTCTCGCGCGTGCGGTCCTTCCGCGACCTGCTGGCGACCGGGATGGAGGAATGCCGCGCCCTGGTGGACGTGATGGCGGCGGCGGCCCCGCAGGCCAACCCGCCCGTGCGGGTGGACAGAATCCGGGCGATGAAGCCATCGTGACCAGCGAACGGATTCCGGGCGAAGATTTGGAGAACCTCCCGGCAGTCGTGTCTTACTTCTTCCGCTGCTCCTTTTTTACTGAGGGCCGGGTACAAGCGCGTCAGTAACTTGGGTAGTTCTCTCTCCACGAAGTCCCGGGAAGTCGCGTGCTCGAAGAAGTGCGTCGCCTTTTCAGCCAGTACCATGTGCGCGATGCTCTGGAGCGTGGCCAGCGTGCCGAAGAGGGCGGCAGCATCCTCGAACCGCTCCAGGTCCATGTCGGTCTTGCCGTGGTAAGCGGCCACGGCCCGTCCCAGCCGCGTGCCGGGCTTGGTGGCCGCCTCCGAAAAGCGGGGATCGTCCCGGTTGACCAAGTCGTTGCGGAACAATCAACCGGAAGTATCCGGGCTGGTTCAACGCAAAGGTGACGAAGGCGTGGATCAAGGCGCGCAGATCGGTCGCGGGATCGTCCGAACGCCCAGCTTTTTTCCAGGCACTAAAGCGCTTTTCAATTGCTCGTAACGCTCTCGTTATAGCCACGGCACTCCGTTGCCGTGTTTGTCGGCGGCCAGAGCGGACACGGCAACGGAGTGCCGTGGCTACAAGCAACTGAAAAACGCTTTAGAGCGTTGCTCAAGCGAGTTTGCCTAGGTAGCCGCAGTGTTTGAAGAAGCC
>CAZZYS010000055.1:0-19284 GCA_964658285.1 uncultured Verrucomicrobiota bacterium
ATCCGGGACGCAAGAGAGGCTACATCCTTGGTTAAAATGCTCAGCCCGCGCCGCTCGCCGCCCTACCGTTTCTTGCGTCCGCTGGAGTAGCTGTACCCCTTGCCCGAACGCCCGCCCGACACTTTCAACCGCTCCAGGCTCGCGCCGTCCTTGAGGTTGAAAAGCTGGGTGTAGAGGTAGTCGAACGTGTCGATCTTCACGCGCGGGATCGGACGGCCGATGAATCGTTCGATGGCCTGCACGTGGTTCACGTCCTCGGCCGTGAAGATCGTCAGCGCGTCGCCTTCCTTTTGCGCGCGGCCGGTGCGGCCGATGCGGTGGACGTAATCCTCCGGGTGTTGAGGCACGTCGAAATTCACGACGTGCGTGACGCCCGCGATGTCGAGTCCACGCGCGGCGATGTCCGTGGCGACGAGCACCTCGAAACGCCCTTCGCGGAAACCGGCCAGCGAGTCCTCGCGTTCCTTTTGCGCCCGGTCGGAATGCAACACGGCGACCTTGTGCCCCTCGCCGATGAGCCGGGCGGCCACCTGGTCCGCGCCGATCTTCATCCGGCAGAACACGATCACGCTCTCGTATTTCGTGTGTTCGAGCAGGGCGTGGAGCAGGTCGAACTTCTGCGCGCTGGCGCACGGATAGAGGTTGTGCGTGACCGTCTCAGCCGGCGAACGGCGCATGCCGATGGAGATCGTCTCAGGCTCCTTCATCGCCCATTTGACGAGTCCTTCGATCTCCGGCGGGATCGTCGCGGAAAACAGCAGCGTCTGGCGCGTTTTCGGACAAGCTTCGAGCATCCGGCGCACGTCCGGCAGGAAACCCATGTCCAGCAACCGGTCGGCCTCGTCGAGCACGACGACCTCCAGTTCCTTGAAGGACAACTCGCCGCGTTCGAGATAATCCAGCGCCCGGCCGGGCGTGACGACCCACACGTCGATGCCCTTGGCGAGCAGTTCGGACTGCTTCCCGTAGCCGACGCCGCCGTACATCACCCCCACGCGCAGCGGGCTGAAGCGTCCGAACGTGCGGAACGCCGCCTCCACCTGGTAGGCCAGTTCGCGCGTCGGCTCGATGATGAGCGCACGGGGATGCTTGCTCTTATGGGGCCGGTCCAGGCGCGTGAGGATCGGCAGGGCGAAGGCGGCCGTCTTCCCGGTGCCGGTCTGCGCCGAGCCGATCACGTCGCGGCCGGCGAGCGCGAGCGGGATGGCGGCCTGTTGGATGGGCGTCGGTTCGGTAAAACCGGTCGCACGGACGGCGAGTTGCACGTCCTCGGAAAGCTGGAGATCGTCGAAAACCATGAAAGGAAAGGGGCCACCGCACTTCGGGAACCCACGCAAACACTGACAGGATGAATATTCCGCGCTGGAAGGCGGATTCCTCCCAAGGCAAGCGGCATTCTAGTCCAGCCGGAGCAGGTTGTCATGCGCCGGATATTCGGCCGGTCCCGGGTCGCCGGATCGTGCCGTCAATGGGTCGGGATTTCCGGCCCTCCGAGCCGTCGGACCCGCGCCATTTCCTCGTCCGTTGATCCAGGTGGGGGCTGACAACACTCCAGCGCCTTTTTGAACAACGACCTGACCACGCCCGAAGCGTCGCTGTACCAGCTCCCTTTCGTCGTTGCGCCGCGCCTGCGAAACGCCACGGCGAACGATTCGGAAACGCTCCCGTGCGGCCGCACGACGCCGGCCAGCAAAATATAGGCTTCCTTGAAATCGAAGGTTCCTGCGGGCACAGCGGCGATCTGGTGCGGGCCTGCCCCCCAGTGGATTTCGGCCGATCCGTCCGGTTTGATATCGAGCCCCCACCCTCCTCCATCGCCCACGTGAATCAGATCGGTGGCGGACAAAGGCACCAGATGCGGTTCCTCCGCAGCCCCCGGGACGGAAGACACATACAAAAGGAGTAAGAGGACGGCAGCGGCTTTCATCGGAGAAGACGGCTCGTTGACGAAATCGGATTCAACTTTCTTGCGGACTTCCCTCTCCGTCCGCCGCCTCGTCGGGCCTCGTCAGAAGCGGTTGGTTGCGCCCGCTGCTGCGCAGCCGCAGGCTCTTGAACTCGAAATCGTGGTACGTCTCGATGTAGCGCAGCGTCCGGTTTTGCGCCCGCATCACGACCGAGTGCGTCACGGCGGCATTCCCCCGCATCCGCACGCCGCGCAGCAGCGCGCTCTCGCTGATGCCCGTCGCGCAAAAAATGATGTTTTTGCCGTGCGCGAGATCGTCCGCGAAGAACACTTTGCCCAGCGCCTCGCCGTGCCCATCGGCCACCAGACGGGCGCGCTCGTCATTGTCGCGCGGCCACATCATCGCCTGCAAATCCCCGCCCAGGCATTTGATCCCCGCCGCCGCCAGCACCGCCTCCGGCGCGCCGCCGACGCCGATGTACAGGTCGATGCCGCTGTCCGGCAGCGACGGCCCCATCGCCGCCGTGATGTCGCCGTCGGCGATGAGCCGCAGGGAAGCCCCGGACGCGCGGATCTGCCGGATGAGCCCCTCGTGACGGGGCCGGTCGAGCACCATGACCACAAGTTCGCCCACCGTTTTGCGCAACGCCCGCGCCGCCCCGATGATCGTTTCCTCCACCGGGTTCTGGAGCGCCACCGCGCTGAATCCCTCGCGCCGGAGATACCCCGCCACGCGCGGGCCGTAGGCGAGCTTCATCATGTAAAAGGACGGAATGTCCTGCATGGAGCTGACCTGTCCCGGCACGGGACTGGCGGCGGCGAGGCAGGAGATCGAGTTCGGCGCGCCCTTGGCGATGTTGGTCGTGCCGTCGATGGGGTCGAGCGCGATGTCGAACTTCACGCTGCCCGGCCGCCACGTGCCGAGGTGTTCGCCCTTGAAAATGCCCGGGGCCTCGTCCTTGATCCCCTCGCCGATGACGACCTCGCCGCAGATGTTGATGAGGTCGAACATGCCTCTGATCGCGTCGCACGCGGCCTGGTCGGCGCGTTCCTTTTCACCCCGCCCGAGCCACGGCAGGGAGTTGAGCGCGGCGGCCTCGGTGGCGCGCACGAAGTCGAGTTCGACGATGCGCTCGATGTCGTCGTAGTGCTGCGCCGCCGGCGGCAGCGAACGGTGGTGGGCGGGGGGCGGGTTCATGGGGGTGATGCCAAGGTAAAACCAAGCCCGCGAAAGTAAAACGCCGCCCCGCCTGCCGCCCGGCGCGTCGTCGATGACGGGCGCGGTTTTATCGATGGGTCCGCGCCTGTACTTCACGCGCGGCGCCGTTAGGTTGTGTCCATTCCCGTATGCAAGACCTGCCCGCCGGCCTCCACTCCATCCGCAACGCGATGGGTTGCTCCCACCTGCTCGTCGAGGAGGACGGCCGGAGCGCGGTGTTCATCGACGCCGGGTTTTTCGGCGAGATGCCCCGCCTGCGCTGGCTCCTGCGCCGGCTCGGCCTCCAACCGGGGGATGTGAAAGCGATCCTCCTCACCCACGGCCACCTCGACCACGTCGGCAACCTCGTCGCCCTGCGCGAATGGACCGGTGCGCCCGTTTACGCCCACGCGGAGGAACGCGCGCACGTCGAAGCCCGTTACCCCTACACCGGCCTCAGCCGGGTGTGCGGCTGGGCGGAGGCCACCGGCCGGTTCCTGCTGCGGCGGCGGGTCGGGACAGTGGACCGTACCTTCACCGACGACGAGGTGCTGCCGTTCTGGGGCGGCTTGCGCGTGATCCATCTGCCCGGACACACGCGGGGCCATTGCGGGTTTTACAGCGAGCGGCACGACCTGCTTTTCAGCGGCGACCTGTTCGCGAGTTATTTTTTCGGCACCCACCTGCCGCCCGCCATCCTCAACAGCGTGCCCGCGGAATTCCCGGCGAGCTTCCGGCGGGTGGCGGCCCTCGGTCCGCGCGGGATCGTCCCCAACCACTACGATCAGCTCGACCCCGCCCGGTTGCGGCGGCGTTTCGACCGGCTGTACGCGCGCACGTTTTTGGAAGGCTCGGTCAGTCACGCTTGACCGGGAAACGAAATTCCCGTCGCTCGACGGTGGCCGCGTCCCCTGCCACGACCAGCGCGGCGGCGAACCGCTCGTCCGTTCGCAGATCGTATAGGGTCCAAACGTGCGCGTTCGGGACGCTCAGCAACGCGGGCGGTCCCGCCGGGTCCAGCGTCACCTCGATGGAAGCCAACCCATCGACGATCCCGAGGCCGGCCGCCTTCAGGTACGCCTCTTTGCGCGTCCAGCCGTTCAGGAAAGCCGCCCGCCGTCGTTCCGTCGGCACGGCGGCGAGTTCGGCCTGTTCCCGATCCGAGAAAATCCGCCGCGCCAACAGCGGCCAGTCGTCACCGAGCCGCGCGCCGGCTTCCAGGTCGATGCCGACTTCCATCCCTCGCGCGAACGCCAACAGCGCCCGGCCGTCGGAATGGGAGACATTGAAGCACACGCGTTCTTCCGGTCCGAGGGCCGGCACCGCCACTGACGGCTTTCCCCGTTCGCCGTAAGCAAACGTCAACCCCGGCCCCGGCGCGACCTCCAGGTAGCGGCCGAGCAACGTGCGCAACACGCCGCGCGCCACCGTGAATCGGCGGCGGTCACGCTCGAAATGAAACCGCCGTGCGCGCGTGCTTTCCTCCGCGTCGAGGAGCGCCGCCAGCGGAGCGACCTGCGTGTCGTCCACGTCGAGTCCGGCGCTCCAGACATGGACGACGCGGAGATTTTGGCCCGCCCCGCGCTTGAGTCTCTCGAACATGCAGGGAATCCTGCTAGCCCAGCATGGTCGCGCCGTCCACCCTCGACAAAGATTTCCCCGGGCCGCCCACGCCGCCCGACGCGGTCGTGGTCGGGGGCGGACCCGCCGGGTTGCGCGCGGCCGAAGTGCTCGCGGCGGGCGGCCTGCGCGTGGCGCTCTACGAGCAAAAAGCCTCGGTCGGCCGGAAGTTTCTCGTCGCCGGCAAGGGGGGGTTGAACCTCACGCATTCCGAGGCGTTGGAACGATTCGTCGTCCGCTACGGCGACGAGCTTCCGCGCTGGCAGCGTTTGCTGGCGGACTTTGACCCGGACGCCCTGCGGGCCTGGGCGGGTGCGCTCGGCGTCGAAACATACGTCGGCACCAGCGGCCGGGTGTTCCCGCGCGGCCAGCAGGCAGCCGTCCTTTTGCGCCGCTGGGTGTCGTGGCTGCGGTCGGAGGGCATCGCGTTCCACGTCTGCCACCGCCTCGAAAAAATGGAGACGACGCCGTCACCGGACGGACGCCGCGTGCTGACGTTCCGCGAAACCCGCACCGGAGCCGTCGTCCCGGTGCGGGCTCGCGCCGTGGTCCTGGCGCTGGGCGGGGCGTCGTGGCCGCAGACAGGTTCCGACGGGACGTGGCCGGCCCTGTTTCCAGACGTGCGGGTCGAGCCGTGGCAGGCGGCAAATTGCGGCTGGGAGGTGGCCTGGGACCCGCGCGTGCTCGCGGCGGGCGAAGGCCGGCCGCTGAAAAACATCACCGCGACCGCCGGAGGACGCACCGTGCCCGGCGAAGCGTTGATTACCCGCTACGGACTGGAAGGCGGCACTCTCTACCAACTCGGGCGCGAACTGCGCGCGATGCTGCCGTCGCCACGGCTGGAAATCGACTTCAAACCGGATTCGTCCGACGAACGCTTGCTCGCCCGGCTGCCTGACCCGAACGCCGGTTGGGACGAAATCACCCGGCACCTGAAGCTCGGCCCGGCGGCGCGGGCGTTGCTGGAGTTTCAAGGACCCGCCGCCCACGGATCGTCGGACCGCCACGCGCTCGTCGCGCGGATCAAGCATTTCCCACTGGAACTGCGCGGCCCGCGTCCGGTGGCGGAGGCGATTTCGTCGGCCGGAGGCGTGTCATGGGCCGAGTTGGACGACGCGTTGATGCTGCGGCGATGGCCGGGGGTGTTCGTGGCCGGCGAGATGATCGACTGGGAGGCACCCACCGGTGGGTATCTCTTGCAAGGGTGCTTCGCCACCGGTACGCGCGCGGGTCAGGGTGCCGTGGGCTGGCTGGCGGACGCTCCGATGAACAGATCAGGCTCCTGATGCCAGGAATGGGCGATGTCCCGCATGACCAACGCGTGATCGAAAACCACGCTCCCCGCCGGAAACACGGACTCGTCGGCGAAAAACGAGGAGGCGACGTGTGCAACGTCCAGCGGACGCACCTGCCAGCGTTCGGTCGAGAGGCGGATGCCGTCGAGTCGGCCACGGTCGCGCGTGACGGAATAACCCACGCTGCCACCCTCGAAAAACGCGGACGATTCCGCCAGCGATCCGAAGCAGGAGGCCGGCGGCAGGGCGTCGCATTCGCGCGCCCGGACTTCGACCGTCATCCGGCCGTCGCGGGCGCGGACCACCATGTCGATCCGTTGGCCGTCGTCGGTGACGGTAAAATCCGCCTGCTGGTGTTCGCCGGGAAACGCCCGGCCGCCTGCCAGATGGTTCAACCACGAACCCGTATCGCGGCGCGGGATGTAGACTCCTTCCCGCGACGCACCGTCGGGATCGTCCCACACCACGGCGATGCGATGGGCGGCGTTTTCGCTGGCGATGCCGACGAAACCCGGGAGTGCCGCCGGACGGACCTGTTCCAACCGGATGAGGCAAATGCCGGCGATGGCGCACCCGCCCTGGAGCTTCGGCCGGAAGGGCGTGGGCAGGAAGCGCCCCATGACCTCGGCGTCCACCCGGAAATTGACCAGCAACCGACGGCGGATCACCCCTCGAATGACTGGCAGGCGCATCATCGGAAAGCTCAATCTTTGTACGCACCCATCAGCTTGAGCATCTCACCGACCGCACGCTCCAACCCGACGAAGACCGCCCGGCTCACGATGGAATGTCCGATGTTCAACTCCCGCAAATGCGGCACCGCACCCAGGAGCACCGGCGTGTTCGTGTAATTGAGTCCGTGCCCGGCGTTGACCTGCAAACCGAGGCTGGCGGCGAGCACGGCGGCGTCGCGCAAACGGTGGAGTTCGGCGGTCTGCGCCTCGCCGGTGGCGTTGGCGAACGCGCCGGTGTGCAGTTCGATGACAGACGCGCCGAGTTCGGCGGCGGCGCGGATCTGTGCCTCGTCCGGGTCGATGAAAAGACTCACACGTGCGTTCGCCTCGCCGAGTTGGCGGATCGTGTCGGCGAGTTCGGGGCGCTGACCGTGCGCATCGAGGCCGCCTTCCGTCGTGATCTCCTGCCGGTTCTCAGGCACGAGGCAAACATCCTCGGGCCGGGTCCGCAACGCGATGGCGAGGATTTCGGGCGTGTTGCCCATTTCGAAGTTGAGCTTGGAGCGCACGCTGGCCTGCAGACGGGCGAGGTCCTTGTCCTGCAAATGCCGCCGGTCGGCGCGCAGGTGGGCGGTGATGGATTGCGCGCCCGCGCGTTCGCAAACGGCGGCGGCGGCGATGAGGTCCGGTTCGACGTTGTGGGCGTCGGGGGTGTGGGCGTAACGAGCCTGCCGCAACGTGGCGACGTGGTCGATGTTGACGCCGAGGGTCAGGCTCATTTCGTGGCGGACGGGTCCGGCTTTCTCCCAAGCAAGGCTGCCGTGGCACCCAGATCGGATTCGTTCATCACTTGGATTGCCTCCTCGGGGGAGAAACCCTCTTTGACCAACGCGTCGAAGAGGTTGCGCTTGAACGCGGCGACCCGGGCGGCCGTTTCCGGCTTGGCGAGGAGATCGAGCATGACGTCGGCGGCGTCAGGCGCGGAAAGATAATAAATGTCTTTCGCGTCCTTGGTCAGCGTCAGTTTGTACTGGTGGGCGATGGCTTCGATGGCCTCCATCGCGGAAGCGTTCTCCAAGCGAAAGTTGACGTTGCCCTTGATGGCTTCATCAACCAACAGACTGATCTTCGCCTGGCGGGCGAGCAACCGGAGCACTTGGCCGAGGTCGTCGCCCTGGAACTCGCGCGCTCGTTTGCCGCCGGCGGAATCCGCCTCTGTCGTGGTGGCCGCCGGACTCGACGCGGGCGTCTGACCGAAGACCGGCTGCGCAGCCCCGCACGAGATCGCCAGAATCAATATGTATCTATAGATTTTGTTCATCGCTCTTTTTTGTCAGGACTCTCAAGCAGCGGTCCTTTGTTCTTCCAGATGTTGCACGATCCACGACTGCACGAGGGCTTCACGGGTCATTTGGCGTTGCAGCGCCGCCCGGGCCAACTGCAAGTGCAACACAGCGGGAATCGGTACGCTCAGGTTCAAATCCACCCCTGCCACGCTATCGAGCATCACTTGAGTTAACATCGTTTTATCGGCCGGCGACAACTCGCCGAATGCTGTCAATAGCGAGTCCTTCAAGCCCGGTGGTAATTGGCCCGGTTCGACCATCACAGCGTTGTCCCAATCGAAATATTCATCGAGGTCTTCCCCTGCCTCCGCCCGACGGTCGAATTCTTCCGCAGTGATCGATTCTGGTTTGTTACGGGGCTGGCGGTTGTCCGGCACGCTCATATTGCTCTATTTGGCGAGGATTCGAGGGATACACCGAAATGATTCGGCACACCCCGGCACGGTAGGTGACGATTGCAGTCCAATATTCATCGCCTATTTTTCCGTAGTTTGCATAGCGCATTTCACCGTCCTTTGATTGGGCAGTACTTTCGACCAATCTCCCGCGCCAGAGTGCTTGGGCAACGTGGAAGTCAATGCCTTGCTTGGTCTTATTACTGGTGCTTTTCTGCGGGTCGAATTCAAAACGAAAGTTCATAGTGACTCCGCAACCTGACAACGCACACGGATGAGCAAGCAAAAAACGAGAAAATATCTTTAATGGCGGAAATGCCGCATCCCGGTGAACACCATCGCCACCCCGCGTTCGTCCGCGGCGGCGATCACTTCCTCGTCGCGCACGCTGCCGCCGGGCTGGATCGCCGCCGTCGCGCCCGCTTCCGCCGCCGCCACGAGACCGTCGGGGAACGGAAAAAACGCGTCGCTCGCCACGATACTGCCCGCGAGGCTCAGACCCGCGTCCTTCGCCTTCCACACGGCGATCCGCGCCGAGTCCACACGCGACATCTGCCCCGCGCCGACGCCCAGCGTGCGGTCCGCGCCCGTGAACACGATGGCGTTGCTCTTGACATGCTTGACCACCCGCCAGCCGAACATCAACGCGCGCATCTCCGCCTCCGTCGGCTGACGTTTCGTGACTACTTTGAGTCCGTCGTCTCCCAGCAATTTGGCATCGCGGTCCTGCACGAGCACCCCGCCGACGACCGAGCGGATGTTTTGCGTCGCCTCCCCCGCCCCGGCCGGTTGGAGTTGGCGCATGAGGCGCAGGTTCTTTTTGCGTTGCAGCAAGGCACGCGCGTCCGGCTCGAACTCCGGCGCGATGATGACCTCGCTGAATATCTCGCTCAGGTCGCGCGCCACGGGTTCGGTCAGCGGACGGTTGAGGATGATGATGCCGCCGAAGGGCGCCTGTTTGTCGGTGGCGAACGCCTTGTCCCACGCTTCGCGCAGGTCCAGGTCGCTGCCGACGCCGCAGGGATTCGTGTGCTTCAAAATGGCGATGGTCGGCTCCTCGAATTCACCGATCAACTCCGCCGCCGCCGAGATGTCCAGGATGTTGTTGAAAGATAATTCCTTGCCGTGGAGTTTCTGAAAGAAATCCTCGAACCCACCGTAAAGCGACGCCCCCTGGTGCGAATTTTCGCCGTAGCGCAAGCGGCTGACGAGCGGCAGGGACAGGTCGTAGGTCGCCCCTGTGGCCTGTCCGCGGTTGAGGAACCCGGCAATCGCCGCGTCGTATGCGCTCGTGGTCTGGAAGACTTTGACGGCGAGGTGTTCGCGCAGGGAAAGGGTGGTCGCGCCGCCGTTGTCGCGCATCGCCGCCAGCACGGAATCGTAGTCTGCCGGGTCGGTAACGACCGTGACGGAACGGCCGTTCTTCGCCGCGCTGCGCAGCATGGACGGCCCGCCGATGTCGATCTGCTCGATGGCTTCCTCCAAGGTGACGCCGGGCTTGGCCACCGTTTCACGGAAAGGATAGAGGTTAACCACCAGCAGGTCGATGGGCCGGATGCCGTGTTCCTCGGCCTGCCGTTGGTGCGCGGGATCGTCGCGCAGGTAAAGGAGACCGCCGTGGATCTTCGGATGGAGCGTCTTGACCCGGCCGCCGAGCATTTCGGGGAAACCCGTGAAGTCGGCGACCTCGGTGACGGGCAGGTTGGCTTCGCGCAGGAGCTTGGCGGTGCCGCCGGTGGAGAGCAGTTCGACGCCGAACTCCTCCACCAGGGCGCGGGCAAAAGGCAGCAGGCCGGTTTTATCCGAAAGCGAAAGCAGGGCGCGGGCGATTTTCATGGGGTGTCTCCGGGGTCGGGAGCGAAGTCTTCGGGTCGCGGCGTCGGAGTCGGCGCGACGACAGGCAAGGGAATTGGGACGATCTGCTCGGCGTCCGTGGCGGGTTTTGCGAACCAGCGCGCGCTGGTGAACAGGGCCATCGCGACGAGCAGGGCCGCGCCGAGAATGGCAGCCCAGCGCGCACCGTGAAACGACGGCTCGGGCGCGCTTGCGTAGTTGCGGTCGTCGGGGTTCAAGTCCTCCTTTTATGCCGCAGGATGCCGTGCCGCGCAACGCCTCAGTCCCCTTCTCAGGGCGGGAGCGAAGGCCCGAGCTGGACCGGGCCGAGCTCCCACCGGAGTTTCCACACCTCCCCGGTCGGCTGGTCGGGGAGATCGACCTCGCGGATTTCCATGAGCGCGCGCGCGACGGGCGGGGTCGGCGCGTGGGCTGTGTCCTTGAAAGAAAGCATTGTCACCCCCTGGTCGTGCAGGCTCCAACTGCTCCACGCCTCGCGGCCGAAATCCGGCTGGCGGGCACCGATGGTCATCGCACGCTGGTTCTCGGTCCAGGCGGATTCGGGGAAGGGAAACGAGGAAGTCACGACGAATGCCGCGCCGTAAAGGGTGGGGTCAGCCGCGGCCCCGGGCGGCGGCTGGTTGACGAGCTTGACGGACAGGAAACGTTCGATGATCGCGCGGTGCGACGGGCGAGAGAGTCGGCCGCGCTGCCAGAGGGTGGCGAGCACCTTCCTGGCTGTCTCGTTCGCGGTGGCTGCTTCGATCAGGGCCGGTTCATCGATCACCGGCTCGAAAAACCAGAGCTGCATCAAAATGCGGCGGGTCGCCGGGTCCGCCTTCGCGTATCGGTCCATCCACCGCTGGCGGCCGGGGCCGGTTCCCAGATCGTACTCCTGTTCCAGAAACGGCGCGGCCCCCCGCCGCCAAGCGTTCCAACGTTTCCTGTCCGCAAGAGGGTAAGAAAGCCCTGTCGCTTCGCACAAATACACGAAATTCTGCGCGGAAACGTTCGGCTCGGCGTCGAAAGCCAGGGTCCAGAGTGCCGGGAGCGTACGGGGATGCAGGTAATGGACGAGTTGGGCCCCAATATAGTTAGGCAGATTCGCCGCGACATTTGTTTCCTGTCCGGGAGCCGCGTGCATGACCGCCAGCCGGACGAGCGGGTCTAACACCGCGCGGTTGAGCAACCGATCCTGCGGCGAAGACGAAAGGGAACCCATGCACCCGAGCGCCGTCAGGATTTCGGGGTCGTCGGGTACGAGGTAGGGCAAAAGATAGTCCACCGCACGATAACCATTCACGCGGGCAACAGCCCGCATGGCAGCTTGCCGCACCTCCGGTGGATTTGTGCGAGGCATGAATGCCGCCAGGGTCTCCAGGGCTTCGTCGCGTAACGGAATCGACCCGCAGAGATCGAGCAGGAGGATGCGCTCGCGCGGCGTCGCGGCATCGTGGATAGCCTCCAGGATCAGGTTCTGGTCTTCGCCCGTCGGCGGACACAACGCTCCGACCACTTGGTAAAAACTGTAACCACTCCCGGGCAGCATGACCTTTCGCCATTCCTCGACGTGCCCCGGCACGAGGGCAAAGGCGAGCAGCCGCCGGGTGCGTTCGGCGGATCGCGGCATGGCGATCAGGCGGTTGCGCTCGTCGCGGGCCGAAACGGCCTCAGCGACCGCTTGGAGAAAACCTGCGGGAGAATATTCGCGGTCTGGTTCAGAACCCTCGGGGATAAAACGTTCCCGTTTCAGAACCACCTTCTCCCGGTCGAACGCGGCCAGCCCCGCGAGCTGCAAAACGAGGCGCCATTCGTCGTGCCATTTCTCTTCCAGAAACGCGACGACTTCGTACGGACCCTCGTGACCCGTTTCCGTTCGCAGGGATTTGTACTGCCATTCGCCCGTTTGCAGCTTGATCGTGGTCGCATCTTCCAATTTGCCGTCTAGCACGCGCGTAATTTTCAGTTCTCCACTGGCCTGGAGATTTCCCTGTACGATGGCTTTGGACTTGCCCACGCAGGTCTCCATGCTGAACACAGCCGTCAGCTCCGCGCGGGCCGGTACGGTCCAGGCGAGGATGGCGGACAGCACGAACCCGGCAATTATTGGTCCGATGGTCCTACTCATGGAAACTCCCCGCGCTTTCAATTCTCACACGACGAACCAATCCATGAACCGATGCACCGGCGTCGCAGCCAGATGCGGCGCGTCGGCGCACAACGCTCCGACCGCTTCCGCCTGGCGCGCGGACAGGCGGGTGCGCAGGTTGCGCTCGAACTTTTCGATCAACACCGGCACCCCCTCCGCGCGCCGCCGCCGGTGGCCGATGGGGTATTCCACCGAGACGCGTTCCGTCGCGCTGCCGTCGGTGAAGAACACTTGCACGGCGTTGCCGATGGAGCGTTTCGACGGGTCGAGATAGTCGCGGGTGAAACCGGCGTTCTCGACGACCTCCATTTTCGCGCGCAGGTGGTCCAGCCGTGGGTCGGCCGCCGTTTCATCCTCGTAATCCTCCGCCGTGAGCGCGCCCTTGAGCAACCCGACGGCGGTCATGTATTGAATGCAATGGTCGCGGTCGGCCGGGTTCGACAATGGTCCTGTTTTATCGATGATGCGTTTGCCGCTTTCCTGCGTTTCGATGACGATTCGCGCCACTTCCGGCAACCGGCCGGCGATCTGCGGATGCAGCGTCACCGCCGCCTCCACGGCCGTTTGCGCGTGGAACTCCGCCGGGAACGAAATCTTGAACAGGACGTGTTCCATCACGTAGGTCCCGAACCCCTGCGGGGGCACTCGCACCGCGTTCCCCTTGAACAGCACATCCTGAAATCCCCACCGTTCCGCCGTCAACGCGCTCGGGTAACCCATCTCGCCCTTGAGCGCGAAAAGCGCGTGGCGCACCGCCCGGCTGGTCGCGTCGCCAGCCGCCCAGCTTTTGCGCGAACCCGTGTTTGGGGCATGTCGATACGTCCGCAACGCGCCGCCGTCGATCCAGGCGTTGGAAAGGGCGTTCAAGAGGTCGTCGCGGGTGCCGCCGAGCAGACGGGTCGCCACCGCCGTGGACGCGATCCGCACGAGCAGCACGTGGTCCAACCCGACGCGGTTGAAGCCGTTTTCCAGGGCCAGGATGCCCTGGATTTCGTGCGCCTGGATCATGGCCACGAGCACGTCGTGGATCGTCAGCGGCTCACCCCGGCGCGAGAGATAATCGGCCACGGCGAGGATGGCACCGAGGTTGTCGGACGGATGGCCCCATTCGGCGGCGAGCCAGGTGTCGTTGAAGTCGAGCCAGCGCACCGCCGTGCCGATGTTGAAGGCGGCCTGCACAGGGTCGAGTTCAAAGGAAGTCCCCGGAACCCGCGCCCCGACCCCTGGCAGGGTAGCCCCGGGGACGACGGGGCCGAGCAGCTTCGTGCAGGCCGGGTAGCTCAGGGCGAGCAACCCGCAGCCGAGCGTGTCCATGAGGCACAGCCGGGCAGTGTCGAGAGTTTCGGCGCTGCCGCTGGCGCGGGTGGTGTCGAGTGTGTAATCGGCGATCTGCGTGAGCAGGGCGTCGAAGGGTGGACGGGAGGCGTCGGTCAGGTCGTGCGTGCTCAAGCGATGCGGTCGTGATCAGGGTGTTTGTGTGAGGGAGTCGAACCAGGAGCTGGAAACTCGACCCGCTCATAGATGTCGCGCAATGCGAGTTCGATGCCGATGGACGGCAGCGGGAGAACAGCGTCCATCCCCTCATAGGAAGTGTAAAGCCATCGCCCCGGCGCGGTGTCACCCATCCGTGAGTAGTGCTCGACAAACGCATCTTCCTGAGAAATCTGCACGTAGTCCAGCAGCGTGCCAAGCTTCTGGAAACACTGGAAGTTGGCCCGCCGTTCGTAGTTTTCGCCGGATGGCGACAGCACCTCTATGACCAGACATGGATCGACCAAGGTTGTGTCGCTGTATTCAGTGGTACGCGCAGGTCGCCGAACCACGCAGGCGTCCGGGTAAGTGTAGAGCGGGACACAAGGCACGACCACACGCATGCTGCTGTTAAAAAATTGCCAGGGCGTATCACGTAGCTGCGGATGGATCAGCCCGAGGAGATTCATGTTGATTGCCGCGTTGGCATGGGTGCGATCCTTCATCGCCAACATTGCGCCGTCGTAGAACTCGCTCCGGTACGGCGTCGCGTCTTCGAGCACGATGTATTCTTCCGGCGTCATGGGCGGCAGAAGGTTCGGTCCGTTACCCCCGCTGGTCGATCTCCACAAACTCCCGCAACTCCGGCCCCGTGTAGTCGGCGGCCGGGCGGATGAGACGGTTGCGTTCGCGTTGCTCGATGGCGTGCGCGGTCCAGCCGCTGATGCGCGAGATGACAAAAATCGGCGTGAACATCGGCGTCGGCACCCCCATGAACCGGTACGCGGACGCACTGTAGAAATCGAGGTTCGTGAACATCCCTTTCTCCCGCCGCATGACCGCGTCAATGCGTTCGCTGACCGGGTAGATCACCGTATCCCCCGCTGCCGCCGCGAGCGCGCGGGACGTTTCCTGGATGATGGCCGAACGCGGGTCCGCCTTTTTGTAGACGCGATGGCCGAAGCCCATGATGAGTTCCTTCCTGGCCAGTTTTTCGAGTAATCCCTTCTCCGCTTCGTCGGGCGTGCGATAAAGCTCGATCAACTCCATCGCGGCCTCGTTGGCCCCACCGTGCAACGGACCGCGCAACGCCCCGATGCCGCCGACGATGGCGCTGTGGAAATCCGCCAGCGTGGACGTGATGACGCGCACCGTGAACGTCGAGGCATTGAACTCGTGCTCGGCGTAGAGCACGAGCGAGACATCCATCGCGCGGACGTGGGATTCCGGGGCGGGTTTGCCGTGGAGCAGGTGGAGGAAATGGGCGGCGATGTTCGGGTCGTCGGTCTGGGTCTCGATGCGCTTGCCGTGCTTCGTGAACTGATACCAATAAAGCAGCATCGACGGGAACGCGGCGAGGAGACGGTTGCCGGCAGCCAGGGCGGATTCGCGGGTTAACCCGGTCTCGGGTTCCAGGCAGCCGAGCACCGAGCAGCCGGTGCGCAGCACGTCCATCGGGTGGGTGTCGGCGGGGAGGAGTTCCAGCGCGGTTTTCAGCGCATCCGGCAGGCCGCGCAACTCCGCCAGGAGCGAGCGGTATTCGGTCAATTGCGCGCGGGTGGGCAGGTGGCCGTAGAGCAGCAGGTAAGCGACCTCCTCGAACCCGGCCTTGGCGGCGAGGTCCTCGATGGTGTAGCCGCGGTAGGAAAGGCCGAAGCCCTCCTTGCCGACGGTGCAGATGGCCGTTTCACCGGCGTTGACCCCGGCGAGACCGCCGGTTTTGTTGGGTTTGGGGGTGTCGCTCATAGGGAACATCGATGGTAGAAGGGTGGCGCTAGCTGGTTTCCGCGAGGATGATCTCCACTTGTGTCAGCAATGTCGGCAGCCTTTTGGTGACTGTGCGCCAAAGAATGCGGTCGTCCACCCTATCGTAGCCATGAACGAGGTGATTTCGCATCCCGGCAATCTGCCGCCAAGGGGTTTGAGGATAGGCCGCCTCAAAGTCGGTTCCCAGTCTGTTGACCGCTTCGCCGACGATCTCGACACATCGCACAAGCGCATACTGTGCAGTCCAGTCCGCCGCCAGCCGCTCAGGGGTCAGTTCGGAGGCAAATTCCAGTGCCTTGCGGCAGTTTTCAGCGATGTGGCCGAGCGCATCCCTCTGGCGTGTGGTCAGCATCATAAATGAGTTGTCCGTCCCGTGCGATGGCGCAGCCCAGTGACTTGTTGCCGATCCGCTCGCCGCTTTTCACCGCGTCGCAGTCAACGAGGTGTGCCGGTCTGCCGAGCGTTGCGGCCAGATCACGTTCGAGGCCATCGAGATGGCTGAAGTAATCGAGACCATCGATATCACGCTTCCACCCAGGCGCAAAAGTCGCCATGATATCCACGTCGCTGGCAGCATGTGCGTCGCCACGCGCCACGGAACCGAAGAGGACCAGACGAATGATCTCCGGGTGATTGCGTCCGAAGCCAGCAAGATTCAACTCGATATCCGACTTGATTGCCGTCTCAGGTTGGCCGGATTCATTCATAACGTGAAACTTACCGTATCGAAGCACCTCAGCACGAGCGAGCTTTTCCAACAATTCTTCAAATCCACAACGAGAGTGCGTTAAGTGTGATCACTCACGACGATGTTCTGGCTTGTTGCAATGCATCGATCTGCTCTTCGTATGCGTGGTAGTTCAGGAACTCGTACAACTCCGCACGCGTTTGCATCTTCGGCAAGACGGCAGCCTGCGTGCCGTCGCGGCGGATCGTGCGGAAAACCTCCAACGCCGCGGCGTTCATCGCGCGGAAGGCGCTGAGCGGGTACAACACCAGCCGCACCCCCGCGCCGGCCAGTTCGTCGGTCGTGAACATCGGCGTCTGGCCAAACTCCGTGATGTTCGCCAGCACGGGCACACCGACCGCCCGCGTGAACTTCCCGTAATCCTCCAAGCTCGTGACGGCCTCGGCGAAAATCATGTCCGCACCGGCCTCGCGGTAACGGCAGGCGCGTTCGATGGCCGCCTCCGTGCCCTCGTTGGCGGCGGCGTCGGTGCGCGCCATCAGCACGAAATCCGCGTCAGTGCGTCCGTCGGCGGCGGCCTTGAGGCGGTCGCACATCTCGTCGGCGCTCACGAGTTCTTTGTTGGGTCGATGGCCGCAACGCTTGGCGGCGACCTGATCTTCCAGGTGGATGCCTGCCGCGCCCGCGCGGATCATGTCGCGCACGGTCCGCGCGATCCCGAAAGCGTTCCCCCAGCCCGTATCGGCATCGACCAGCAGCGGCCGGTCGGTGGCGGCGCTGACCCGGCGCACGTCTTCGAGCACGTCATTGAGCGTCGTCATGCCCAGGTCCGGCCAACCGTACGACGCACAGGCCACCCCGCTGCCCGACAGATACAGCGCACGGAACCCGGCCGACGCCGCCAGGATCGCGGTGTAGGCGTTGACGGCCCCGACGATCTGCAAGGGGCGCTCGGCTTCCACCGCCGCACGCAAACGCGCTCCGGCGGAAGCCTGCGTTGCACCGACGGTCAGAGGGGAGGACGTTTGCATAGTTAAAGGACGGCCGCGACGGACCGTCAGCAGCGTCCGCCCGCAAAAAAGGCATTGCAAGTCCGCAAATTCCGCGCTTTCTTGGCAGCCCGGTTTATTCGGAGCGCCCGCCACCACGGAGGCGTCGTCTGGATTTACTCGAACTTGATCCCCAATATGGCCACGACCGATACCGACGAAATCAAAGATTTGCGACTTCACGAGGGAGACACCGGCAGCGCCGACGTGCAGGTGGCACTGTTGACCAAGCGCATCACCGAGCTGACCGATCATCTCAAAGTCCACGTCAAGGATCACCATTCCCGCCGTGGCTTGCTCAAGATGGTTGCCCGCCGCCGCAGCCTGCTCGACTACCTCGACCACACGGCCAACGACCGTTACAAGAAGGTCATCGGCGCGCTCGGACTGCGCAAGTAACACGGCCACGGCCGGGTTTTCAGAGTGGAGGCGGCGTTTTCCCGGACGCCGCCTTCTTATTTTTTGCATCGCACCCGTTTCAGGTTCATAGTGCCTGATTCACGGCGAGTCAGGGTTTCCCTGAGCCGCCGCACAACCAAAACACCCTGACAGCGGGCGCCTTAGCCCGGTTCTATCCCCCTCAATCCTAGGCTTCAGTCTTCGGCTGCCACCCCCGTTTCACCGGGTGGCCCCGATCGGAAGACTGAAGCCTACGAGTGAAGGAAGTGACCGGCCGCCATCGCGGTTCCGCTGTCTTTTCCCTTAGTCCAACTCAAGACATGTCACATTCCGTCACGGCACAAGTCGGTGCCAGCCCCATCACCATCGAAACCGGTAAACTCGCCCGTCTGGCCGACGGCGCCGTCACCGTCCGCTACGGCGAGACGATCCTCCTCGTTGCCGCCGTCAGCGCCACGAGCGTCAAGGAAGGCCAGGATTGGTTCCCGCTCACGGTCGAATACCGCGAAAAAGCGTCGGCCGTCGGCCGGATGCCCGGCGGATATTTCAAGCGCGAGGGTCGTCCGAGCGAGAAGGAAATCCTCACCTGCCGCATGACCGACCGGCCGTTGCGCCCGTTGTTCCCCAAGGGTTACCTTTACGACACCCAGATCATCGCCACGCTCCTGAGCGCCGACGGCGAGAACGACCCCGACATCCTCTGCATCAACGGCGCATCGGCCGCCCTCGCGGTGTCCGACATTCCGTTCGGCGGTCCCATCGGCGCGGTGCGCGTCGGGCGGATCAACGGCGAGTTCGTCGCCAACCCGACCCACGCCCAGCGTGAGTTCACCGACCTGGACCTCGTGTTCGCCGGGACGGCGGACGAGATCATCATGATCGAGGGCGAGGCGCTGGAGATGCCTGAGGACACGTTCATCGAGGCACTGGCGTTCGCGCAGAAGCAGGTCGCGGTGGTCGTGGCGGCCATTCAGGACCTCGCCAAAAACGCGGGCAAGGAAAAGCGTCAGGTGACGCTGTTTTCCGTGCGTCCCGAGTTGCAGGAAATTGCCTACCAGGTGGCCGGCGACCGCATCGAGGCCGCCATTTACAACCCGACCAAGACCGCGCGCGGCAAGGCCGTCGGCGCGCTCAAGGATGAGGTGAAGAAAGCGATCCTCGAAAAGTATCCCGACGCGGCCTCCTTCGAGGTTTCGCAGGCGTTCGAGTACATCCAGAAGAAGGCGTTCCGCGTGTCGATCCTCGACAAGCAGAAGCGCGTCGATGGTCGCGGCTACATGGAAATCCGTCCGCTGAGCGCCGAGGTTGGCCTCCTGCCCCGCGCGCACGGTTCGGGGTTGTTCCAGCGCGGTGAAACCCAGGCGCTCTGCCTGACGACGCTCGCCTCGGGCCAGGAATCGCAGGATTTCGACGGCTACACCGGCGGGCCTTCGAGCAAGAGTTTCATCCTGCACTATAACTTCCCGCCCTTCAGCGTCGGCGAGACGGGCCGCAC
>CAZZYS010000056.1:0-18900 GCA_964658285.1 uncultured Verrucomicrobiota bacterium
CGGTGTCGTTGCACTTCGGCGGCCAGTCGGGGACGTTCGTTCCGTACCTGAACGGCCAGCCCGGCACGACGACCACGCTGACCTACGGCCAGTCCGGCACCCTCACGTTTCCCGACGCCCAGCCGGGTGACAACACCCTGGCCATCCTCGTCAAGGCGTCCCCGCGATCCAAGGTCTTGTTCTATGGTCTCGACGGCATGAGGACGGCGCGCGGGCTGTGGGGCGGCGTCTCCGCCGACGTTGCGTCCACTCCGGTCGATGTGAGTTGGAAGAAATGGGACAAGGCAACCAGGGACGCCGATGCCGCCGCGCTGGCCAAGCCTGATTTCGATGACTCAGGTTGGTCCGTCGTGAGCGCAACGGCCCTCGCGCTCAACACGCCGCGCGGCGATTCGTGGTATCGCGGCACTTTCAACATCACGCCGGCCCAGATCGACTCGATGCTGGAATCACCCCGTTTCGATCCGCCCCCGCCCGTGCAGGGGCAACGGGGCGAGCCGCAGCCTCCCAAGGTCACCGTCTATCTCAACGGCCAGTTGCTGCCGGACCACACGGTGGACGCCTCCAGGCTCCTCGTTCCCGGCAAGAACACGGCTCTGGTCCTGATCCAGAGCCGGCTCGGCGGCGACACCGGCCACCTCGGCCTGAGCCTCTGGCACCACTCGCCGCTCGCGCACGCCGCCTGGCAGTTCCACGGCGGTCTCGATGACCTCGACGAAACCGCCATCATCGGGCGCGTCACGAACTGGGACACTTTCCTCGCGCATCGCCCGTGGCAAACGGGCGCTTCTACCCTGGCCGACCAACCCACCTTCTGGCGATGCCGGTTCGACTGGCACCAGACTCCGAACGCCCGGCAAACCGTCGGCCTCGACACCGCCGGGCTGAAAGCCGGCCACGTCTGGCTCAACGGCCACAACCTCGGTGAATCGCCGCAGAATGATCCCATGTATTTGCCCGAATGCTGGCTCAAGGAAGGCACCAACGACCTCGTCGTCCTCGACCTCTACGGCAACAAACCCGACCGCCTGAAGCTCATCCGCTACGAAACTTTCGCCGTCAGCCCCGTTTACTTTCCGACCTCGACCGACCTGACTACTTCAAAGCCCGAGAAGTAATTTGAGACCCATGCCTGCACCGATCTTCACGCAACGGATGACTGCCACGATGGAAGGGGAGTTCTGCGTCTTCCTGCTCGGCGCGCGGTTCAACCGGCTGCTCAAAGTCCACCGGTGGCTGCCCGTCGCCCGGGCGATGGGCCGGATGATGGGCGAGTTGCACGCGCACAAGGAACTCGGCTTCCTGGGCGGCGAGTCGTGGTTTGGCCGCACGACGATCAGTCTGCAGTACTGGCGTTCCCTGGAGCACCTGATGGACTACGCGACCGCCAAGGGCCGCGCCCATCTGCCCGCCTGGAAGGCGTTCACGCGCGCGGTGGGCGACAGCGGGGACGTGGGCATCTGGCACGAGACGTATCTGGTCAAGCCCGGCACCTACGAAACCATTTACCACAACATGCCCTCCTTCGGCCTGGGGGGCGTCGGCACACTCATCCCGGCGACGGGTCACCACCAGGCAGCCAGGGGCCGTATCGCGGCCAGCCTGCCACCGACTTGTTAGGCCGCATTTGTCCTTCCTCCATGCGAGCAACCGTTCTTGTCTTTCTCTGCTGGGCTGCGCTGTCGTCTGTGCCGCCAGCCGCAGCCAAGCCGTATCGCGCCACACGCGAGCGACGTGTCAGCTTCGACGACCAGCCACCGGAGGTTCGAGCGGGGCTGCGCGAGATTCGCGCCGAGCTTTACCGCATGGTCCTGCCCGACATCAACATTCGGGCGGGTTCTTTCAGCGATGCCATCGAGGCGATCCGTCAGGGCTTCCGTGAGCGCGATCCCGAGCACCGTGGCCTCGGCATTTTGCTCCGCTTACACGGTGGGTCTGCGCTACCTATCAGCTTGAAGCTGCACTCTGCCAGTGCCGCGCAGGCGTTCGACGCCCTTTGTGCCCAGGGCGATTACGTCTGGTACGTGGACCTGTATTCCGTGACCATCGTGCCAGCAAAGGAGTTCATCCCTATCCCACGCCGCCACAGCCCCTAGCGCCATGCGGCCTAACTGTTGTAGGTCAAGAGGTTGTCCGCAGTTTTAGGGAGTCGGGAGGCGGGCGGGTGGTGGCCGAGGGCGGAGTGCGGGCGGTGGAAGTTGTAGTCGTGCAAGAAGGGTTGGAGGAAGGAGGCGCGTTGGTCGCTGGAGTCATACGAACGCGCATAGGCCCACTCGCGGGTCACGGTCTGGATGAAGCGTTCGGCCTTGCCGTTGGTCTGCGGGCGGTAGGGCCGGGTGAAGAGGTGTTTGAGACCCAACTCAAGGCAAGTTCGAGCGAAGAGTTTGGAGCGGTAGGAAGCGCCCCGGTCGGTGAGCACGCGCACGATGGGCACACCCGCTTGAGCATAAAAGGCGACGGCTCGGCGCAAGGCGTCTACGACACGCGGTTGCTTCTCATCGGGCAACAGGCAGGCGAAGCCGACCCGGCTGTGGTCGTCGATGGCCACGTGGAGCGACTCGACACCTGCGCCGGGGTTGCGGGCGGTGCGCACGCCGGTGGCGCGCACGCCGGGTTGGGTGAAGCGGCCCAGCTTCTTGATGTCCAGGTGCAAGAGGCCGCCAGGAGCCGGGTACTCGTAGCGCACGGGCGCGGGCCGGGGTGGTTCCAGGGCCGAGAGTCGGGCCAGGCCGTGGCGGCGCCGGATGCGTGAGAGCGTTGCCATGCTGACGCCAGGAAGAACGACGCGGATCTGGGCGTAGGTGCGCCGCTCCCTGCGCAACGCCACGATGCGCTCCTCCACGGCTTTGCTGGTGCGGGTGGGTTGGCACTTGGGGGCCGAGGAGCCGTCGGGCAGCCGGGTGGGCGAGCCGAGTGCCCGGGCGCGATCCCGCCAGCGGCGCACGGTCTTCTCACAGACGCCGTAGCGAGCGGCAATGGCACGGAGCGATGCGCTGGAAGAGGCAAGTTCGACGATCATGCGGGCGCGGCGAAGTGGGGTCAGGGTGGCGTTAGCGTGCATAGGTGCCGTGGGGAACAGTGGGTGGTTGCGTGTGGGACCACCACCAGCCTGGCACGCCACCACCATGCGGGCAACCTCCTGTAAGCTGACACCTAACCACGCGCTCCAGCGAACAGAGGCTGGCGGCGGCGTCTTCCTCGTGTTCTTGTCCTTCTTTGCCAGCCTCTGTCACTGAGCTTGAGTCCGATCTCCACCGAGCATGGGCGTGCAAGCAAACGGAGGGCTTCTTGCTGGAGCAATTCAACTTGTCTTGTGACCGCTTTCTGCAGCCCCGGCAGGGGCGCAAGAAATTAGCCCACGGCGTGAGCCGTGGGAAAGCGACGTTCTCTCCGTCCAGCCCCGGCAGGGGCGTAAGAAAATCGGCACGACCTTTCTGCCACGCCCGCATGTTTTCTTACGCCCCTGCCGGGGCTGTGCTCCAAGGAGAGGGCGAGGTCCCACGGCTTGCGCCGTGGGCTAAACTCTTTTCGCCCCTGCCGGGGCTGCGGAAAGCGGTTACAAGACAAGTTGAATTGGTCTAGCTTCACGCTAAAAGCGTTCTTCGCTTGCTCGTGGCGGCAGGCGGCGGGCAAACAATTTTCTCTGTCATTCTGAGGCGCAGCCGAAGGATGACAGAAATTTAGAAGGGCACGCGCATGACCACGGGCAAATGAAAAGCGCTGCAGGTGGCTGGAAAAACTATTCCCGTAACCCTTCACTGCCGCTCTTTGACCGAGATCGGATAGGCGGCGGCGCGTAGTTTGACCATTTCATCGGCCATTTCGATCCCGGCTGGGAGGTTGCCCGGATTGAACTGCGTCGCCCTATCCTCCTCCGGGGTGTTGGTGGAGAGCTTGTCGATCGTGACCGTGCCCAAAAGCACCCGCCGCCGGGTGTCTGGCCAGGCAATGGATGGATTTTCAATGTTGTCTCCCCGGTCGGCCACCTGCGCGTAGAACTTGAAGCCGAACGCCCCCGCCGCAACGCGGGCCTTGATCTCGTCGGTCAGGAACTGCGGGTCCTTTTTGGCCAGTTCCTCCGGGGTCAGATACTGCTCGCCCACCGTCGGAACGAACTGGTAGCGCACGTAGCAAGACTCGCCTTGCCGGTTGGTGAACTTGAAAGAATTTACCCCGAAGTAGGCGGCCGTCGCCCAACTGGCCGGCAAGTGCTGGGTGGTCAGAAAGGTTCTTGTGACCGGATGCGTCTCCAGGAAATGGTCCAACGCCGTCGGCTTGGCGGCGCCGGGGCCGCTGGCACCGATGGAAAGAAGAAACAGGCGGAACTCCTCGCTCGTGGCCACCGGGAATCCATTGAAGCTGTGGCAGACCACGTCGGTGTACGCTCCGCCGGGCAGGATGAACTTGACCGCCAGGCCACGCGGACTGGCGGCGGAGGTGTTGTCAGGGATTTCGGGCAAGCCCGTGAAGTCGGAAAACCGGAGCACGACGCGGCTGGGTTCCTTTTGCAAGTGATCGGCCTTCGTCAAGGCCGCCGCCTGCGCGTCGGGAACGAACGAGCCTTCCAAGAGGATCCCCTTGGTATGCACCGCGCGGGCGTGGTGATCTCCGAACGCAGCGTGAAACGCGTTCACCAGATCACCCGGCGCGGCGGGTGGGTTAGTGGGCTGGGCGAGGGATTGCGCATCCAAGTGCGGCGCGGCCACGGCAACGAGCAGCAGGTTCGTGAGAAGGGATAGGGGCGTGTGTTTCATGGAGATGGTTTGAGAGGTGAATAGCTCGTCTGATTCTCACGGTTCTGAATGTCGCCATTTCAAAAACCTGAAACTCCTCCGTTACCCAACCGAGGTTCGCCCGATGCATCGTCTGAAAAAGCGCCACGGAGCAGAAACTTTGAAACGTCGCTTCGGCAAAGGGTGAGAAATATCCAACGCCACCACCCCGGCAAGGTGAACGTCTCTCAAGACAACCAGGAACCCTACCAACATGCCAACGATGCAAGTCATGCGTTTCAATGATTCCACGGCCTCCCCTGCCTTGATCCCGGGTGTCGCACCGATCCCGCAGCCCGGGCCGGGACAACTGCTCATCCACGTCCATGCGGCGGGGGTGACACCGACCGAACTGCTCTGGTATCCCACCACCCACACGCTCGACGGCGGCACGCGGCAGGGCGCGATCCCGGGGCACGAGTTCTCGGGGGTGGTCGAGGCGGTCGGCGCGGGCGTGGACCCGGCGCAAACCGGGCAGGAGGTCTTCGGCATGAACGACTGGTTTGCCGACGGCGCGACGGCGGAATATTGCCTCACCATCCCCGCTTCCGTCGCCACGAAGCCGGTCCGGTTAAGCCACGCCGCAGCGGCGAGCGTGCCCATCGGCGCGCTGACCGCGTGGCAGGGACTCTTCGACCGTCTGAAACTGCGCTCCGGCGAACGCGTCCTCATCCACGGCGGAGCGGGCGCCGTCGGACTCTTCGCCGTGCAAATGGCCCGGAACGTCGGTGCGCGGGTCGTCGCCACCGCGTCCGCGCGCCACGCGGCATTCCTGCTCGGGTTGGGCGCGGGCGAGGTGATCGACTATCGGGCCGAGCGCTTCGAGGAGCGGGTCGGCAAAGTGGACGCGGTCTTCGACGCCGTCGGCGGGGCCACCCTGCAACGTTCCTGGGACACGCTGACGCCGGGAGGCCGGCTGGTCACCATCGCGGCCGACAGCGAGGGAACCCGGGACGAGCGCACCCGGCAGGCGTTCTTCATCGTCGAACCCAGCGGCACGCAACTCACACGGATCGCCCACCTGCTGGAGGCAGGCGAACTGCGCTGTTTCGTCGGCGCGGAGGTGCCGCTGGCGAGTGCGTCGGATGCTTACCGGGACGCGCTTGCGAAAGGTGGCCCCGGAAAGGTGGTGCTCAGCCAGCCGGTATGAGTGGGCGTCGATCAGCCCGTTTTTCCGCTTCGACGTGCGATGTTGCCAAACCCGTATGTTTATCGCTACCCTATGTTGGTGAAGGCGATACCAGGCACGTTGCGGGCGGGTGGCGCACCTTTTGAGCCTACCCATTGGAGTGTCGTGCTCCTGGCCGCCCAGAGCCAGTCGCAGGAGGTCGCCCAGTCCGCGCTGGCGAACTTCTGCCAGGCTTACTGGCCGCCACTCTATGCCTTCGTGCGGCGGCGCGGGCTGCCGCCCGATGACGCGCAGGACTGCGTCCAGGCTTTCTTCGCGCATCTCCTGGAAGCCAACACCCTCAGCCGCGCCTGCCGCGAAAAGGGACACCTGCGCACCTTCCTGCTCGGCTCGCTCCAGCACTTCATGGCGAATGAGTACCACCGCGCGAACGCCCTAAAGCGCGGTGGCGGCAAGCAGATCGTGTCACTGGAAGATTGCCTGGTCGAAGCGGAAGCGGCCGTGGCCACGAACGCGCGGGCCGACGAAACCTCCTGGTACGACCAGACCTGGGCGGCCGCGCTCACCCGCCGGGCGTGGGCGCGTTTGCACGACGTGTTTATCGAGGAGGGCAGGGGGCCGCTTTTCGACGAGCTAAAGGGCTTTTTGTCCGCCGGTTCCGCGTCACCGCGCAGTCAGGACGAGGTGGCCGCGAAACTCGGGATGCCGGTGGCCACCCTGCGCACGCACCTGCACCGTTTGCGCCAGCGCTACCGCGATTGCCTGCGCGCCGAAGTCGCGCAGACGGTCTCCGGACCCGGGCAGATCGACGAGGAAATGAGCTATCTCTACCGTGTTCTGACGGCGTGAGGTTCCCGTCCGGCCAGCCCCCGCAAGCCAGCGACGACCTCCACGCGCATTGCCATGCCTTTTGAAGCGGCTCCCGGCGCTGACGTTTGCAGCACGTGTCACCGTCCGCTCACCCAACGCGGCGTGGATGGAGAGTGCCTGCGCTGCCTCTTCGCCATCGCGCTATCGCCTGCCGGGGACGAACCGGTGCCAGACGATCCCCGATCCGCCAGCGCGGGAACGCACCGCTACGGGCCGTTCGAGATCATCGCGGCGGAGGACGGTTCGTTGCAGGAACTTGGCGCGGGCGCGATGGGCGTCACCTACCGGGCGCAGGACAGCGTGCTCGACCGGGTGGTGGCCCTGAAGGTGATCGAACGCCGCTTCGCGGCTGATCGCGCGACCCGGGCGCGTTTTCTGCGCGAGGCGCGTTCCGCGGCCCGGCTGCGCCATCCCAACGTGGCCAGCGTTTTTCACTACGGCGAACAGGACGGCGAATGTTTCTACGCGATGGAACTCGTCGAGGGCGAAACCCTGGAACAGCGGGTGCGCCGGAGCGGGCCGATGCCGGTGCCCGTGGCGCTGGAGGTCGCCGCGCAGGTCGCCCGCGCTCTGGCGGCGGCGGAGGCCGAAGGCATCGTGCACCGCGATCTCAAGCCCGGCAACATCATGCTGGCATCCTCCGGCGGCGACGGCTCCGTGCTGGTCAAGGTGATCGACTTCGGGCTGGCCAAAACGGTGGTGTCCGGAGCCACCGCGCCGGGCGGCCCGAGCGACACCCGGGGCGGATTCGTGGGCACGCCGGCCTTCGCCAGTCCCGAACAGTTCACGCGAGGGGCGGATGAGCGGATCGACACCCGTTCGGACATCTATTCGCTGGGCGTGACGCTGTGGTTTTTGCTCTGCGGCAAAACCCCTTTCGTCGGAGAATCCCTCGCGCAGGTCCAGGCGCGCCAGCGCGAGCCCCTGCCCGTGAGCCAACTGCAGGCGGCGCGGGTGCCCGGCCCGCTCGTCGGGCTGCTGCGCGCCATGCTCGCGGTGGACCCGGCGGGCCGCCAGCAGTCCGCGCGAGAACTGTTGGCGGCCGTCGAAAGTTGCCGCAGGCGGGTGGCGGCCAAGGCTCGCCGGACGAGCCGCTTCCGGGCGGCGCTGCTCGTGCTGGCCGGGTTGGCGGTCATCGTGGGAGCCGGCCTCTGGTGGCAGCACGCCTCAAAACTGGCCCGGTCGATGGATCGCTCCGTGGCGGTTTTGCCTTTCGAGAATCTCAGCCCCGACGAGAGCGTCGCCTTCTTCACCGATGGCGTGCAACTCGAAGTCCAGCGTGAACTCGCCCGCATCGCGCAACTCACGGTCGTCCGCGCCGACGGGGCGCACGCCGGTCCGCCCGGCAAGCGCGATCTCGCCGCCATCGGCCGGGCGCTCGGTGTCACGCATCTGGTGGAGGGCAGCGTGCAGCGCCAGGGCGGCACCCTGCGCGTGATGGTGAGGCTGGTGGACGTGCATGACCAGTCGCATCCGTGGAGCAAACAATACGACGGCAAGGTGGCGGATGTCTTTGCCATCCAGCGGGAGATCACGCGAGAAGTCGCCACCCGGTTGCGCGCTAATCTTTCCGCCGGGGAACAGTCGGCGCTAGACCAGCCCCTGACCGCCGATCCGCTCGCGTACGACCTTTACCTGCGCGCCTATCAGGTGGGCGACCAGTTCAAAGGAGTCGTGGCACTGCGCAAAGGGATGGCCACCAAAATCGCCCTGCTCAACGAAGCGGTGGAGCGTGACCCGAAATTCGTCGAGGCTTACTGCCTGCTCGCCGAGTGCCACGATGAAGTCGCCTCCGCTGGAACGGAGGGTGCCACGCCCGAGGAGCGGGCCGTCGACCACACCGGGCTGGCGGAGATTGCCCTGGACAAAGCACGGCTGATCAACCCGAACTCGGGCCGCCTCCACCTGGCCCAGGCCCATCGCCTGCTCATGGTCAGCAGGCAGCCGCAACAGGCGCTCATCGACGTGGACCTCGCTCGCCAAACCCTGCCAAACAGCGCGGACCTCGAACAGGTCGCCGGCATCATCAACATGCGGCTCGGACGTTGGGACGACGCGGTCCGCACCCTGGAAAGAGCCAACGTCCTCGAACCCCACGTCACGATCATCCTGAAGTCTCTGGCGTGGGTCTATGCCGACGTGCGCCGCTACGACGACGAGGATCGCGTGCTTTCCCAACTCCTCGAACTCCGGCCAGCCGACCAGAGGACGCCCGAGCGTCTGCGCCGCGCGGCCATCGCGCTGGATGCGCGGGGAGACCTGGAACCCCTGCGCGCCGAGTTGAAGGTGGCGAGTCCCACCGACGACGACGACCGCGAGTGGGTCGCGCAATATACTCTCCACCTGGCCATCCTTTCGCGGGACGCGGCGGCCGCTTCCGACGTGCTGAAATCAATGACGCCGACCATGCTGGAGGACGAAGACCAACCGAAGGCGTGGTACGAGGGAATCGTCGCCCGTTCAAAAGGAGACGAAGCAGCGGCGCACGCCGCTTTCGCCGCGGCGCGCAACGAGATGGAACAGAGATTGGCGCGCGATCCGAACGGATACAACGCTGTCAGCGGACTTGGACTCGTCGACGCGATGCTGGGGAGGAAGGAAGAGGCCGGGAACGAAGGTCGCCGCGCGTGTGAGCTGCTGGCGTCGCGCAAAAATACCGCCAGGGCAGTCGCCATGTCCTGCCGGCTGGCGGCTATCTACACCTGGACCGGCCAACCCGACCGGGCGTTCGCGGTGTTGGATGAAACGGCGGGGCAGGTGGCGAGCAGTTATGCCTCCCTCGCCTACGAACTGACCTACGGTGACTTGAAACTCAATCCGATCTGGGACCCGCTGCGCGGTGACCCACGGTTTGCGAGCCTCTTGCAAAAGCTGTCGCCACCGGCAAAAAAGTAGTCGGGCGGCTCTGCGAAGGGAACCACGTTTTGGGTCGTTGTTCACCATGCTGGTACGAAAAAGGGTCAGACCCGGGGAAGCAAAAAAATCCCGCTGCCCGGATCAAGAAAGAGTCGTTTCCAACTATTTCTGAAATGTCAGTGACGCAAGGCGTGAGAAGTCAGTATGCAAACCAGTCCACTCGACGATGAAAGCGGAGTTAAACTCATGAAGGTCGTGATTCCAGAACCGGCCTGGACGAACCACTGCTCAAAGGGCAATTGACTGAAACTGGGCATCCGCATCACAGACTCTAGGAAAGATGGCACAAGAAATCGCTTCGCGCGCAGGCAGCACGGCAAAAAAGAACGCACTCGCACGATCCGTAGATACAGCCGCAAAGTTCAATGCTTTCTGGACGCAAATGAATGTAACCAAGCAACGCATCAACAGAACGAGAACATCCCATGAATCATTCAATGACTATCCTTGGCATCGCCGGCAGTCTTCGCCGTCAATCATATAACCGTGCCGCTTTGCGCGCCGCTGCCGAACTGTTACCCGAAGGCGTCACGCTCGATATTTTCGAGCTCGACGGCATTCCGGTCTTCAACGAGGACGACGAGCAGACGCCGGCCGCCGCCGTGGTAGAACTGAAAAGGAGGGTTCGCGCGGCGGACGCGATTCTTTTTGTGACGCCCGAATATAACTACTCGGTTCCCGGCGTGTTGAAAAACGCGATCGATTGGGCATCGCGTCCTTACGGCGACAGCGCATGGGCTGGGAAGCCAGCCGCCATCATGGGCGCTTCCAGCGGCACGATGGGAACCGTCCGGGCGCAATACCATCTGCGCCAGATTTGCGTCTCCCTAAATCTCTTTCCGTTGAACCAGCCGGAAGTCATGATCGGCAATGCCGCCGAGCGGTTCGATGCACAGGGAAAATTAGTGGACGAAAAGACGAGAGAGCATGTGCAACATCTGCTGACCGATCTTGTGCGTTGGACGGCGCAGATGCGGCAGTTTTCAACGCTTGGTGTGGCGTAAGTTTGCCTACGAGCACAACCCCCTCTGGCAATGCTGAAAGACGTGGTATGTTAGACGCTTGGAACGGATGCGACGATTCGCAGACGGCACGACAACATCAATTTTTCCTATGTACGACAACGAGACGACCACAAACGAGCAGTTCGAGAAAATGAAGGCGAGCCCCGGGTTCGTGGCGGCCCTGGACCAGAGCGGGGGCAGCACGCCGAAGGCGCTGGCTGCCTACGGCATCAAGGAGGGGAGTTGGACGGACGAGGAAGGCATGTACGCGCTCGTGCATCAGATGCGCGCGAGGATCATCACAAGCCCTTCTTTTTCTGGGCAACGGATTCTCGGTGCCATCCTGTTCGAAAACACGATGGACCGCGAAATCGAAGGCCGCCCGACCGCCGACTACCTCTGGGAGGTCAAAGAGGTCGTGCCATTCCTCAAGGTCGATGAAGGCATGGCGGCGGAGAAGGACGGCGTGCAGTTGATGAAGCCGATGCCCGGGCTGGCCGCGTTGCTGGCCAAGGCCAAGGCCAAACACATCTTTGGCACCAAGATGCGCTCGCTCATCAAACAGGCCAACGAAGCCGGGATTCGGGACATCGTGAACCAGCAGTTTGAAATCGCGGCACAGATCAGTGCCGCCGGCCTGGTGCCGATCATCGAGCCCGAGGTCGACATCCACTGTCCCGAAAAAGCCAGGGCCGAGGAGCTGTTGAAAGCGTCGCTGCTCGAAAAGTTGGGACAGCTCCCGGCCGGGCAATCGGTTTTCCTCAAGCTCACCATCCCCACACAAGCCAATCTTTATCTCGAATGCGTCAACCACCCCGCCGTGGTGCGGGTGCTTGCCCTTTCAGGTGGTTATTCCAGAGAAGAAGGCAACGAGCGTCTCCGCCATGATCGGGGAATGATCGCAAGCTTCTCCCGCGCGCTGCTGGAAGGTCTGACCGCGCAACAGTCCGATGCCGAGTTCAACTCGGAATTGGATGAGGCCATCGAAAGCATCTACCAGGCGTCCACCGCGAAATCGGACGGCTGATAAGCTCCGGCCGAATCACGCCCCGAGCGGAAGCGGCCGGGTTTGCGCCTGGCTCGACCGTGCGGTTCCGGTTTCGCGCCGGTCATCTCCTCCCGGATGAGTCGATGCACCGCCTCGAAAACCAGCGGTCGGCCCGTGCAACTGTGGCCGAAGGGGACGATCTGCTCGCTGCGTGCGCCGTCCCAGTGCGAACTGGCATAACCCACGACGCCATCCGAACTGTTCGGCGTGTCGCCCCGGCCGCGGTCTCCGATGAGGCTGTGGAACGGTCGCCGGATCGTCTGTTTTTCGATGGCCTGGAAGTACGGGTTGCGCGGTGAGAGCGAGTCGATGACCGAGAATCCCGGCAGACCCGAATGGCGCAGGGACGGGTTGAGCAGTTCGACGTTGAGCGCCAGGATTTGCGTGGAAAGCTGCAAGACCTTCTCGGGGATGGCGATGAGCTTGGCCAGGATCCGCACGATGCCCCAGTCCGCCAGGCGGCTGCCACGGTGCGGGGTGCAGATGAAAATAACCTCGTCCACGTCGCGCCGGGCCGTGAAGAAAAGATTGCCCCGGATCGTTTCCCGGGTGGCCGGTGGGAGAGGCAGTTTTTCCAGGGGAACGCCGAAGTAGGCATCGTAGAAGGCACGGTCGGAATCGATCACCAACAGGTGCGCGAGCAGCCCGCCCATGCTGTGGCCCACGAGGATGAGCTTGTTCATGTTCGGGTTGTTGCCGGCGGGATCGTAGGCCGCGCGCATCCGGTCGAGCGCGTCGCGCAGGCGGTGCGCGGAAGCGATGGCCGACACCCCGGTCGGGTAGAAATAATACCAGAACTGGTAGTGGCGGCTGATCTCGGGGTCGGCGAGGAGATCGGTGGTGGCATTCTTCCAGATCGACGGATCGGAGTTCAACCCGTGGATGAAAACGACCGGGACCTTCGTGGGATCGAAGGGGCCGAAAGAGTAGAGTCCACCGTATTCGAGCGCCCGCTGCGGCCGGAAGAATCCCAGAAACGACAGCAATCCGAAGACATGGGTGCCGACTTCTTCGTTGACCGGCGTCGCGAAGTCCGCCGCCACCGGCAGGGTGCGGTGCTCGCCGAGGCGTTTCTCGACGCCTTGCCGTGGGTCGAGAACCTCCAATTTCACGCGGCGCGGACTATTGGTCCCGGTGCTTCGTTCGCCAGCGGAAGAAAAGTCCAGCACGACGGTGCCGGGCAAATGGTAGCCCCGTGCGGGGAAGCCCGGCTCACGGGCGAGCCGATCCCCGGTTGCATCGCGGACGGCCAGCACCGGTGCGCCGATGCCCCCGCGCAGGCTCCCTGGCACCGCCCGGTTGCGATGCGGGTGGTGGATGGTCTCGATCCGGTCGAACACGCCGCGCTTCCACGCGCCGTCGGTCGTGTCGGGCGGGGCGAGTTCGAGCAGGTAATCACCTGCCCGGATGCGGCTGGAGCCGAACGCCCGCCAATCCCAGGCGGGCCCGGCGGCGAGACCCCGCTCGGACACGTTGATCTCGTCCACGACGGCGGTCGTGGCGGCGGCATAACGGGCCTCGGCCTCGGCGAGAGAGTCGCCTGCCGTCGCCGGGTCAGCCATCTGCTGCCAGGCGGATTCCGCCCGCGCCAGGGATGACGCGAGTTTCGCGTGGTGCGCAGGCGTGGTGATGGCCGGGTCGGGGTAGGCAGGCGCTGCCCCGCCGGTCAGAAAGGCAGTGACAGTAACGAGAACGAAAACGAATCTGCTCATGTGGCGGAGGCATCGACTTTCGCCGATTCGGTCGCCTCCCGCCACTCTGCCAACGACGTACACTCCTCCGAGCGTGAGGCTGAGTCTTCTTTCCTGCAAAACAGAATCATCGAGCCACGATTTTCAGGTCGAGAGTGATGAGGTCACTGACCAGATTCCGGCCGAGCTTCTCGTAGAATTTCCCCGAGCCGTAGAGCACGTTCCACTCGGTGCGATCCAGATCGAAGTTGGCCCGCGCCACCAGACTGCCGTCGCCCGTCGGCGAGCGACCGATCATCGCCTGGAAGGCCAGCGGCTTTTTCACCCCCTTGAGCGTGAAACGTCCGCGGACGGTATAATTGGGCTCGCCCGGGGTGGCTCCGGCAATTTCCGTCGCGCCTTCCAACTGGAAGGACGCCGTCGGATACCTGGCCACGTCGAAGAAATCATCGCTGGCCAGGTGGTCGTGCAACATCTGCTTCATTTTCGTGTCCGTGAGGTCCACGTCGCGGATGCTGGCCATGTCGAGGTCGAATCTTCCCGCGACCACGCGCGCCCCGTGCAGCGTGATCGTCCCGCCAGGCAGGAGCGCCATCGTTCCGCTGTGCGTGCCCACCAGGCTGCGCCCGACCCAACCCACCATGCTCTGCTCGGGATCGACGGCGTAAGCCCGGTCTTCCAGGGCGGGCGGATCGGTGGAAACTCCGCTGCCCTCCACGTGCTCTCCGGCCGCTTGCCACTCGGCCAGGCCGCCCCGGAATTCGAAGACCGATTCGTACCCGGCAGCCACCAGTTTTTCGGCCGCCGTGGCCGACGCGAGGGATCGCTCGCTCGCTCCGTAGACGACGATGGTCGCATCGTGGCGCGGTTCGCTCTTCGGCGAAGCTCCAGGAGTCTCACCGCGCACCCCGTTCAGGGCGGCGACCTGGGCAAGGAAGGTCACCTCGAACACGCAAGCGTTTTGCGCCTGCGGCAGACGCACCGCCTGGAAATCTTCCTGGAGGCCCGTGTCGATGAGAACGAAATCACGCCGTTGGTCGATCCAGGCTTTGAGTTCCGCGAGGCGGATGTGTCTGGAAGGCATCGGTGATTATGCGACCATGATGCGCTTGCTGTCCGTGGCGGCCGACTCGTAGATGGCCTCCAGAATACGGATGTCCCGCAAACCCATCTCGCCCGGACACGCGAAAGGTTGCTTCGTGCGGATCGCCTCGGCAAAACGATCATGGAGCACGGCGAGTTGCAGGGTGTCGGCCAGCTCGGGTTTGGTGCCGTCCGGCAGCACGATCTGCTTCGGCGTCGGCTTGGCGTGGGCGCTCTGCGAAAAGGACTTTCCCGTGCAGGAGAAACTCCCGCGCTCGGCGTGCACCACCAATTCCTCTTTGCCCGACGCGTAGCTGGCCCGCCCCTCGTGCGTGACGCCGCCGGGATACTCGAAGTTGACCTTCATGGTTTCCTCCATGCCCGGCGGATAGCCCGGATCGGTCGCGCTCGGAAACGCCGTGACGGCCACCGGCGTCGCTCCCGCGATGTAACAACCCACCTGGATGCTGTAGACGCCCGTGTCGAACATGGCCCCTCCGCCCGCGAGCCGTTTGTCGGAAAGCCACGGTTTGCCGTTCCCGCGATGCCAGGAAAACTCCGTCGAGATGGAGGTGATCGCTCCGTACACCTTCTCTTTCGCCAACCGCATCATTTCGAGGTGGTGCGGCTCGAAGTGGAGCCGGTAGTCGATGCCCAGGTAACGGTCCGCCTGCTTGGCGGCGTCGATCATGGCCTGGCATTCGTGACTGCTGATCGCCATCGGCTTCTCGCACATCACGTGCTTGCCGGCCTGGAGCGCCGCGATGGTGTGCGCGGCATGGAGGCCGTTGGGCGTGACGACATGCACGATATCCACGTCCCTGTTGTCGGCCAGTTGTGGCATCTGGTCATACGTGTAGATGTTTTTCTCGGGGAATCCGTACTGCGCGGCGTAACGGCGACCCTTCCCGTCCGGATCGCCCGTCACGACACCGGCGAAATACACGTTTTGCGACGAGGCGAGTTCCGGGGCGATGCTCGCACTGCTGAATCCGCCGAGGCCCACCAGCAGCACGCCCAGTTTTCCCTGCCGCCGCTGCTCGGCAGGATCGGGCGTCGCCGAAAGGGCGCGGCGGGGAACTCCGAGAAGTGCCGTTGCCGACACGGCCAGTACCCTCTTGAGAAATGCGCGGCGGTTTGGCTGTTCAAATGTGTCCATGAGCGTGAGACGGCTGGATCAACGAAGAATTGCCGAGGCGGGAAAGACGCGCGGGTGCATCCCTCACGGCACGCTCGGGCGCGGGGCGCACGGCTGGCTTTGCACCGGGACGGCGGCGGGTTTCAAGCCTTCGCCGGTGGCGGTGAGCGTGAGCGTGCCGGGCTCTCTCGTCGATTGCACGATGACTTGCGCCAGGCCGTTGAAAGCGCTGCGCGTCCAGGGAGCCGGCGGCATCACGGGCGCGCCGGTCAGATCGAGACTCACGGCCGTGTTGAAGTCGCCTTTCGGCGATTCCTTCGACACAAAAACGACGATGACGTTATCGCCCTCGTGCAAGGACCGATGCATCTCGAACGGAGGCTGCGGCGTCCATTCGTGCGTTTCGGCGATGCGCTGACCATTGACATACAACAGTCCGTGGTCACCCAGGCCGGCAAAGCGAAGCTGGACCCCGGGATTGGCCAACTCCTCTTTCGTGAGCTGCAGATGCGTGCGGAAAGTAGCGGCTTCTCTCTCGGGCACCACCCCACTCGGTCCGGGCGTGGGCGGCGGCGTGAGCGCGGTCCATGACGCATCGTCGAAGTCTGCCGCCGCCTCCGGCGGGACGATCTCGCGGCGTCGCGGCAGTTCGCCGAGCTTCCAGCGCCACCCTTGCACGGGGACCGATTTCGTCTGCGGCTGGGCCACGTAGGTATCCGGTTCGAGGCAACTCGGATCGCCGTTGCCGACGCCGATGATGCGGCCCGCGCCCGCGAGTTCAAAATGGATGGTGTTCATTGCGGTCGGTACGACGCGGCCGTTGGCATCCTTCACCGCCACGGTGAAAACGCTCACGTCCTCGCCGTCGGCGTTGATTTTCGTCCGGTCGGGCGTCAACTCCACCGACACCGGCGCGCCGGTCGTTTCGACCGTTATTTCCGAGACGACGCGGTCCTTGTCGTAACCCTTGGCGCTCAATGTTCCCGGCGCGTATCGGACCTTCCACTCGGCGTGGTAATTTCGCGGCACCGGTTTGCGTCCGAGGCTCTGGCCGTTGAGAAACAACTCGACCTCCGGCGCGTTGCTCAACGCATCCACCTCGATCTCCTTGCCTTCCTGCCCCGGCCAGTTCCAATGCGGCTCAAGGTGCAGCACCGGTTTGTTCGTCCACCAGGATTGGAGGTAATAGTAATTGTCCTTGGGAAAGCCGCAGGTGTCCAGGACTCCATATTGCGAGCTGATGGCGGGCCAGCGGTTGGACGGCGACGGCTCGCCGCGGTAGTCGAAACCTGTCCAATCAAACGCACCGCTGAGCCAGGGGCGCTCGGCAAAGAACGGCCACCATTTTTCGATGCCGCCCAACCGGCAACTGGCGTAACCCTGCTTCGGGTCGCTCGTGTAGATGCCCCGCGCGCCCAGGTTGCTTCCCTGCTCGCTGCCGATGTTGGGTTGGTCGGGATGCTTGGCGTGATAGTTTTCCACCGAGGGCGCGCGGTCCGGGTTGATGTTGTAGTTCCAGCCCCGCACTTCCAGCGTGCCCGGCAGGCCGGTGAAGATGTCGCCCACGCTCTCGGCCGCGGTGACCGCGCGCGTCGGGTCGAGTTTTTTCACCAACGCCTGCATCGTCGCGCCGACCCGGCCGCCGTTCGGATCGACCTGCATGGCTTCTTCGTTGCAAAGGCTCCAGAGGAAAACGCTCGCGTGGTTGCGGTCACGCCGCACCTGCGTTTCCCAGCGCCGCAGGTTCGCCTCGTCGCTGCCGAGCGTCCGGCTCTCGTCCATCACCAGCAGGCCGAGGCGGTCGCACGCGTCGAGCAATTCCGGCGTCGGCGGGTTGTGCGCCGTGCGGTACGCGTTGCTGAATTCCTTGAGCTTCGCCACGCGAAAATATTGCAGCGCGTCCGGCAACGCCGCGCCGACCCCGGCGTGATCCTGATGGTTGCAGGTGCCGCAGATTTCGTAGTGCTTGCCGTTGAGCAGAAAGCCCTGGTTGGCGTCGAAGGCCATCGTGCGCAGGCCGAAGGCGGTCTCCTGGCGATCCACGATTTTTCCCTCGACCGACACGGTCGTGACCAGCTTGTAGAGCCTCGGCGATTCCGGCGACCAGAGTTGGTATTTGTCCAGGGCGAGGTGTTGGTTCGCGCCGTCGGTGGAAAAGTCGCTTTGCGAGAGCGGCGCGACGTTCACCGTCTCCTTCATTTCGCCGACCGCCGCCCCGTTCGGATCGAAGAAGGCGTGCACGATGCTCGCCTCCACCGGCCGGTCGAGCGCGTTGGTCAAACGGGCTTCCGCGTGCAGTTCCGCCGCGCCCCCGGGCACGTTGCCGGGGAACCGGCTGTACACGAAGATGCCGTCGCCCGCGATGGCGACCGACTCGGTCTTATCGAGCCACACGTGCCGGTAGATGCCCGCGCCCTCGTAAAACCAACCCTCGAACCGACTCGCGTCCACGCGCGCGGCAATCGTGTTCTTTTTGCCGAACCGCACGAGGTCCGTGATGTCCGCCCGGAAGGGATAGTAGCCGCTCTCGTAATGGCCGACGAACCAGCCGTTGACGTAAAGCGTCGTGTCGCGGAACGCGCCGTCGAATTGCAGCCAGATGCGCTTGCCGCTGTCCGTCTCCGGCAAGTCGAGCGTGCGGCGATACCAGCCGACGCTCGTCGCGGGAAACGCGGGGCCGACCGGCTTGAAACCGTGACCCACGTCCGCCGCCGGGTCGAAGGGCAACTCGACCGCCCAGTCGTGCGGCAGGTTGACCGTGCGCCAGGCGGCATCGTCGAAATTCGCGCTCGCCGCCCCCTTGTTGATGCCGGCTTTGTTGAGATAAAGGGCGTTCGGCCAGTCGTCGCCGAGGTGAAATTTCCAGTTGGCGTCGAGCGACAGATGCTCGTGCGGCGACACCGGGGCGGCGGAGAGAGGCAGCGTGCCGAGAGCGACGGCCAAGGCGAGACAGCGAAGGAGGAAACGGCGGATCATTTTTTGGTCAGGTGAGGGGAACCCATTGGCATCCGTGGCCGAGGGAGGGTCGGCCATCGGTCTCGAACCGATGATTTGCGGACGATAGATCGGATTCTTCGCCAACCGGGCGATGTCGATCATACACATGTGGAAATTCGCGGATCAAGGTCGGATTTCCATGCAACACCCGTCCGTTTCGACGCGCACCCGCTGGGGTTTGAGAGGCCGTCACCTAAAAAGCAAAACCTCGCGCCGCAAACGCAGCGCGAGGTTTACCTAGCAACGAACCGG